>NZ_JBEZMA010000085.1:0-23181 GCF_040652415.1 Streptomyces sp. NPDC048255
TTCGTTTCCGACTCTATCAGACTCTTTCGTGTCCGATTCCCGGTCGAAGCGGGTTTCGCTTTCCAGGTTTCCGCTTTCGCGTTTCCCTTTCGGCGAGTCCGACTCTATCAGTGCTTTTCCTTCTCTCTGACCACTCACCGGTTTACCGAAAAGGCGTGCGGAAAGAATGGAGAGATCAAGATCGATACTGAGGAGGAGGAGTCCCGTCCACCGGCCGTTCGCGAGAAGTTCACACGAGGCGCCGTGGCGGGAGTCACGACAGTACAGGCCTGGCAGTGGCCAGGCAAATCGATTCAGGCGTATGGTCTAGTCCACCGGTCTAGTCCACTAGTCTCCGGTGCCAAAGGGCCGCCCGAGTCGGGACCAACACCGGGCGAACCCGTACAACCCGTGACTTATCCTTCTGAGAGTACGCCGTTCGCGACAGGTAGTGACGGCGACACGAAGAAGCCCCACCCCCTGGGAGGCCCCCATGACCAGCGTGACGTCCCCACTTGCCGGGCGCGCCATCGGACTCGCGGCAGTGCCCGATCCGGTGTTCTCCGGCGCGATGGTGGGACCGGGCACGGCCATCGATCCCGCGCGCGACTCCTATGAGGCGGTGTCCCCCGTCGACGGTGTGGTCGTCTCCCTGCACCCGCACGCGTACGTCGTCGTCGACAGTGACGGGCACGGTGTGCTCACCCACCTCGGGATCGACACCGTGCAGCTCAACGGCGAGGGCTTCGAGCTCCTCGTCAACAAGGGCGACACCGTGCAGCGCGGCCAGGTCGTCATCCGCTGGAACCCTGCCGCGGTCGAGGCCGCGGGCAAGTCCCCAATCTGCCCGGTCGTGGCGCTGGAGGCCTCGGCCGAGTCCCTCTCCGACGTCGCCGAGAGCGGCGACATGAAGGCCGGGGACGTTCTCTTCAACTGGAAGTGACACGTCCGCCTGACCCCTCCGTCCAAAGAGGCGCGAGTCGGACATCCACCGCGGCGGCTTCGGTCCGCCGCTCAATCGGAGACGGGTGAAATGGAGACAACGCTGCGAGGCGTCGGCGTGAGCCACGGTGTGGCGATCGGCGAGGTTCGGCACATGGGCACGGCGGTTCTCGAGCCGCCGGCCAAGCAGATCACCGCGGATGAGGCGGAGCGCGAGCAGGGGCGCGCCCGTAAGGCCGTGGAGGCTGTCTCGGCCGACCTGATCGCGCGCGGCCAGCTGGCCGGTGGCGAGGCTCAGCACGTGCTCGAGGCCCAGGCGATGATCGCCACGGACCCCGAGCTGATGGCGGACGTCGACCGGCGCATCGCCGTCGGCAGCACCGCCGAGCGCGGTGTGTACGACGCGTTCGCCTCCTACCGCGACCTGCTCGCGGGGGCCGGCGAGTACATGGCCGGCCGGGTGGCGGACCTGGACGACGTCCGGAACCGCATCGTGGCGCGCCTGCTGGGCGTGCCGATGCCGGGTGTCCCGGACAGTGACGAGCCGTACGTCCTGATCGCGCGGGACCTCGCGCCCGCCGACACCGCTCTGCTCGACCCGACGCTCGTGCTCGGCTTCGTCACCGAGGAAGGCGGCCCGACCAGCCACAGCGCGATCCTCGCGCGGGCGCTGGGCGTGCCGGCGATCGTGGCGCTGCCCGGCGCCAGTGAGATCGCCGAGGGCACCGTCATCGCCGTCGACGGCAGCACGGGTGACCTGTTCGTCGAGCCGACCGCGCAGAAGCGGGCCGAGCTGGCGGCAGCGGCGGCCGAGCGGAAGGCGGCGCTGGCCGCCTCCTCCGGCCCGGGCGCCACCTCCGACGGTCACAAGGTGCCGCTGCTGGCGAACGTCGGTGGTCCCGCCGACGTGCCCGCTGCCGTCGAGGCCGGGGCGGAGGGTGTGGGCCTGTTCCGCACCGAGTTCCTCTTCCTGGACGACAGCAAGAAGGCTCCTTCCGAAGAGAAGCAGATCGAGTCCTACCGCAAGGTGCTCGAAGCCTTCCCCGAGGGGCGGGTCGTCGTACGCGTCCTGGACGCGGGCGCCGATAAGCCGCTGGACTTCCTGACTCCGGCCGACGAGCCGAACCCGGCGCTGGGCGTGCGCGGGCTGCGCTCGCTCCTGGACCACCCGGACGTGCTGCGTACGCAGCTCACCGCGCTGGCCAAGGCCGCCGAGGGTCTGCCGGTCTACCTCGAGGTCATGGCTCCGATGGTGGCGGACCGGACCGACGCGAAGGCCTTCGCCGACGCCTGCCGTGAGGCCGGGCTGCGGGCGAAGTTCGGCGCGATGGTGGAGATCCCCTCCGCCGCGCTGCGGGCGCGCTCGATCCTGCAGGAGGTCGAGTTCCTCTCGCTGGGGACCAACGACCTCGCGCAGTACGCCTTCGCCGCCGACCGGCAGGTCGGCGCCGTCTCCCGGCTCCAGGACCCGTGGCAGCCGGCGCTGCTCGACCTGATCGCCATGTCGGCGGAGGCCGCGAAGGCGGAGGGCAAGAGCTGTGGCGTCTGTGGCGAGGCGGCTTCCGACCCGCTGCTGGCCTGTGTGCTGACCGGTCTCGGTGTCACCTCCCTGTCGATGGGTGCGGCTTCGATTCCGTACGTGCGGGCGACGCTCGCGAAGTACACGCTCGCCCAGTGCGAGCGGGCCGCTGCCGCCGCGCGTGCGACGGACACCGCCGAGGAGGCCCGCGTGGCCGCCCAGGCGGTGCTGTCCGGCGAGTAGCCGGTCGGTGCGGCCCGTCGCCGGGTCGTTGTCGTGTCGAGGGGCCTTCGCCGGTGGCGGGGGCCCCTCGGCCGTTGGCCGCGGCCTACCCGTGCGGGCCCGGGTCGTCCACCTCGTAGCCCGGGCAGTATTCGACGCCCGGTTCGGGGGCGACGGGGTCTCCGGTGTCGGCGTCGGTGCAGTAGGCGTTGAACACGGCGGCCGCCGAGAGCGCGGTGAGGCGGCCGCGGTCCAGCCGCCAGCCGTGGACCCGGTCCCGGCAGCCCTCGGCGGTGCTCCGCAGGACCAGTCCGCCGGGGCCGCCCAGGGCGAGTCCGGCGGCCAGGACCGTCACGAAGTCGAGGCTCTGCCGGCCCTCCACCTGGGGCAGGGCCTCCGGATCCCCGGACGTCTGGGCGTGCAGGACGGCGACGAGCTGTTCCGTCTCGGTCGGGACGCTGCAGACGAGGTGGTGGTGGCCCGGTTCGGCGTCGGCGAGCAGGCGCCTCAGTGCGGCGGCCGCGCGCTCGAAGGAGGCCTGGCCGATGTCCTCGCCGCAGTCCGCGCAGCTGCCCACCTGGGTCAGCAGGGTGGTGGCGTACTCCCAGGTGGCCTGCCGGACGGCCTCGTCGACGAGGAGCGGGACGAGCTCGTCGACGGGCTGGCCCGCGTAGGGCAGCCCGGCCCCGGCTCCGGCGAGTTCCGCGGTGAAGCGCGTGCGGGTTTCGGCGGTGTCGGGGTCGAGGCCGTGGTCCGCGCAGTAGTCGGCGTACTCCTCGGGGTCGAAGAGGGCGACGGTGGTGTGGATGGCCTGGGCCGCGAGGGAGCGGAGCAGGCCGTCCACGTGGTGGAGGTAGTCGGGGTAGTCGGTGGGCTGGTCGAAGGCGAAGCTGCGGTAGCCGCACATGGCCGCGAAGTCCTCGGCGTCGGCGAGGAGGCCGACGGTACTGGGGACTTCGCGGCGCAGCGTACGGCGCCTGCTGGTGCTGTTCGTCCGGCTGGTCCTGCTGGTCCGGCTGGTCCGAGTACTGCTGTTGCCGTTGGTGCCGGCGTGGTTCGTCGGTGGCATGGCTGGCTCCCCCTGAGTATCGCCATCACTTGCTCACTCAGAGTAATCACCGCCACTGACAGTGGCCGGTCTCAGCGGCGGGTGCGGGCCAGCTCCTCGTAGAAGTGGAGGAGGTCGAGGTTGTCGACCGAGCCCGGGTTGACCGCCTTGGCCATCGGCGTGCCCTGGAGGAGGCGCTTGACGGGGACCTCGATGCGCTTGCCGGTGAGGGTGTGCGGGATGCCCGGGACCTCGATGATCTCGTCGGGGACGTGGCGCGGGGAGAGTTCCTCGCGGATCGTCGCCTTGATGCGGGCGCGGAGGTCCTCGTCCAGGGTGGCGCCGGGGGCTAGGTGGACGAAGAGGGGCATCCAGTAACCGCCCTCCGGCTCCTCCAGGCCGATGACCAGGGATTCCTTGATCTCCGGGAGCCGCTCGACGGCCTCGTAGATGTCGGCGGAGCCCATCCGGACGCCCTGGCGGTTGAGCGTGGAGTCGGAGCGGCCGTGGATGATCACCGAGCCGTGGTCGGTGATGGTGATCCAGTCCCCGTGGCGCCAGGCTCCGGGGAACATCTCGAAGTAGCTGTCGCGGTAGCGGCTGCCGTCGGGGTCGTTCCAGAAGTGGATCGGCATGGACGGCATGGGGTTGGTGACGACGAGTTCGCCGACCTCGCCGATGAGCGGCTTGCCGGACGGGTCCCAGGACTGGAGGTCCGTGCCGAGGCAGGCGGCCTGGAGCTCGCCGATGTGGACGGGCAGGGTGGGGACGGCGCCGGCGAAGCAGCTGCAGACGTCGGTGCCGCCGCTGACGGAGGCGATCCAGAGGTCCTCGGCCACCTCGTCGTGGAGCCAGCGGAAGCCGTCGGGCGGCAGCGGGGAGCCGGTGGTGGCCACGCACTTCACGGCCGAGAGGTCGAAGTCGCGGGAGGGGTGGACCTCGGCCTTGCGGCAGGCCATCACGTAGGCGGCGGATGTCCCGTACAGGGTGGCCTTCGTCCGCTCGGCGATGCGCCACTGGGCGCCGGTGTCCGGGTAGCCGGGGCTGCCGTCGTAGAGGACGACGGTGGTGCCGGTGAGCAGGCCGGAGACGAGGAAGTTCCACATCATCCAGCCGGTGGAGGTGTACCAGAAGAACCGGTCCTCGGGGCCCAGGTCGCAGTGCAGGCCGAGCTGCTTGAGGTGTTCCAGGAGGATGCCGCCCTGGGACTGGACGATGGCCTTGGGCAGGCCGGTCGTACCGGAGGAGTACAGGACCCAGAGGGGGTGGTCGAAGGGGACCGCCTCGAAGACGGGAGCGGTGTCGCCCGACGTCAGGGCGGACCAGTCGAGGGCGCCCTCGGGGGCCGGCGTGCCGAGCAGCGGGATGTGGACGACGGCGCGCAGGGAGGGGAGTTCGGCGCGGAGCTCGGCGACGGTGTCGCGGCGGTCGTGCTCCTTGCCCCCGTAGCGGTAGCCGTCGACGGCGAAGAGGATCACCGGCTCGACCTGCTGGAAGCGGTCCAGGACGCTGCGGGCGCCGAAATCGGGGGCGCAGGAGGTCCAGACTCCGCCGACGGCGGCGGTGGCGAGGAGGGCCACGACGGCTTCGGGGATGTTGGGGAGGTAGCCGCTGACCCGGTCCCCGGGGCGTACGCCGAGGGCGCGCAGTTCGGCGGCGAGCGCTCCGACCTGGCTGCGGAGCTCGGCCCAGGTGACGGGGGTGGCCTCGTGGGTCTCATCGACGTGCAGCAGGGCGGGGTCCCCGGCGCGGGCCGGGTCCTCGGCGGCGCGCAGGGCGTGCTCGGCGTAGTTGAGGGTGGCGCCGGTGAACCAGCGCGCGCCGGGCATGGAGCGGTCGGCGAGGACGGAGGTGTACGGGGTGGTGAACCGGACGTCGAACCAGTCGGCGACGGCCTGCCAGAAGGTGTCGAGCTCGTCGACGGACCAGCGGTGCAGGGCGGGGTAGCCGCCGTCCGCCGGGGCCCCGTACCGCTCGGCGGCCCACGCCTGGAAGGCGGTGATCCGGGCCGCTGCGATCCGGTCGGGGCCCGGGGCCCAGAGGGGTTCCGGCTGCGTGGCTGAGGTCATGGGTCGGCTCCCGGTCAAGTCTGTGGCTCGCGCTTCGTGTGCGTACGGTGCCATCGCGCGGCGGGTGGGTGCGCGGCGGCTCACAGGGGACCATGCCACGTGATCGACATCCGCACCAGAGTCGTCATCGCCGCTCGCGGGGCGGGGGGCATGTGGGCCGCCACCGGTCGCCAGTGATCGCCTGCGGGTGAACGGCAGTTGAACGCATCACCTGCGGCCGGGGCCCGGTGGCAGGGTGATCTCCATGGACGGTCGTGATCTGGTGCGTGCGGTCAAGGACATCGGTACGGAGCGCGGACGGCGGGCCCTGCTGTCCGCTTGGCGCCACCGGCGCGCGGATGCGGTGGGGCTCCCGCGCCGGGGCGCGGAGCGGGCGCGGGTGCCGGGGCTGCTGACCGGTACGGAGCCGCGGCCGGGCGGGGGCGTGCTGCGCTTCGCCCGCTCGGAGCTGCTGGTACGGGTCACCGTGGGCGGCGCGGTGTTCTGGGGCTGGGACGGGGCCGGGCCGGAGCCCTCGTACGCGGTGGTGGGCGGCGGGCCGGAGCCGGATCCGCGGGCCGTGCTGGAGCCGGACACCGAGGGCGGCTGGCGGGTGGTGTCGGAGCGGGTGACGGTGGCGGTGTCGCGGCACGGCGCGGTGGAGGTGCGCACCCCGGGCGGGACGGTGCTGCGGCGGGAGCTGCCGCCGCGGTGGTGGGAGCCGGTGGAGGGCGCCGAGGGGGCCGGGGCGCGGTGGTTGCAGCGCAGCGAGGTGCCGGCGGACGCGCGGTTCTTCGGGCTGGGCGGGCGGGCGGCGGGACCGCGGCTGCGGGACGGGGTGTACCGGCTGTGGAACACCGACCCGAGGGGCGGTTTCGGGCCGGGGGACGATCCGCTGTACATCACGATGCCGGTGCAGGTGGTGGTGGCGGACGCGGGGACGCACCTGGTGTTCCACGACAACTCCTGGGACGGGCGGGTGACGCTGCGCGAGGGCGAGGAGGGGGCGGGCTCGGGGGCGGACCGGCAGGGGTCGAGCGAGCTGCGCGTGGAGGGCGGGCCGCTCAGGTGCTGGGTGCTGACGGGGACGCCGGCGCGGGTGCTGCAGGGCTGGTCGGGGCTGACGGGAGCGGCGGCGGTGCCGCCGGAGTGGGCCCTGGGGTACCAGCACGCGCGGTGGGGGTTCGGCAGTGCGGCTGAGGTGCGGCGGGTGGCCGCGGGCTATGCGGAGCGCGGGCTCGCGCTGTCGGCCGTACATCTGGACATCGACCACTACGACGGCCACCGGGTCTTCACGGTGGACGAGGAGCGGTTCCCGGATCTCCCGGGGCTGGCGCGGGAGTTGGGTGAGCGGGGGGTGCGGCTGGTGTCCATCGTCGATCCGGCGGTGCGGGCCGGGGACCCGGTGCACGCGTCGGGGCTGGAGGTGGGGGCGGGCGGGGCCTTCGTACGGGACGCGCGGGGCGTGGAGGTGCGCGGCGAGGTCTGGCCGGGCTCGTGCGCGTATCCGGACTTCACGGATCCGGCGGTGCGGGAGTGGTGGGGCGGGCTGTACGAGGAGCGGCTCGCGCGGGGCTTCGCGGGTTTCTGGCACGACATGAACGAGCCGGTGTCCTTCGCCCCGTTCGGGGACGCCACGCTGCCCCGGTCGGCGCGGCACGCGATGGACGGCGCGGGCGGGGACCACCGGGAGGGGCACAACGTGTACGCGCTCGCGATGGCGCGGGCGGGGTGGGAGGGGCTGCTGCGGCTGCGGCCCGCCGAGCGGCCGTTCCTCTTCTCGCGGTCGGGGTGGGCGGGGATGCAGAGGTACGGGGGCACGTGGTCGGGCGACGTCGAGACCAGCTGGGACGGGCTGCGCGCCTCCCTCGCGCTGGTGCTGGGGCTGGGGCTGTGCGGGGTGCCGTACTCGGGGCCGGACGTGGGGGGCTTCGGCGGGTCGCCATCGGGCGAGCTGTACCTGCGGTGGCTCCAGCTCGGGGCGTACCTGCCGCTGTTCCGGACGCATTCGGCGCTGTGGGCCGGGCCGCGGGAGCCGTGGGAGTTCGGGCCGGAGGTGGAGGAGCACGCGCGGGCGGTGCTGGCGGAACGGGAGCGGCTGCGGCCGTACTTCGTGACGCTGGCCCATCTGGCGCGGCGGACCGGGGCCCCCTATGTGCGGCCGCTGTGGTGGGGGGCGCCGGAGGAACGGGGGCTGCGGGACTGCGAGGACGCGTTCCTGCTCGGCGACGCGCTGCTGGTGGCCCCGGTGCTGGAGTGCGGGGCTGACCGGCGGGCGGTGAGGCTGCCGCGGGGGCGGTGGTACGACACCGCGACCGGGGCGGCGTACGAGGGTCCGGGCCAGGTCCTGCTGGACGCCCCGCCGGGCCGGATCCCGGTGCTGGCACGGGCGGGCGCGGTGCTGGCGATCCGGGCCGGTACCGGCGGCGGGGACGGGGCCGGGGAGGGAGCCGGGACCGGGGCGGTGACCCTGGAGGCCTGGGCTCCGGCGCGCGGGCGCACCGGCGGCGGGGTGGTGATCCGGGACCCGGGGCCTGGCTTCGAGCCGGGCAAGGTGGAGCGGTACGTGGTGCGCTGGCTCGGGGACGCGGTGGTGGTGGAGGACGAGTCGGGGAACGCGGTCGAGGACGTGGTCGTACGGGGGCTCTGACGCCCCTGGGGGCTGTCGCCGAGGTCCCGTCCGAGCGGCCCGGGTCAGGCGTAGCTGCCCGCGAACCAGTTGGCGGCGGCCCGGGTGTGGAGGGGGAAGGCCAGTTCCGCCGGAGCCCGGAGGATGTGCCATCCCGTGGTCTCGTCCGTCGCCGTCGAGGCGGGCAGGGCGGCGGCCTGGCGCGGTGGCAGGAGGCCGAAGAGCAGCAGGTGGCCCGCCGGGGAGCTCAGGGCGTCGGCGAGGGCGACCTCCTGGGCGTCGGCGGTGATGCCGGTCTCCTCGCGGAGTTCGCGGACGACGGCCTCGCGCCAGTCCTCGCCGAAGTCCATGAACCCGCCGGGCAGGGCGACCCCGCCGAGGGCCGGTTCGATGGTGCGCGTGATGACGACGAGGCCGGTGCCGTGCTCGTCCTCGACGGGCAGGAGGGTGACGGCGACCGGGAGCGGGTTGCGGTAGGCGGTGGCGCCGCAGGCGGTGCAGGAACGGGGCCAGGCGGTCGAGCCGTACGGCGCTCCGCAGGTGGAGCAGTGCGAGTCCTTCAGCTGTGCCGGCATCCCGCGATGGTATGCCAAGGGGTATGAGGATGACGGTTGTTACGGGGTTGGTGGCGGTGCTGGCCGGCGGGGCGGCGCCGCCCGGGTTCGCCGCGCTGCACGAGGTGGACCCGAGCATCCGCCAGGACATGCGGTACGCCGGTGCGCGGAATTTCACCGGCGGGGTGGTGGACGGGTACGAGGAGCCCGTCTGCCTGCTCGGCCGCAGCGCCGCGGAGGCGCTGCGGCGGGCGCAGCGGGGGTTGTTGCGGCGCGGGTACACGCTGCGGGTGTACGACTGCTACCGGCCCCAGCGGGCGGTCGACCACTTCGTGCGGTGGGCCCGGAAGCCCGACGGCCCCGGGGACGCGCGGACGAAGGCGGAGTTCTATCCGAACGTGGAGCGCGGCCGGCTGATTGCCGAGGGGTACATCGCGGAGAAGTCCGGGCACAGCCGCGGGAGTACGGTCGACGTGACCCTCGTGGAGCTCTCGGGGCGGGAAGTCGACATGGGGACACCCTTCGACTACTTCGATCCGCTCTCGCACACGGATGATCCGCGGATCGGGGCCGCGGCCCGGGCGAACCGGCAGCTGCTGAAGCGCGCGCTCGGGGAGCAGGGGTTCGTCAACCTCCCTGAGGAGTGGTGGCACTTCACCTTGCGGCCCGAGGCATTCCCCGACACCCATTTCGATTTCCCGGTCGCTGTCGCCGCCGTGCGGCCGTGAGTACCGTGCCCATATGACATTCAGCTCGTACGAGGAGTTCTGGCCCTACTACGTCGCCATGCATTCCCGGGCCGCCACCCGCTGGGTGCACCTCGCCGGGACCCTCACCGGTCTCGCCGTGACGGCCTACGGGCTGGCCCGGGGCCGCAAGCGCTATCTCGCGGCACTCCCCCTCATCGGGTACGGGACGGCCTGGCCCGCGCACTTCCTGATCGAGGGGAACAATCCGGCGACCTTCGGGAATCCGGGGTGGTCGCTGCGCGGGGACGCGCAGATGATCCGGATGATGCTGGCCGGACGGGACGCGGAGCTGGCCGAGATCGCCCAGAAGTGGCTTGCCGAGAACCGGTGACCGGGCCGGTCCTCCCGTGGCAGACTCCTGACGATGCGTCAGATTCGGCAGGGGAGGGGTCTTGGCACAGACACGCACACCCGTCGTGGACGGGTGGTTCACCGAGCACGGACCGGACGGCGGCTTCCGGCTGCTCGGCACCCGGTGTTCCGCCTGCACCACCGTGTACTTCCCGCGCGAGGACGCGTACTGCCGCAACCCGCACTGCGCGGGCGGCGGCGAGCTCGCCGAGGTGCCGCTGTCCGCGCGCGGGCGGGTCTGGTCCTACACCGACGGGCGCTACCGGCCGCCCGCCCCGTACGTGTCCGACCCGGACGCGCCCTGGGAGCCGTACACCCTGGTCGCGGTGGAGCTGGCGGCCGAGGGGATGGTCGTCCTGGGGCAGGCGGCGCCCGGGGTGACCGTGGCCGACCTGGCCGTAGGGATGGAGGTCGAGGTGGAGGGCGGCGTACTGAACGAGGACGCCGGGACCGCCTGGACCACCTGGCGGTTCCGGCCGGTCGCCGCCGCGGGAGCCGGGTCGTGAGCGCCGACGTCGCCGTCCTCGGCGCCGGGATGCACCCGTGGGGGAAATGGGGCCGCAGCTTCGTCGAGTACGGGCGGGCCGCCGCGCGGGCGGCGCTCGCCGACGCAGGTCTGGACTGGACGGACGTGCAGTCCGTCGTCGGCGCCGACACCGTGCGCTCCGGCTACCCGGGCTACGTGGCCGGGGCGACCTTCGCCCGCGCCCTCGGCTGGCAGGGGGCGCGGGTGACCAGCGTGTACGCCGCCTGCGCTTCGGGGGCGCAGGCGATCGGGGCGGCCCGCGCGCAGATCCTGGCCGGGCTGGCCGACGTCGTGCTCGTGGTGGGGGCGGACGCCGCGCCCAAGGGCTTCTTCGCACCGGTCGGGGGCGAGCGGCCGGACGATCCGGACTGGCTGCGCTTCCGTGTGCTGGGAGCCACCAACCCGGCGTACTTCGCGCTGTACGCGCGCCGCCGGATGGCCGTGTACGGGGACACCCCGGAGGACTTCGCCCAGGTCAAGGTGAAGAACGCGGCGGCCGGGGCGCTCAACCCGAAGGCCCGCTACCGCAAGGCCGTGACCGCCGACGAGGTCGCCGCCTCGGCCGTCGTCGCCGATCCGCTGCGGCTGCTGGACATCTGCGCCACTTCCGACGGGGGCGCGGCCCTGGTGCTGAGCAGCATGGACTTCGCGCGCTCCCGCGGGATCGCGGACCCGGTGCGGATCCGGGCCGTGTCCACGGTGACGCCGACCTATCCGCGGACCGTCCTGGACCTGCCCGACATCGCCACCGACTCCTCGGTGGCGGTACGGCCGGCGCCCGGCTCGTTCCGGTCCTCGATCGCCCGCGCCGCGTACGAGGAGGCCGGGCTCGGGCCGGACGACCTCTCGCTCGCCGAGGTGTACGACCTGTCGACCGCGCTGGAGCTGGAGTGGTACGAGGACATCGGCCTGTGCGGGGAGGGCGAGGGGGCGAAGCTCGTACGGGAGGGGGCGACGGCCCTCGGCGGGCGGATCCCCGTCAACACCAGCGGCGGGCTGGCCTCCTTCGGTGAGGCGGTCCCGGCGCAGGCCATCGCCCAGGTGTGCGAGCTGACGTGGCAGCTGCGCGGTACCGCCGGGGACCGCCAGGTTCCCGGGGCGCGGGCCGGGATCACCGCCAACCAGGGGCTGTTCGGACACGGGTCGGCCGTGGTCGCCGTGCGCTGAACAGCGCGTGTTGTCGGGATGCTTGACGGCCCCCTGCGCCGGGTTCACACTCGCTCCACAGTCCCGCGCCGCGACCGGGACCCCGTATCCCCCCATGAGAGCCGCGGCCCGTACCCCAGTCGGCGGGGGTACGGGCCGCCTCCATGTCAGGCCCCCGGTGTCAGGCTCCGGCGGCGCGCGCGGGCCAGCGACATCGCGTGTTCCACGACCCCCACCAGGACGTCCTTCACCGACTCCCGGTCCCGGGCGTCGCACAGGAGCACCGGTACGCCGGGGTCGAGGTCGAGGGCCTCCCGTACGGTCACGACGGGGTGCCGGTCCGCGCCGTCGAAGCAGTTGACGGCGACCACGAACGGGATCTCGCGCCGCTCGAAGTAGTCGACGGCGGCGAAGCAGTCCGCGAGGCGGCGGGTGTCGGCGAGGACCACGGCGCCGAGGGAGCCCTGGGCCAGTTCGTCCCACAGGAACCAGAAGCGGTCCTGTCCCGGGGTACCGAACAAGTACAGCACCAGGTCCTCGCGGAGCGTGATGCGCCCGAAGTCCATGGCCACGGTCGTGGTGCTCTTGCCCTCCACTCCCCCGGTGTCGTCGATGCCGATGCCCGGTTCCGAGAGCTGTTCCTCGGTCCGCAGCGGCCTGATCTCACTCACCGCACTGACCAGGGTGGTCTTGCCCACCCCGAAGCCGCCCGCGACCAGGATCTTCAGGGTCAGCGGCTCGACCGGCGACACGGCGTGCATGGCACCGGTGCGGCTAGAGCGCCCGAAGGCCATCGATCACCTCTCGCAGAATGGATTCATCGGGGAGTTCGGCCGGAGGTACCGGCCGGGTCACGTGGACCAGTTCGTCGTCGAGCAGGTCGCCGATCAGGACCCGGACGACCCCGACCGCGAGGTCGAGGTCGGCCGCCAGTTCCGCGACCGACTGCGGCCGTCCCCGGCACAGTCCCAGGATGTGGGCGTGTTCCGGGGACAGGGTCATGTCCCAGACCGGATCGTCGGCCGCCGGTTCGGCGACGACGAGCGCGATCAGGTCGAGCCGGTGCTGGCCGGCGTGGCTGGTCCGGCCGCGGGTCATCGCGTACGGGCGCACCACGGGGCCCGCGTCGTCGTCGAACCAGTGCGGGTGCTCGTAGCCCTGGACCGTGACCGGTGTGCCGGGCCGGGCGCCGGCTCCGGTGTCGGCGGGGAGGCCGGCGGGGTGGTCGGTGGGGTGGTCCTGGCCGGAATCGTTCATGCCGTCCGACTCACCCTCCGGTTGGCAGCCCGGTGCGCGGGGCGGTCGCCAGGTGGTCGCCCACTCGCTTGACCATCAGCGTCATCTCGTAGGCGACCTGCCCGACGTCGGAGTCGGCGTCGGACAGGACGGCCAGGCAGCTGCCGTCGCCGGCCGCCATGACGAAGAGGAAGGCCTCGTCGAGCTCGACGACGGTCTGGCGCACGGTGCCGGAGTCGAAGTGCCGGCCGACGCCCTTGGCCAGGCTGTGGAAGCCGGAGGCCACCGCTGCCAGGTGCTCGCTGTCCTCGCGGGTCAGGTCCTTGGAGCTGCCGGTGGGCAGGCCGTCGCCGGACAGGACCACCGCCTTGCGGATGCTGCCGACCCGGTCGACGAGCTCGTCGAGGAGCCAGTTGAGCGGGCCTGAGCCGCGGCCCCTGCTGTCGTTGCCGGTCTGCGGTGCGGTCATCGACCGTCCCCTTCGTTTTCGTTCTCGGAGCCGGGACCGCCGGCGGCGGGGGTGCCTGCCTCGGCCCCGGACTGCTGCTGTGCGTGCTGGTTGCGGCCCGCCGTCCAGCCGCGCTGGAGCGCGGACATGCGCGACCGCACCTCCTCCGCGTCACGGTCGGGTACGGGGTCCGCCTCGGGGGCCGCGGAGGCGGGCGCCGCGGAGTTCTTCAGCTGGGGGGCCAGGCTCGCCTGACGGACCCGCCGGGGCAGCGCCGTGCCGCCCGGGCCGGTCTTCATGGCGTCGCCCTCGGGTCCGGCGGCAGGCTGCGGAACCACGGAGACCGGGCGGGGCTCCACGCGGCGGCCGTGCTCGGCGACCAGCGTCGGGGTGGGGCGGCGGCGCGGCAGCGGCACCGCTCCGGTGGTACGGGCGCCGTCGGGATGGGCCGCGTCACGGCGCGGGGTCTCCAGGCGGACCGGACCGGTGGGGGCCAGCGGCTCGCGGTCGCCGCCCGGGCGCCGGTCGTGGCGCCCGGCGTGCCGGTCCGCGTCACGGTCGCGGTCGCGGGTGCCGTCCCGGTCGCGGAAGCCCTCGCGGTCGCTCTTCCAGGCACCGCCCCGCTCCACGTGCCGGTCGGTGTGCGGCCGGTCCGCCGGGCGCAGCCCGAGCAGGGCGCTGCGCGGGGTGCCGTTGGGCGGGGTCTCGTCGTCCAGGGTCGCCATGGCCGGGCGGGCCGCGCCGCCTGCCGGGCCGGTGGCCGGGTCCGGGGCGGCGGGGTCGTCGAGGCCGTCCACCGCGTCCAGGCCGAAGGCCCCGAGCGGGGCCTCCAGTTCGACCGGGCGGCGGAGGTCGGCGGCCGGGAGCGGGCGGCCCGAGGGGACGCGCTCCACGACGCCGGGTACGGTCCGGGCGGACTGCCCGGCCGGGATCGTGCGGGGCCTCGCGGCCCGGGCCTTGGCGGGGTCCAGCCGGACGCCCGTGCCGTTGGTCCCGGGGGCCTCGGTGAGCAGGGCCGCCGGGAGGAAGACCACCGCGGTGGTGCCCCCGTACGGGCTGCGCTGGAGGACCACCTTGACGCTGTGGCGCTGGGCGAGGCGGCTGACGACGAACAGGCCGAGCCGGTCGGTGTCGGAGAGTTCGAACTCGGGGGTCTCGGCGAGCCGGAGGTTCGCGTCGAGCAGCGCCTCGGGGTTCATGCCGAGGCCGCGGTCGTGGATCTCCAGGGTGAAGCCGTTGGCCACGCGTTCGCCGTGCACCTGGACGGCGGTGTGCGGCGGGGAGAACACGGTGGCGTTCTCCAGCAGTTCGGCGACGAGGTGGGTGACGTCGGCGACGGCGGGGCCGGCGATCCCCAGGCGCGGCAGGCGGCGCACCTCGATGCGCTCGTAGTCCTCGACCTCGGCGACGGCGGCCCGTACGACGTCCATGAGCTGGACGGGCTTGCGCCACTGGCGGGAGGGCGCGGCGCCCGAGAGGATCACCAGGCCTTCGGCGTGGCGGCGCATGCGCGTGGTCATGTGGTCGAGGCGGAAGAGGTCGGCCAGCTCCTCGCTGTCCTCCGTACGGCGTTCCATGGTGTCGAGGAGGGTCAGCTGGCGGTGCAGCAGGACCTGGTTGCGGCGGGCGAGGTTGACGAAGACCTCGGAGACGCCCCGGCGCAGTTCGGCCTGTTTGACGGCGGCCTCGACGGCGGCGCGCTGGAGCGTGTTGAGTGCCTGGCCGACCTGGCCGACCTCGTCCTTCTCGTACTCCAGGCGGGGCGCCTCGGTCTCCACGTCCACGTGTTCGCCGGCGGCGAGGCGGCGCATCACGCCCGGCAGCCGGACGCCGGAGGCCTCGTGGGCCTCCTTGCGGAGCCGGGAAAGGTCGCGGACCAGGTCGCGGCCGATGCGTACGGAGAGGACCAGGGAGACGGTCAGGGCGATGAAGCCGAGGACTCCGGCGACGGCTGCCTGGACCAGGACGTCCATGGCGACGGGTTCGACGCGCTTCTGGTAGCGGTCGCCTGCGGCGGTGCCCATGGTGGCGAGGTCTTCGAGGACCTGGGCGGCGGCCTCGTCCCACTGGGCGGAGGTGACGCGGGGGTTCTTGACCGCGCCGCCGGTGAGGAACCGTTCCTCCGCGTCGCGCAGCGCCTTGGTGTCGGGGCCGGCCCAGTACTCCTCGAACCGCTGGCGGTCGGCGGCCGGGAGGATCGCGAGGTTGAACTCGTACAGCAGCGTGCGGTTGGCGGCGAAGTCGGAGACGTTGCGGATGTCGGCGGCGCCGACGCTGCGGGCGGCGAGGGCGGAGGCGATGACGGCGTCCTCGCGCGAGAGGGCCTCGCGGGCCCGGGTGATGCCGACGAGGGCGCGTCCCTGCTTGTCCATCTCGACGTCCTCCAGCGCGTGGAGGTTCATCAGGAACTCGTAGCAGGGGTCGACGAGGCGGCTGTAGAGCTCCAGTGCCTGGCTGGGGTCCAGGGTGTTCTGGTCGACGGAGCGGCGCAGGGCGCTGATGCCGTGGAACGCGGCGAGGATGGAGCGCAGGCGCTGGGCGTTGGGGGCGCTCAGCTCGTCGGTGACCTCGGGGTCCCGGGCGTTGGCGCTGATCCGTTCGACGACGTCGTCGGTGGCCGCGCGGTGCTTGGCGAGTTCGGCGGTCGCGGTCGCGGCGCGGGGGTCGCCGAGGACGACGAGGCTCTGGCGGCGTTCCTTCTGGACGACGCGGACGACGTCCTCGATGGGGTACCCGACCTTGTCGATGACGTAGGCGACGTCGAGGAGTTGGACGGCCTGACGGCCGGTGATGACCGTGGCGAAGCCCCAGAGGGCGGTCAGGGAGACGAGCGGCACAAGGAGCAACGCCACGATCTTCCGGCGGATGGACTTCCCGCGAAAGCGCATGGCCTCCCCAGCCTCCCCCAGCTCAACCCCGTTGTCGGAGGTCGGTGTTCCGTCATTTAAACGGCGTGAGCCTACTACTGACACGGAGCGGCCTCGAAGGGGTGTCCGGACGTTTTCGGCCGGACCCCTGGACGAAGATCACCAGTTGTCCGATACTTCCGGTCAAGAGCGGCCCGATATGTGGCAGATGACACTCCGTGGGGCCTCGGTTCCCGCAACCGGATGGATGGCTGGAATTATTCGTTCCGGCAGCACCCCGTCCGGTGAGGTGTCCGCGATTCGGGAATCTCTCGCCGACGCCGTACGTCTGTCTGTTCGAGGGACGCATGGGGGCGGACGTCTGGGTAGACGTCCAGTGCAGGTGTTCCGGACGACGTCGGGGGCGGGCAGGATGACGGACCGCGTGGTGGGGAGTGGGCGGACCATGAGCAGTGACGCAGGGGACGGCGGCCGGGCCGGTGTGCCGGGGCGCGGGCTGTGGGTGGAGGAACCGGCCCGCCGGCGCCGGATGCCGGATCCGGTGCGGACCTCGGCGGTGCGGGCGGTGCTGATCGTGGCCGTGACCCTGACCCAGGCGACGATCAGCTTCTTCCTCGCGCTCACCGGATCCTGGCTGGCCTTCCCGATGGCGCTCGGCGCGGTCGCGGGGACGATCGTGGCCACCTGGGGCGTCCTGGACGTGTGGATCACCCGGCAGACGTGGAACCAGCGGTACGGGGTCCTGTCCGCGCCGAGCAGCACGGCGCGGGCCCGCCGCCGCGAGGCCCGCCGGGCGGCCAGGGCCGCCCGTGCGGCGCGCAAGGCGGGCCCGGCCCGAATATCCCGCGAGGACGGGCCCCTCGCGGCCTTCGGCCGACGCTGACCGGCCGCCGGACCGGAGTACGGACCGGCCCCCCGGCGGACGGAGGCCGGCGCAGCGGGCCGAAGCCCGGGAGGCACCCCGGCGCCGAGCGGTGCGAGGCAGTCGTGAAGAAGGCGTCCGGACGGCGTCGTCAGGACGGCATCAGGAAGACCTCAGCCGCGGCGGAACATGCGGGTGGCCGTGATCTCGCCGTGGATGGTCTCCCCCTCCGGGGACTGCTGCGGCAGGCCCGGGCGCAGGTGTTCCTCCACGCTGATGTACTTCAGGCCCGCCCTCAGGTCCGCGTCGTTGCGCAGCCGGATGACCAGCGGGAACTCGGCGAGGGCCGTGGTGTCGAACAGGCCCGTCGTGTACAGCAGCTGGACGCCGAGCGCGTCGGACACGGCCCGCTGGAGTTCCAGCAGGTACGTGGCGTTCGCGCGGCCGATCGGGTTGTCGAGGAACAGCGTGCCCGCGTGGCGGTGCTTGTCGCGGCCGCGGTCGTTGCTGCGCAGCGCCGCCATCGTGCAGTACAGGGCGATCGCGGCGGTCAGCAGCTGCCCGCCGGAGAAGACGTCGCCCATCTGCCCGACCGGGACCCGCTCGGCGCGCAGCACCGCGTCCGGCTTGAGGATCTCGACGGAGATGCCCTTGGGCTCCAGCGCCGCCTGCACCGCGCGCAGCAGCAGGGACATGCCGTCGCGGCGGCCCTCGCCGAAGGAGGCCGCGCTGTTCTTCTTCACCGCCGCGCGGGTGGCCTCGTCGATGACCTCGCCGAGGCGCTCGGTGAGCGTGGCCTGGTCGGGCTCCTCGAAGCGGATCCGCAGGAACTCCTGGCCCGACCACTCGCCGAGGCCTTCCGGCAGCTGCGACAGGCGCTGCGCGGAGCGCAGGGTGGCCAGGGCCGATTCGACGAGGCCGCGCAGCCGGTCGACGATGCTGTCGCGGTTGCGCTCCAGCTGCGCCAGTTCGTCGGTGAGGACGCGCAGCCGGGGCGCGAAGGCCGCCGCCCAGGCCGCCGCGTGTTCGGGCAGGGCGGAGGCGGGCAGTTCGCGGATCTGCTGGCGCGCGGGGGTGCGTACCTGCTCGTAACGGGTGGCGTTGGCGTGCCGGACCAGGATGTCGCTCGCCTCGCGCACCGCGGACTCGGCGGCCGAGAGCTCGGCCGCGCAGCCGCGCAAGGAGCGGCGGGCCTCGGCGGCGGACTGCCGGGCCTCCTCCAGGGTGCCCGGGTGGGCCGCCGGCTCCTGCTCGTCCTCCGGGTGCGTGTGGTCGCGCAGCAGGTCCCGGAGCATGGCCGCGGTCTCGTCGAAGCCGCCGGCGCCGTCCTCGGCGGCCCGGTGGGAGCGCAGCAGGTCGGCGTGGGCGGACCGGGCGTGTTCCACCGCGGCGGTGTGCGCGGCGAGCTGGGCGGTGGCCGTACGCAGCAGGACCTGCGCCTGGTCCACGTCCGCCGGGACCAGTTCCTCGGGCAGTTCGGTGTGCGCCCCGCCCTCGGCGGGGGCGTGCCGCTCGGCCTCGCCGCGCAGCCGGCCGAGCTGCTCGCTGGCCTGGGAGGCGCGGGTCTCCAGCATCTGCACGAGGGATTCGGCGCGGGCGGCGGCGGCCTGGCGGGAGGGGCCGTCGGCGCCGTCGGTGCCTTCGAGGAGCTGGGCGGCGCGGGTGCGGACCTTGTTGGTGAGGCGGTCGAGTTCGGCGAGGGCCGCGCTCTCGTCGCTCTCGGCGCGGGCCTGTTCGGCGCGCAGGTCGGCGCCGACGCCCACCTTCTCGTAGAGCTGGGAGGCGGCGCGGTAGGCCTCGCGGAGGTCGGGCAGCGGGGCCTTGGGGGCGCCGTCGTCCTCGGGGAGGGGGTCCGGGGCGCCCGCGATCTCGGCTCGCTCCGCCCGCAGGGCGCGGGCGGTGCGCCGGGCGTCGTCGGCGGCGCGCTGGGCGGCGCGGCGGTCCTCGTCGGCGGCGCGGGCCCGGTCCAGGCAGACCTCGGCGCGGGCCTCGGACTCGGCGGCCTCGTCGGCGAGTTCACGGAGCTTCGCCTGCCAGCCGGCGCGTTCGCGCAGCCGGAAGGCGAGGCCGGCGAGGGCGTCGGCGGCTCGGCGGGCGCGCTGGGCGGCGTCCTGGCGCTCGTCACGGACGCGGGCGGCGTCGGCGGCTGCCTCGTCGGCCTCGGCGCGTACGGTACGGGCCTCCGCGAGCTCGGCGTCGGCCTCCTCGGCGAAGGTACGGGCGGCCTCGGCCTGCTGCGCGAGCTCGGCAAGGCGGCCGGGCGGGCAGCCGGTGCGCCAGGAGGCGAGGCGGGCGGCGAGCTCGCGGTCCCCCGAGAGGCGGGCGGCCAGGTCCCGGATCTCGGCGTCGCGGTCGGTGGCCCGGGTGCGCAGCGCCTGGCGTTCCTCGTCGGCGGCGTGCTCGTCGTGCATGGCCGGGTTCGGCGGGACGAGGAACACCCCGGAGGCCGCGTCGTCGCCGGCCGGGGGTACGGGCGCCAGCAGGGCGGCGGCCGTGCCGACGGCGACGGTGGAACGCGGCAGCAGGGCGGCGGCGGACAGGACCTCGCGGGCCCGGCTGTGGGTGTCGGGGTCGGTGATGACGACGCCGTCGACGAGTTCGGGGCGGGCGGCGAGGACGGCGATGTGGTCGGCGGGGTCCACGGACTGGGCGAGGTAGCGCCAGCCGGGGAGGGCGGGGATGCCGTGCTCGCCGAGGTACTCGACGGTGGCGAGGACGTCGGGGCCGGGCGGCAGCAGACCGCCGTCGCCGAGCGCCCCGAGGATGCGGGCGTCGTCGGCGGCCGCGGTGCGCAGCTCGAACAGCTGGCGCTCCGCCGAGGCGACTGCGTCGGTGAGCAGCCCGCGGAGGTCGTCGGCGTTCCGGTCGAGGTCCGCGACCGTGAGGCCGCCCTCGCCTCCGGCGGTTTCGGTGTGGCCCGGCGCCGGGGTGTCGGAGCCGACGGCTCCCCTGCTCCCGGCGGCGTCGGCGGCAGCGGCCTCGGCCCCGCCCGGGGCTCCCGTGCCGGCCGGCGTACCGGTGCGCGGGTGCGGGAAGGCCGGGGCGGAGGGCAGGCCGAGGAGCTCGGCGAGACGCGGGGAGGCGGCGAGGGAGGCCGCCGCCCGGTGCTCGGCGTCGTGGGCGGCTTCGGCCGCGTCGGCGGCGTCCGCGGCGCGGGCGGCGGTGAGTTCGGCGCGGGATTCCGCGGCGGTGGCCTCGCGGGCGGCTTCGGAGGCGGTCCTGGCGGCTGCGCGGGCCTCGTCCCAGGCGGCCACGGCGGTCTGCTCCGCGTCGGCGGCGGCGAGGGCGGCGCGCGCCGGGTCGGCGTCGGGGGCCGAGTCGTCGAGCCAGCCCGCACGGACGGCTTCGGCGGTCTCCTGCTGGACCTCGCCGAGGCGGGAGCGGAGGTGTTCGGCCTCGCTGCGGGCCCGCTGGGCGGCCGTGGCGGCGGCGGTGGCGTCGCGGTGCGCGGCCTCGCCGGTTGCCTGGAGTCCGGCGGAACGCTCCTCCTCCTCGTTGGCCACGCCCTCGCCGTGCTCGGCGGCGGTGTGCAGGGCCCGTACGAGGTCGGTGGCGGCCGTGGCGCGGGCGGCGAGCGCAGGGGCGGCGTCCCGCTCGGCTTCCAGGATCGCGGCGGCGACCCGGGCGGAGCGGTCGGCCGCCGCACGGTGGCGCAGTACGGTCTCGGCGGCCTGCCAGGCGGAGTGCAGCGTGCGGGCTTCGAGGAGTTCGCGGCGCTGGGCGGCCGCGGCCTTGTCGGCGACGGTCAGGGCCAGCGAGGCGTGCCGGTAGGCGAGTTCGGCGGAGACGGCGGCGCTGCGGGCGCGGGCCGATTCGGCGGCGGTGACCTCGTGGGCGGCGCCGGTGACGCGCTGGGCGAGGTCGGCGGCGCGGCCGCGTTCCTCGGCGGCGCGGGCGGACAGCCGCCGGGCCAGGGTGCGCGTACGGCGTTCCGCGCCGGCGTGGACGTCACGGAGCCGGGAGCGGGTGCCGGCGGCCTCGACGATCTTGGTGAGCAGGTCCACCGAGCCCGCGGTGAAGTCCCGTTCGGCCATCAGCTCGGCGCGGCGGCCGAGCTTGTTGCCGAAGCCGTGCACGAGGTCGGCGAGGCCGTCGGTGTCGCGGGTGTCGGTGACGGCGCGCAGCAGGAGGTCGGTGAAGTCGGAGTCCTTCTTGACCGCGAAGAGACCGGCTGCCTCGCCCTCGTCGGCGTTCATCTCGCGCTGGTAGCGGAAGAGCTCCGGGTCGAGGCCGAGTTCGGTGAGGTGCTCGTTCCAGCGGTCGTGGATCTCCTCCCAGCCCACTTCGAGGTGCGGGTAGGCCTTGCCGGCCTCGGTGAGGGCGTCGCGGAAGCCCTTCATGGTGCGGCGACGGCCCTGGGCGCCGGAGGCGCCCTCCACGGACGGGCGGACGGCGGTGGCCTCGGCGACGGGCAGGTTGTCGAGGCTGAGGCCGGGGCCGGGGCGGAAGGAGTACCAGGCCTCGGCGAACTTGCGCGGGTCGTTGGAGACCTGGCGGCCGCGCCATTCGCTGACCTTGCCGACGACCAGGCACTCGCCGGTCTGGGTGTGCTGCCACTCCAGGGCGACGTGGCCGCAGTCGTCGGCGAGGAGGAACTTGCGGAGCACGCCGGAGCTGGCGCCGCCGAGGGTGTTGCGGTGGCCCGGGAGCATCACCGAGAAGATCAGCTTGAGCAGGACGGACTTGCCGCCGCCGTTCTCCAGGAACAGCACGCCGGCGGGCGCGGGACGGCGCGGCGGGCCGGTGGGCTCGTCCTCGAAGAACTCCGCCTGGGTCGGCGCCGGGTGGGGCACCGGCTCGCCGACTCCGCGCAGGTCGAGCACGGTGTCGGCGTAGCGCGCACCGGCGGGCCCGATGGAGTAGAGGCGGATCCGGGACAGCTCGTACATGGCGGCGGACTCTCGTGGTGTCTGGGTGAGGCAGGGCGTACGGGGATCAGGACTCAGGCGTGGAAGGGCAGCCCGGCGTCGGCGGCCAGCTCCAGGTCGTCGCCCTCGGGCGGCGGCAGGAGGGTGGCGGAGCCGTCGCTGACGGGGACCACGCCGAGTTCCAGGAGCTCGGCCATCGCCGCGCTGCCCGCCATGTCGCGGACCTGGAGCTGGTAGCGGGGGGTGGTGCGGTAAGTGCCTCCGGCGTCGTCGCCGGTGCGCTGGAGGAAACCGGAGTCGGTGAGGAAGGCGGCGGCCTTGCCGACGATGCCGGTGGTGGACCCGGCCAGGCGGCGGGCGTCCTTGGTGGCACCGGTCGCGCTGCGGCGGGCGTAGACGCGCCAGGCCGCCTCCAGGCCGGGGGCGTCGGTGGCGGGGTCGGTGTTCTCGCCGAGTTCCTCGGCGCGCTCCTCCAGGCGCCGGCAGGTCTGGCGGACGAAGGCGTCGACGCCGTTGACGGTGACGCGGCCGATGTAGCCGTCGTCGGCGAGGTCCTCGGGGCGGGGGAAGGCGAGGGCCGCGACGGCCAGGTGCGCGAGGCCGTGCAGGAACCGGTCCGCGGAGTCGGCGGCGGTGCGGCGGGCGTAGTCGCCCATGCGCACGGCGAAGACGGAGTCCTCGCCGGCGGCGACGGCCATGCCCGCGCGGGGGGACACCTCGAGGACGACGAGGCCGAGGCCGGTGGCGACGGCGTCGGCGAGCCGGCCGAAGGCGGGCTCCTCGCGGTAGCGGCGCAGCAGCTCGGCGTACTCGGCGTCGCGGGCGGGCAGCAGCTTGGGCTGGAGCCCGAACGCGACGAGCCGGGCCGCGTCCGCGGCGTCCGCCGGGGTCAGTGACCCGGCGGGGACGGACGCGGCGGGAGCCGACGGCGCTTCGGGCTCGCTCCACGCGGGGTGCTCGGCGTGGTGGTCGCTCACGGGTGCGTCTCCTCGGCGGTGCGGGTGCAGGTGGTGCAGGTGCAGGTGGTGCGGGCCGTGCATGTGGTGCGGACGGTACGGGTGGTGCCGGCGCGTCCGCTGCGTGGCGGTGCGGCGCCTTCGGCGGTGGTCGGACCCTGTCCCCCACCCCGCCCCTTCCCGAAAGCGGGGGCAGGCCCCCGTTTCAGCCTCGCCGGCGTTTGAGGCGCG
>NZ_JBEZMA010000086.1:0-22780 GCF_040652415.1 Streptomyces sp. NPDC048255
TCATCCGACTCGTAGAGGGCGACACCGTCCTCACGCGTCAGCCGCTCACCGGAACGGACCTTCTCCTCCAGCTCGCGCTTCAGCCCAGCGTCCATACCGGTGGCCCGCCTTCCTCTGTGTCTTCGTGTCCCGCAGCACGGTCCTGCTGCCTGCGACCCGACCAACCGTACTCTCAGCCCTCCTCGGGCAGTTCCCCGACCCGGTTCTCCCACTTCGTGGAGAGCACGATCGTGGTGCGGGTGCGCGAGACGCCCTTGGTGCCCGAGAGCTTGCGGATGATCTTCTCCAGCCCGTCCACGTCACTGGCGCGGACCTTGAGCATGAAGGAGTCGTCGCCGGCGATGAACCAGCAGTCCTCGATCTCCGCGAGGTCGCGCAGCCGCCGGGCCACGTCCTCGTGGTCCGCCGCGTCGGAGAGGGAGATGCCGATCAGCGCCGTGACGCCGAGGCCGAGCGAGGCCGCGTTCACGGTCGCGCGGTAGCCGGTGATGACGCCGGCCGTCTCCAGACGGTTGATCCGGTCGGTGACGCTGGGGCCGGAGAGGCCCACGAGACGGCCCAGTTCCGCGTACGAGGCACGGCCGTTCTCCCGGAGTGCCTGGATGAGCTGCCTGTCCACCGTGTCCATTTACGTGGAGCCTTCCATTATTCGGCGATCCTGCAAGTCTAGGTATAGAATCTAAGGCACACAGGGTCAACACCCTGTGAATCTTTTCAACAGATCAATGACGATCTTCAGGAGTGGTTCACCGTGTACACGATCGAGATGGCCTACGCGCACATGCGACAGCTCCAGGAGCTGGCCAACCGATCCCGTGCTCACCAGCCCGCCGCCGCGCACCGCGTGGACAAGACCCGCAAGCCGCTGTCGCGCAAGAAGGCCTAGTCACCGCCCCTTGCCCCCTCGGGAGGGCGAGGGCCCTCGGGCCCGCCCTCCCGCATCGCTCCACCGAGCTCTCCGTCCCAGCGGCGGTACAGCTGGTGCGGCACCCCTGCCGCGTCCAGCACCCGCCCCGCGACGAAGTCCACAAGATCCTGGATGTGCGTCGCGCCCGCGTAGAACGCCGGAGAGGCGGGCAGCACGATCGCGCCCGCCTCGTCCAGCGCCACCAGGTGCCTCAGCGTCTGCCCGTTCAGCGGGGTCTCCCGCACGGCCACCACCAGCTTGCGCCGCTCCTTGAGCGTCACGCTCGCCACGCGCTGGAGCAGGTCCTTCGACAGCCCGAGCGCCACCCCGGCCACGCAGGCCGTGGACGCGGGCACGATGAGCATCCCCTTGACGGGGTACGAGCCCGAACTCGGGCCCGCCGCCAGATCCCCGGCCCCCCAGTACCGGACATCGCCCGCGGGCGTCTCGAAGGTCCCCGGCTTGCCGTCGGCTCCGCGGGCCAGCCACTCCGTCAGGTCGTCCCGCCAGTGCGCGTCGCGGAAGGCGATCCCGGTCTCGTCCAGCAGGGTGAGCCGCGAGGCCCGGCTGACCACCAGGTCCACACTCTCCCCCGCCGCCAGCAGCCCGCGGATCACCGCCGCCGCGTACGGCGTCCCGGACGCCCCGGAAACCCCGACCACCCACGGGGTGCGCTTGCGCTCAGTCATACCTCCGAGACTATCCGGCCACCGCCGGCGGGCACTCGGTAAGGTGGCCGGACGTTCTCGGGGTGGAGCGCTACGAGGGCCACGTGGGGGCGAGATGAGCACGGCGACGGACCAGAGCTGGACACAGACCGATCGGGCGAAGGCGGCCGGAAAGCTGATGCTGGGCTGGGTGGCCCTGCTGTGGCTGATCGAGGCGATCGATCTCGCCACCGGGCACACGCTCGACGGGTACGGGATCGTCCCCCGCGAGGCGGACGGCCTCACCGGGATACCGCTGGCCCCCTTCCTCCACTTCGGCTTCGACCACGTGGCGGCCAACAGCGTCCCGCTGCTGGTCCTCGGTTTCGTGGCCGCCCTCAGCGGCATACGCCGGTTCCTGGTCGTCTGCACCGCCGTCGTCCTCGCGGACGGGCTCGGCGTGTGGCTGGTCTCCCCGTCCCACACCATCACGGCCGGCGCCTCGGGCCTGGTCTTCGGCCTGTTCGGCTACCTGCTGGTGCGCGGCTTCGTCGAGCGGCGGCCGCTGGGCGTCGTGGTGGGCGTGGTCATCGCCGCCGTCTGGGGCGGCTCGTTCTTCCTCGGGATCCTGCCGACCGACTCGGGCGTCAGCTGGCAGGGCCACCTCTTCGGCCTCCTCGCGGGCGCGGCGACGGCCGCGGCCCTCCCGCGCCGCCCGGCCCAGGCGCTCAGCTGACGGCCGAGGGGTCCACGGGCAGGGCCGAGGTGTCGACCGTCAGCTTGCCGAGGCCGGTCTCCACTACGACCGTGTCGCCGTACGGGATCACGTCCCGGCCCCGGTAGCCGTCCGGCCCGGGGTTCCACAGGGTCGTGCACTGGGCCTTGTACGGGTCGAAGATCAGGTAGTTCGGGATGCCCCGCCGGGCGTAGGCACGGTCCTTGACCTCGTAGCCGTTGCGGACGCTGCTCGGGGAGACGACCTCGATCGCGAACTCGACGAGGTCGGGCGGGTAGGCGCTGAGGTTCTTCGAAACCTCGGCCGCCGGGATCACCGCGAGATCGGGGCAGAACTCGTTGTCACCGTCGAAGGGGATCGCCACATCGCTCAGGAAGCCCCATGCGGCGGACATCTGGGGCTTCAGCGCACTCCACAAAGCCCAGATGGTCTCGTTGTGGTGCGGCTTCAGCGGACTCATCACGATGGCGCCCTCGACAATCTCCATCCGGTAGCCCGGGAACATGTCCTCGAACCGGCTGAGCTGTGAGTGCAGGCGGTCGCTCTCCGAGACGGTCACGTCGGCCTCCCTGTCCATGCACTCGATGGTAGGCCGCACGCCAGTTAAAAGGTCAGGCCCCGCACCGCGAGATCGAGAAGAGCGCACACGAAGAGGGCAATCCCGATGAAGCCGTTGACCGTGAAGAAGGCGCGGTTCAGGCGGGACAGGTCGTGCGGCGTCACGATGCTGTGCTCGTAGAAGAAGGCGCACACGACGATCAGCAGGCCCGCCCAGAAGAACATCCCCGCATCCGTGGCGAGGGCGTAGCAGACCAGCAGGGCCGTGGTCGCGACGTGCGCGGCGCGGGCGCCCCAGAGGGCGGCCGGGACGCCGAAGCGGGCCGGGACGGACTTGACGCCCTCCGCGCGGTCCGCGGCCACGTCCTGGGAGCCGAAGATCAGGTCGAAGCCGCCGATCCACACGCCGACGGCGAGGCCGAGGATCACCGCGTCCCAGGACCACTCGCCGGTCACCGCCAGCCAGGCCCCGACCGGGCCGATCGCCTGGGCCAGGCCGAGGATGGCGTGCGGGAAGTTCGTGAACCGCTTGCCGTACGGGTACACCACCATCGGGACCACCGCGAGCGGCGCCAGCATCAGGCAGAGCGGGTTGAGCAGCGCCGCCGAGCCGAGGAAGAAGACAAGTGCGATCCCCGCCCCGGTCCAGGCGGAGCGCACCGACACCGCGCCGGTGACCAGCTCGCGGCCGGCCGTCCGGGGATTGCGGGAGTCGATCTCGCGGTCGATGATCCGGTTCGCGGCCATCGCGAAGGTCCGCAGCCCGACCATGCAGACGGTGACGAGGAGCAGCTTGCCCCAGTGCACGGTCCGGTCGAGCTGGAACATGGCGGTGAGCGCGGCGATGTAGGCGAAGGGCAGCGCGAAGACCGAGTGCTCGATCATCACGAGCCGCAGGAAGGCCTTGACCTTCCCACTCGCCTGCGGCGCGGGCCCGGGCCCCACCACTCCGTCGGCGGTGGTCATCATGCGGGTTCCCTCCGGGATGGTTCGAGGTGGGCCGGCCGGTCGGCCACGGGGACCTCGCCACCGAGCGGCGGCTGCGACGGGAACACGGCGGCGGCGGTGGGGGTCACGCCAGGCTCTCGCGGAACTGCTCAAGGTCGGCCAGCAGGGTGGCGAGGGGCACCGGGTCCGTCTCCAGGATCAGGAAGGCCTCGGCGTCACCCTCGGGCGGGGTGATCCGGGCCGTGAACGCGTAGTCCTCGCCGACCGGGCGGGCGTCGAGCCGCAGGACGGCGCCGGCCTCGACGGTGAACCGCCCGCCGGCGGCGAGGGAGGCCCGCAGCCGCTCCGCGAAGTCCTCCGCCTCGGCGTCGCGCAGACCCGGCAGCTCGAAGCCGCCGCCTTCGCCCTGCGCGTCGTCCGCCCAGTCCAGCATCAGCGCCCAGACGTTGCCGGGGCCGGCGAACTCCTCGGGGGAGACGCCCGCCTCCTCGGCGGCCCGCCGGACGCCGGGGTCGGCCGGGTCGAGCTCCGGGCGTACGAGGGCCACGTACGTCTCGCCGCCGAGGAAGAGGGCCGGGCCGGCCATGGCGATCGGGCTCACAGGCCGTACTCCTTCCAGCGGCGGTCGACGAGGGCCGCGGTCGCCGGGTCGGACTCGACCATGTCGGGCCAGCCGCCGTCGCGGGTGTAGCCCTCCTCGGGGAGCTTCTTCGTGGCGTCGATGCCCGCCTTGCCGCCCCAGAACTGCTGGTACGAGGAGTGGTCGAGGTGGTCGACGGGGCCTTCGACGATCGTCAGGTCCCGGGAGTAGTCCGTGTTCCCCAGGGCGCGCCAGGAGACCTCGTGCAGGTCGTGGACGTCGCAGTCGGAGTCCACCACGATGATCAGCTTGGTCAGCGACATCATGTGCGCGCCCCAGACGGCGTGCATGACCTTCTGCGCGTGCTTGGGGTACTTCTTGTCGATCGAGACGATCGCGCAGTTGTGGAAGCCGCCCGACTCGGGCAGGTGGTAGTCCACGATGTCCGGGACGATGATCTTCAGCAGGGGCAGGAAGAAGCGTTCCGTCGCGCGGCCCAGCGGACCGTCCTCCGTCGGCGGCCGGCCGACGACGATCGACTGGAGCAGCGGGCGCTTGCGCATGGTCACGCAGTCGATCTTCAGCGCGGGGAAGGGCTCCTGCGGGGTGTAGAAGCCCGTGTGGTCGCCGAAGGGACCCTCCGGGAGCATCTCGCCGGGCTCCAGCCAGCCCTCGATCACGACCTCGGCGTTGGCCGGGACCTGGAGCGGGACGGTCTTGCAGTCGACCATCTCGATCCGCTTGCCCGCGACGAACCCGGCGAAGAGGTACTCGTCGATGTCGCCCGGCAGCGGCGCGGTGGACGCGTACGTCACCGCGGGCGGGCAGCCGAAGGCGATGGCGACGGGCAGCCGCTCGCCGCGCTTGGCGGCGACCGCGTAGTGGTTGCGGCTGTCCTTGTGGATCTGCCAGTGCATGCCGATGGTGCGCTTGTCGTGGCGCTGGAGGCGGTAGAGCCCGAGGTTGCGGACGCCGGTCTCGGGGTGCTTGGTGTGGGTCAGGCCGAGGTTGAAGAAGGAGCCGCCGTCCTTGGGCCAGGTGAAGAGGGCCGGCAGCTGGTCGAGGTCCACGTCGTCGCCGGTGAGGACGACCTCCTGGACGGGGGCGTCGCCCTTGATCTTCTTCGGCGGCACGTGGACCATCGAGCCGAGCTTGCCGAAGGCCTCGCGGACGCCGACGAAGCCCTGCGGCAGCTCGGGCTTCAGCAGGCCGCCGATCTTCTCGCTGATCTCGCCGTACGACTTGAGGCCGAGGGCCTTCAGCAGGCGGCGGTCGGTCCCGAAGACGTTCATGGCCAGCGGCATCGCCGAGCCCTTGACGTTCTCGAAGAGGAGGGCCGGGCCGCCCGCCTTGTTCACCCGGTCCACGATCTCGCCGATCTCCAGATACGGATCGACTTCGGCCTTGATGCGCTTGAGGTCGCCCTCCCGCTCCAGAGCCCGGAGCAGCGAGCGGAGATCGTCGTAAGCCATAGGGGTCAGTATCCGTCACCAACTACGCTGGAACAGTCACCGGGCCCCTTGCGGGCCGCCGCCACTGCCTGGGAGTCGGTTCCGCACCGTGCTGCGCTATCTGCCGTTCCTGCTGATCATCGGGCTGACCATCTATGCCTTCATCGACTGTCTGAACACCCCTGAAGAAGAGGTGAAACACCTTCCCAAAGTGGTCTGGGTGATCATCATCCTGCTCTTCTCGATCGTCGGTCCGGTGGTCTGGCTGTTCGCGGGCAAGACGCGCGCCGTGGCCGGTCCCGGCGGACGCGTCGGCGGCGGCGGCCGGGCGCGCCGCCCGCAGTGGGTGGCACCCGACGACAACCCGGAGTTCCTGAAGTCCCTGAAGGACGAACAGGACGACAAGGGCAAGGACAAGGGCAACGAATAGCCCGAGGCCCTGTCCGGGTGGACAGGGCCTCGGGGGCGTCTCGTCGATCAGGCCGGTTCACTGCGCCCAGGGCAGGACGCGGGTGCCCTCGGTGTCCGGGACGGAGGCCACCCCGTCCGCGCGCATGGCGACGTAGGCCTCCGCGTCCTCGGGGGCGTGCACCCGGCGCACCCCGTCCGGGGGCAGGACCAGGGTCTGGCCGGCGGCGACCGTCTCGGTGCGGCCGCCCTCCCAGGTGATCTCCAGCGAACCGGCGACGAGCATCCAGACCTGCTCGCGGCTGATGGAGTGGGCGGGGCCGGTGGAGCCGGCGGTCATGGCCACGTGCCAGGTGCTGAGCTCGGAGCTGCCCCGGCTGGGGGCGGCGAGGCCGGTCATGGTGGCGGCGCCCGGGGAAACGGTGAGGTGCTCGGGGGTCGTGGTGATCACATGCACGGCGGGGTCCTCGTCTTCGGTGCCGGTGGAACGTGAATATGAGACAAGCTGCTTTACTCGCAGGAATGAGTAAAGCAGCTTGTCTTGAGCGTGTCACCATGTTTCCGTGACCCGATACGAAGACGAGGACCGCATCGAGCTGATCTTCCAGCTCGGCCTGGGCTTCCAGCTGATGCTGGGCGAGTTCACCCGCCGGCTGGCCGAGGCCGGACACACCGGCCTGCGCCCCGTGCACGGCATGGCCTTCCAGGCCCTCAAGGGCACCGGCGCCACGGCCGTCGAGCTCGCCGAACGGCTGGGGGTGACCAAGCAGGCCGCCGGGCAGATCGTCGACGACCTGGAGAAGCGCGGCTACGTCCGCCGCGAGCCGCACCCCGAGGGCGGCCGCCGCAAGCTGGTGGTGCTGACCGGCGCGGCCGAGGCCCACCTCGCCGACGCGGGGCGGATCCTGCACGAGCTGGAGGCCGAACTCGGCCGCTCCGCGGACCTCGGCGTGCTGCGCGGCGAGCTCGGCCGCGTCGTACGGGCCCTGGGCGGGGAGGGCCCACTGCCCCCGCTGCGCCCGGTCTGGTGACTGCGGCCCCAGGCGCGCGGCAGGCGGAGGCGGCAGGCAGCAGGCAGCAGGCAGCAGGCAGCAGGCAGCAGGCAGCAGGCAGCAGGCAGCAGGCAGCAGGCAGCAGGCAGCAGGCAGCAGCATGCGCCGACGCCCGCGGCTACGTCTTGGAGAAGGCCGCGTAGGAGGCCCGTAGCTCCGCCCAGCGGGTGGCCGTCCAGGCGGCCCAGTCCACCGGGTGCCCGGCCAGCGCGGACTCCAGCAGTTCGAAGTGCGCGTGCCAGGCGGCGAGGCAGTCCAGGCGCTCGGAGTCCGGGCCGCCGCGTTCGTTGAGGAAGCGGATCACCGTGGAGTCGGTTCCCACCCGCTCCAGGTGGAAGCGGATCCGCCCGTGCTCGGCGACCGTGTACTCCACGACCCGCTCGACGTCCCAGGCGGTGACGTGCCCCGAGACGGCCGGACCGTCGTTCAGCCAGCGCAGCGTGACCGCCCCGCCGAGCCTGCGTTCCAGGACGTCGGCGGCGGCCAGCCAGCCGCGCAGGCCCTCCGGCGTGGTCAGGGCGGGCCACACCTCGTCGTCGGCGTGCGGCAGGTGCACTTCGAAGCGGAGCGACCAGCGGCCCTCGCCGCGGCTCTCGCTGGTGGCATGGCTCACAGGAGACATGCCACCAGCGTCCCACTCCCGCGGGTCAGACGCCCGAGTAGGAGTGCAGTCCGTTGAGGACCATGTTCACGCCGTAGTAGTTCCAGATCCAGCAGGCGAAGGCGAAGAGCGCGAGGTACGCGGCCTTGCGGCCCTTCCACCCGGCGGTGGCGCGGGCGTGCAGGTAGGCGGCGTACGCCACCCACGTCACGAAGGACCAGACCTCCTTGGGGTCCCAGCCCCAGTAGCGGCCCCAGGCGTCGCCCGCCCAGATCGCGCCCGCGATGATCGTGAAGGTCCACAGCGGGAAGACGGCGGCGTTGATCCGGTACGCGAACTTGTCGAGCGAGGCCGCGGAGGGCAGCCGCTCCATGACCGAGGTGCGCAGCCGGCCCGGTGTGCGGCCGAGCTCCAGGTGGTTCTCGTACGCGTCCCGGAACAGGTACAGCACCGTGGCGGCCGCGCCGATGTAGAAGACCGCGCCGCAGAAGATCGCGGTGGAGACGTGGATGTACAGCCAGTACGAGTCCAGGGCCGGGACCAGCTGGTCACTGGCGGTGTACAGCACCTTGACGGCGATGCCCAGGTCCAGCAGGACGCTGGTGACGAGGATCAGGCCGAGCCAGCGGACGTTCTTCTTCAGGGCCAGCAGGGCCAGGTACGCGCCCACGGCCACCGTCGAGAAGGTGATCGAGAACTCGTACATGTTGCCCCAGGGGGCCCGCTGCACCGACATCGCGCGGGCGACGACGCCGCCCGCCTCGATGAGGAAGCCGAGCGCGGTCAGCGAGATCGCGATCCGCCCGTACAGGTCGCCCTTGACGGTGCCGCCGGCGGCGCCCGGGCCGTCCGGGACGTCGCGGGTGCCGGCGGCGGAGCGGGTCACGACCCTGGGCTTGTCGAGGACGGCGGTGCCGCCTCCCTGCGTGCGCACCTGCACGGCGGGCGCGCCGGCGGAGGCGCCGCCGCCGGTCAGCGCGGCGGCCGTACGGCCCACCTTGCTGCGGCTGCCGAAGACCCACTCGGCGATGTGCGCGAGGAAGGCGAGCGTGTAGACCGCCATCGACGAATAGATCAGGACATTGCTGATCTCAGCCAGGTTCTCGTTGGCTGCGGCTGCGAGCGGCGTCATCCGCGCTCTCCTTCTTCGGCTTCGACTTCTTCAGCTTCGACTGGTTGGGGCGCCGAGGGCGCCTGCTCGTGCAGGGCGGCGGCGAGCACCGCCAGCTCCTCGGGGAGCCTGGCGGACTCGCTGCGGCCGAGGCCCGCCATCTCGACGACGGTCACGCCGTCCTTGCCGGGCACGGCGCGGACCCAGATCCGGCGGCGCCGGATGAACAGGGACGCGGCCAGTCCGCCGATGGCGGCGACCGCCCCCACGAGCGCGAGGGTGTTGCCGGGCTGCTGGGACACCTGGAAGGTGGCCCACCGCTCGATGCCCTCGAACTTCACCGTGCCCGCGCCGTCCGGCAGCGTCATCGACTCGCCGGGCAGCAGCTTCTGCTTGAAGAGCGCGCCGTCGGCGTCCTTGAACTCCTTCATCTTGGAGGTGTTCAGCTGGTACACGTTCTGCGGCAGACCCGAGTCCACGCCCAGGCTGCCGTGGTAGGCGCTCAGCGCGAGGACGGGGAACTCCAGCGCCGGGAACTGCGAGAGCATCGTGCCCTTGCCCTCGCCCGCGAAGGTCGGCACGAACATGGCGTTGAAGCCGAGCTGCTCCTTCTCCCCGCTCGCGTTGCGGTAGCCGTCCGTCACCTTGACGGCGCCCGAGGAGCTGAGGTTGTTGTCGAAGGGCAGCATCGGCACGGTGTCCTTGTAGACCACCTTGCCGCTGGGGTCGGTCACCGAGATGACCGGCGCGTAGCCGTGGCCGAGCAGGTAGACCTTGGCGCCGTCGACCTGGAGGGGCCGGTTGACCTCGATCTCCGCCTTCTTGGGCGCGCCGTCCGCGCCCTCGCTGTAGGTGACGTGCGCCTTGAACTCGCGCGCGGTGCCCTTCTGCGGGCCGGTCTTCTCGTACTCCGCGTCGAACCGGTCGAGCGTGAAGGAGAAGGGCGGCAGGTCGTCGGAGTCGAAGAGGCTGCCGGACTTGAAGTCGTCGTACTGGGTGAGCGTGTTCGCGAAGCCCTTGCCGCGCAGGACGAGCTTGCCGCCCTCGGACTTGAAGAGCTGTCCGGTGGCGAAGGCCACCAGGAGCACGATCAGGGCGATGTGGAAGGCCAGGTTCCCGGCCTCGCGCAGGTAGCCCTTCTCGGCGGCCACGGCGCCCGTGCCCGGCTCGGTGCGGAAGCGCCGCCCGCGCAGGAGCGTGCCGGCGTGCGCGAGCACGTCCTCGGGGGACTTCTCCGTACGCCACGTCGTGTACGCGGGCAGCCGGTCCAGCCGCTTGGGGGCGCCGGGCGGGCGGCCGCTGAGCTGGCCGACGAACTGCCAGGTGCGCGGCACGATGCAGCCGATCAGCGACACGAACAGCAGGATGTAGATCGCGGAGAACCACACCGAGCTGTAGACGTCGAAGAGCTGGAGCTTCTCGGCGACCGGGACCCAGAACTCGTTGTTGCGCTTCCAGTCCTCGACCTTCATCGCGTCGACCTGGGTCTGCGGGATGAGGGAGCCGGGGATGGAGCCCAGCGAGAGCAGGAAGAGCAGGATCAGCGCCACCCGCATGGAGGTGAGCTGGCGCCAGAACCAGCGGGCCCAGCCGATCACGCCGATGCCGACGGGCGCGGTCGGGCTGTCCTCCAGCGGGGCGGTCGAGAGCTGGGCGCCGGCCTCGCCGAGGGCGGGCTCGTGCTCGCGCCCGTGCTCCTGCCCGGCGGGACCCTCGGATCGGTGCGGCGCCTCGGTGGGCGCCTTGTCTGTCGTACTCATGTCCGTTTAGTCCTCAGATCCCCACCGTGAAGCCTTGGGTCCAGCTCTGCATGTCCGTGACGATGCTGTTCCACATTCCTGTGACGAGCAGGAGTCCGGTGAGGATCAGCATGCCGCCACCGATGCGCATCACCCATGCATAGTGCTTCTTCACCCAGCCGAATGCGCCGAGCGCCTTGCGGAAGGCGATCGCGGCGAGGATGAAGGGCAGGCCCAGGCCGAGGCAGTAGGCGACGGTCAGCAACGCACCCCGGCCCGCGCTCGCCTGGTCGAGGGAGAGGGTGGTGACGGCGGCGAGAGTCGGCCCCATGCAGGGGGTCCAGCCGACGCCGAAGAGGACGCCGAGCAGGGGCGCTCCGACGAGGCCCGCCGCCGGTTTCTTGTGGAAGCGGAACTCCCGCATCGTCAGACCCGGGATCGCCCCCATGAAGAAGAGACCCATGACGATCACCAACCCGCCCAGGACCCGGGAGATGATCTCCATGTTCTCGCGGAGGTTCTCTCCGAAGTAGCCGAAGAGCGCGCCCGTGGACACGAACACGGCGGTGAAGCCGGCGATGAACAGGCTCGCGCCCGCCAGCATCCGGCCGCGCCGCGCCTCGGCGAGGTCGGCGCCGCTGATGCCGGTCACGTAGGAGAGGTAGCCGGGGACGAGCGGGAGCACGCAGGGCGAGAGGAAGGAGACCAGTCCGGCGAGCACGGAGATGGGCAGGGCCAGCAGCAGGGCGCCGTTGAGGACGGTCGTGTTCACGCCGGTCTGTTCGGCGGCGAGGAGGAGCCCGGAGGCCGCGGTGACCACGAGGTCACTTCTCCGCGAGGAGGGGGTCGATCATCGAGCGCAGCTGCTCGTCGTTGATCGGGGCCGTGACGCGCGCGGCGATCTTGCCCTCCTTGTCGAGGACGAGCGTGGAGGGGATGGCGTTCGGGTTGAGCGAGCCCTTGGGGAAGCGGAGCATCAGTTTGCCGTCCGGGTCGAAGAGGCTCGGGTAGGTGATCCCGTAGTTCTCTTCGAAGGCGATGGCGTTCTGCTTGGTGTTGTCGCGGGTGTTGATCCCGACGAAGGCCACGGCCTCACCCGCGTCGGCCAGCTCCTTGGACACCTGCGCGAAGTACTTGGCCTCGCCGCGGCACGGCGGGCACCAGGAGCCCCACACGTTGAGGACGACGACCTTGCCCTTGAGGGTGGTGGTGTCGAGGGTCTTGCCGTCGACCGTCTCGCCGTCGAGCTTGGGGGCGTCGGTGCGCTCCCCGCGGGCGACGGTCGAGATGCCGCTGGGGCCCGTCACGTAGTTTCCGCCGGCGCTGCCGGAGGGCTTGTCGCCGTCCGAACCGATGCAGGACGTCAGCGTCATGGCGCCCGCGACGGTCACCGCGGTCAGCAGGACGGCGCGGCCGCGGGTCGAGCGGCAGCTACTACGGCGGACACGGGCGCGGCTAAGGCTCATGTGAAAAGTTTCGCATGGGCAATTTGCGGATTTACCGCACCCCCCGGAGGGGTGTGAAGGTCCTGGTCAGGCCCCGGTCACGGCGCGGCCAGGTACGTGGCCCAGCCACCGGTCGGCGGCCGGCCGGGCCCGAGGGCGCGGAGTTTGGTCAGTACCGCGGGGTCCTGGACGTCCAGCCAGTCCGTGAACTGCCGGAAGGATACGAGCCGTACATCCCTTTTGTCCGCCATGCCCTTGAGGGCTTCCTCGACGGCGTCCATGTAGATGCCGCCGTTCCATTCCTCGAAGTGGTTGCCGATGAAGAGCGGCGCGCGGTTGGTCTCGTAGGCCCGCCGGAAGCCGCCGAGGTAGGTGGCCGTGGCCTGGGTGCGCCAGGCCGGGTAGTTGGCGGGCACCCCCTTCGTGGTGTTCTTCGACTGGTTCGCGAGGATGTTGTAGTCCATGCTCAGCACCTCGAAGGAGTGCCCGGGGAAGGGCAGGGACTGGAGCGGCAGGTCCCAGACGCCCGACCTGCGCACCGGCCAGACCTGGAGGCCGCCGGGCGAGCTGGAGTCGTAGCGCCAGCCCAGGTTCTGGGCCGTCGGCAGCAGGTTGTCCCGGCCCAGGAGGCAGGGGGTGCGGGCGCCGGTCAGCTCCTTGCGGTAGTCGAAGGGCAGCGGGTCGAGGTCGGTGAAACCGGTGTGCGTGCGCCAGTTGGTGACGAAGGACACGGCCTGGTCGATCTCGCTCTCCCAGTCGGCCGGCGTCCACTTGCCGACGGATCCGGCACCGCCGCAGAAGTGGCCGTTGAAGTGGGTGCCTATCTCGTGGCCGTCGAGCCAGGCCTCACGGACGCACTTGAGGGTGGCGCGGATGTTCTCGTCCTTGAGGTAGCCGATGTCCGAGGCCCCGGCGGGGTTGTTCGGCGGCAGGTAGAGGCTCCGCTTCGACTCGGGCAGGAGGTAGATGCCGGAGAGGAAGAAGGTCATGGCCGCGCCGTGGTCCTTGGCGAGCTTGAGGAAGCGCGGGAAGAGGCCGTTGCCGACCTCTCCCGCGCCGTCCCAGCTGAAGACGACGAACTGCGGCGGGGTCTCGCCCGGCTGGAGGGGCACGGGCTTGTCCGGCTGGTGGGGCTGCGGGCCGGTGTCGGCGGTGGAGCCGTCGCCGATGGCCTTGGCAGGGGGCGCGCCGGACGCGGCGGGGCCCAGCGGGCCGGGCTTGCCCGGGCCGGATCCGCCGCCGCAGCCCGCGATGCCCGCGGCCGCGGCACCCAGTCCGAGCCCGAGCACTCCCCTTCGAGTGAAGTCGCGCATGTCACCGTCCCGTCGTCAGACTCCGCCAGACCAAAGACCCATGTTCGTTATATAAACGGACAATTAGCCTGAGCTTGTGCGCTGACACGGTGATTCCCGCGCGTCTTGTATTTATTTAGGCAAACCTGTAACAGATCGTCACAGAATGTGGATCAGGCGCCGAAGGCCTTGGACTTCCCCTTCACCGGCTTCGCCCCGGCCAGCAGGTGCGCCGGGACCAGGTCCCGGGCCGGTTCGCTGTAGCCCACCGACACCAGCTTGTCGCCCTGGTACGTGAACGACGTCAGCGAGGCCAGCGTGCACTGGCGGCGCCGCGGGTCGTGCCACAGCCGGCGCTTCTCCGCGAAGCTGCGCACGATCCAGATCGGCAGCTGGTGGCTGACCGCCACCGCCTCGCGCCCGCGGGCCGCGTCGCGCGCCGCCTCCAGCGCGCTCATCATCCGCACGACCTGCTCGACGTACGGCTCGCCCCAGGACGGCTTGAACGGGTTCGTCAGGTGCTTCCAGTTGCCCGGCTTGCGCAGGGCCCCGTCACCGACGCCGAAGGTCTTGCCCTCGAAGACGTTCTCCGCCTCCAGCAGCCGCCGGTCCGTGGCCAGGTCCAGGCCGTGGCTCTTGGCGATCGGCGAAGCCGTCTCCTGCGCCCGCTCCAGCGGGGAGGACACCACGTAGGCGATGTCCCGGTTCTCCAGGTGCTCGGCGACCCGGTCGGCCATCTGCCGGCCCAGCTCGGAGAGGTGGTAGCCCTCCCGGCGCCCGTAGAGGACCCCGTCCGGGTTGTGCACCTCACCGTGCCGCACCAGGTGGACGACGGTGATGTCCGGGGTGTCGGGGGTGTCGCTGCTGCTCATGCGGTGGCCTCCGCGGCCGCTCGGGCGGCGGCCGGCAGCGCCGCCGCGATGCGCTCGATCGCCCGCTCGTCGTGGGCGGTGGACACGAACCAGGACTCGAACGCCGACGGCGGCAGGTAAACGCCCTGCGCCAGCATCGAGTGGAAGAAGCCGTTGAAGCGGAAGCTCTCCTGCTTCTTGGCGTCGTCGTAGTTGCGCACCTCGTCCTCGGTGAAGAAGACGGAGAACATGTTGGACGCGGTCTGCAGCCGGTGCGCCACGCCCTCCTTGCTCAGCGCCGCGGTCACCAGCCCCTGGATCTCGGCCGACACCGCGTCGACCTTCTCGTACGCCGCCTCGTCGAGCAGGCGCAGCTGCGCGAGACCGGCGGCGGTGGCGATGGGGTTACCGGAGAGCGTGCCGGCCTGGTAGACGGGGCCCGCGGGCGCGAGGTGCCCCATGACGTCGGCGCGGCCGCCGAACGCCGCGGCCGGGAAGCCGCCGCCCATGACCTTGCCGAAGGTCATCAGGTCGGGCTCGACCCCGTCGACGCCGTACCAGCCGGCGCGGGAGGTCCGGAAACCGGTCATGACCTCGTCGGAGATGTACAGCGCGCCGTTCTCCCGGCACACGTCCGCGAGGCCCTGGTTGAACCCGGGCGCCGGAGTCACGACGCCCATGTTGCCGGGCGCGGCCTCGGTGATCACGCAGGCGATCTCGCCGGGGTGCGCGGCGAAGGCCGCCCGTACCGCGTCGATGTCGTTGTAGGGGAGCACGATCGTGTCCCCGGCCTGCGCGCCGGTGACCCCGGGGGTGTCGGGCAGGGCGAAGGTCGCCAGCCCGGAACCGGCGGCGGCCAGCAGCGCGTCCACGTGGCCGTGGTAGCAACCCGCGAACTTCACCACCTTGGCGCGGCCCGTGAAGCCGCGCGCCAGGCGGATCGCCGACATGGTGGCCTCCGTCCCGGAGGAGACGAGCCTCACCTGCTCCACGGGTGTGATGCGCGCGACGATCTCCTCGGCGAGCGCGACCTCGCCCTCGCCGGGCGTGCCGAAGGACGTGCCGCGGGCAACGGCTGCCTGGACGGCCTCGATCACGGCGGGGTGGGAGTGGCCGAGGATCATCGGCCCCCACGAGCACACGAGGTCGACGTACTCACGGCCGTCGGCGTCGGTGAGGTACGGACCGGTGCCGGACACCATGAACCGGGGCGTACCGCCCACGGCACGGAAGGCACGCACCGGAGAGTTCACGCCGCCGGGGGTCACGAGGGAAGCGCGCTCGAAGAGCGTCTGCGAAACTGGGGCTTCATACGGGTACGGGTAGCTCACACCAGCCATGGTCTCAGAGGCCGCGACAGACTTGCGGACGGGCGTTTCACCGCGCCGCCGCGGGGGAGGTCACTGCCATGATGATCAGGCTGCGTGGCGGGGGCCGCGGAGCCGGGGCAGGCAAGACCAGTCGGGTGGAGATATGCAACGCGGTGGTGGACCGGGCGAGGGTACGGACGGCCTGGATCCGCAGCGCGCCCGCGAGTCCCGCCGCCGGGGCAAGCACCGCCGCGCCGCAGAGGCGGCCGACGCGGTGCCCGGGCCCACGCAGCCGCTGGACGGCCTGCCGAGGGGTCGGGGCATGGGAGTGACGTACAAGTACTTCGGCGCCCCCGACGGCGCGACGGCCGCCCGGGTCCCGGTCACGATGCGCCCGGAGGAGCTCGGCGGCGACGAGCTCGGCATGGGCGGCCTGTTCACCAAGATCAAGCCGGAGACGGTGGCCGCGATGGTCCTGACCGGCATCGAGGGCATACCCCTCCACAAGGTGCCCCCGCTGGAACTGGTCGTCCTCCACCCCGACTACGCCGTGGTGAAACTCCCCATGACGGTCGTCGACCCGCTGCGCGGGATCGGCGAGGAATCGGTGGGCGCGGCCGCCTTCATCTGGTCCACGGTCCCGGACCGCGGCGGCCCGCGCGACGCGTTCAACGTCTACCAGCTGCTCCACGAGTGGCAGGACTTCTCCAACCGCCTCCACGAAGCCGGGCACCAGCCGTACTGCCTGGTCTGGCCCTGACCCGGTCCCGACCTGGCCTTTCGCGGACCTCGGGCGGCCCTCCACGGGGGCTGCCTCTGCGGGGGCTGCCCCGCCTTGGACGGAAGTCGCCCATCAGGCGGCCGGGGCACATTGACGGCACACCGCTGAGGACTGCGCCCGGGCTCCGCCGTGCGCCCGGAGCCCCCGGTGCCGTCGTCGCGCGCGACGCGTAGGCCGAGCCCGCCGGAAGAGACGCGCTCCACTGAGTACGCGCGCCCCCGCCCCCGGCAGAAGCACCGCGACAGCCTCCGGACGACCACCTCACGGCAGTCCGCCTACCGGGCAGGCACGGCAAGCGCGGTGGTACGTGTGACTTCCCGACATCACCTCACTCACATAGACCATTTTTTCCGATTTACGATCTATTGCAGGGAAATATGCGTGACTACTCCCACGTGACGGCGTATCACTACCTCGGGCAGAGAGTCGCTCTCGGTCCCCGCTCAGGGGAGCCTGCGCCGGCGCGCGCGGGCAGGGGGCTTGCGGCCCGGAGCCGCCATCATCGCGGGCGCTCGGAATCCTCCTCCGGGAGGAGGACTGAGCCCGAAGCAACAAGAAAGGTCCTGCTATGGCATTGAATGTCATCCGGTCGGGTCCACCCGACACAAGGCCTCAGCGCAATATGCTCAAACGGACAGCCCTCGCTATGTTCCCGGCGGCGCTGCTGGCGGCCTCGGCCACCCTGCCCTCAAGCCTCGCCCACGCTGCAGAAGCCCCCGTGTTGCTGGGGACCACCGCCAGTTACGGGGTCCTGGCCGGTTCGACGGTCACCAACACGAACGACACCGTCATCAACGGCGACCTGGGGCTCTATCCGGGCACAGACGTGACCGGCTTCCCGCCCGGCATCGTCAACGGAGTGACGCGCGTAGCCCCCAACGCCGCCGCCGCTCAGGCGAAGTCCGACCTCGTCGTCGCCTACGACGACGCGGCAGGCCGGGGGCCCGGGACCATTCTCGCTTCGGACGAGATCGGCGGACTGACGCTGGCGCCCGGCGTCTACACGGCCCCGGCGTCCCCGCCGTCCCTGCAACTCACCGGGACGGTCACCCTCGACGGCCAGAACGACCCCAACTCCGTCTTCATCTTCCGGATCCCCTCGACCCTGACCACGGCTTCGTCGAGTTCCGTGGCCTTCATCAACGGAGCAAATGCCTGCAACGTGTTCTGGCAGGTGGGCAGCTCCGCCACCCTCGGCACGACCACCCAGTTCAAGGGCACCATCCTGGCCATGCAGTCCATCACGCTGAACAACAGCGCCGTGATCGAAGGCCGCGCCCTGGCGCGTGAGGCCGCGGTCACGATGGACAACAACACCATTACGGTGCCGACCTGCGCCGCCGGCCCGCCCGGACCTCCCGGACCTTCCGGACCTCCCGGGCCGCCCGGACCGACGGGGTCGCCCGGTCCGACGGGTGAGCCCGGCCCCACCGGCTCGCCCGGCCCCACCGGCTCGCCCGGCCCGACCGGCGCCCCCGGCCCGACCGGCAGCCCTGGCGCCCCCGGCCCGACCGGCGCCCCCGGCCCGACGGGCAGCCCTGGTGCTCCCGGTGCCCCCGGCCCTGACGGCAGCCCTGGCGCCCCCGGCCCGACGGGCGCCCCCGGCCCGACGGGCAGCCCTGGTGCTCCCGGTGCCCCCGGCCCTGACGGCAGCCCTGGCGCCCCCGGCCCGACGGGCGCCCCTGGCCCGACCGGCAGCCCAGGCGCTCCCGGTGCCCCCGGCCCCGACGGCGCACCCGGACCCACCGGTTCTGCCGGACCCGCAGGACCCGCCGGCCCTGCCGGACCCACTGGTTCCGCCGGCCCTGCCGGACCCACCGGACCCGCGGGACCCACCGGACCCGCCGGACCCAAGGGGCCTCGCGGTGACAAGGGCGAAAAGGGTGACTCGGGCGATCACGACCACGGTCACGGTCACGACGACGAGGGTGACGAGGGCGAGCACGGTCGCGACGACGACCACGGCAGGCCCGGCCACGGTCACGACGACAACGACCACGGCAGGCCCGGCCACGGTCAGGACGGCCCCGACCAGGGCAAGCCCCCGTGGGCCGACTTCCTGCCGGGCGGCCTCGATGACGCCCTGGGCCCGTTCCGTCCCGGCCACGACGCCAAGAGCGTCAACTTCACCCACGTGAGTGCCGCCACCGACCGGCAGCCGAAGGCGGCTTCGCCGGATCTCGCCGCGACCGGCTCGGACAGCGAGGCCGCCATCATGGCCGCCACTGCCGCCGCGCTGGCATTCATCGGAGGTTCGGCCTTCTTCGCCATGAAGAGGACCCGGCGGGGTACGGCAACCCGACAGGACTAGCCCATCGCAGGCGTGACCGTCTACCCTCCCCTCACCGAGGGGCCCGCCTGATCCGCCGTTCGGCGGCTGAGCCCCTGGACACGTCGTCCAGGGGCTCAGTGGGAATCGCGAGTGATCAGCACCGGAAGACGGTCAAGCGTTCGACAGGGACGGCGTGCGGGCGTCCGGCCTGAGCTCCGTGCCCGCGTACGCCTCGACGGCTTCCTCGATGAAATTCCGGGTACTGCCCGGGCTCAGCGCCTGGGCCTGCAAGTGCGCGTACATGTCGCTGTAGCGTCGCACGTCGGATCGTTTCTCCAGATAGAGGTCGCTGGTGAACCTCTCCAGATACACCACGCTCCCATCGGTGGCGTCGGCGAACTCGAGCAGCGAGAACTGTCCCGAGACGCCCGGGTGCGCACCCACATCGTGAGGGAGAACCTGCATGGTGATGTGCGGCCGGGCGCTGAGGTGGGTCAGATGGACCAGTTGGTCGCGCATGACCTCGCGGCCGCCCACGACGCGCCACAGCGCCGATTCGTCCAGCACGACCCATAAGCGCAGCGGGTTGCCCGGGGCGCGCAGCCGGTCCTGGCGGCGCATCCGCACCTGGAGGCGTGTGGCGGCCTGTTCGGCAGTGGCGTGAGGGATCGTTCCTGCGATGACCGCCCGCGCATAGGCGGGGGTCTGCAGCAGGCCGGGGATCACCAGAGGCTCGTAGATTCGGAGCGCGGCGGCATCGGCCTCCAGGCCGATGTAGGCCCCGTAGGGGATGTCGTCGTAGGCGTTCCACCAGCCCTGCTGACCCGATTCCCTGGCCATCTGCATCAGATGGTCAACGCGCCGCTGATCCCGGACTCCGTACAGCCCGCAGAGATCTCGCACATCGCGCGGCTTGATGAGGCGGCGGCCGTTCTCCAGCAGACTGATCTTGGGCTGCGAGATCAGCAGGCTTGCCGCCACCTGCTGCGTCGTCATACCGCTGATCTCCCGGAGCCGACGTAGCTCCGACCCCAGTCGGCGCCTGCTGACGGTGGGATTGACAGTGACACCCACGGGGCGTACCTCCGCTCCAAGAACCTTGCGCTGACATGCAGATTGCCACGGCCAGGGCAGTCGGACGCTCCTTGACTCCACGTCGTGCACGGTGATTCGCGCCGGGCACCGAGCGACCTGAACGTCGTTTTGCATATCACCCGACTGCGCGCGTTTCCGGTTGTAACAAATAAGCGAATGGGGTCATCTCCCCAATGAACCGCAATTCGATAGAGGCTTCTGCGTGCGACGAGCCCCAGGCGTAGCATGACAAATGGGTTACTGCACTCTCACGTGCGGCGGCCCGGAAGGGCGGCCCCGGCGTGTGAATGTGCCGGGGCCGTTGTGTGGGCGTGGTCCCGGCGCAGGGAGCGACGCATCACCATCCTGCTCGCAATGGCCGCCGTGGCCATCAGGGTCGGGCTGCCGGGTCGGCGGCGCCGTCGCCCTCGGGTTCGGGTGTGGCGGCGACGAGGATCTGAGCGGCCTGGGTGATGTTGTCGGCACGGACGGCCCGGGCCATCGCTTCGCGGGCTGCATCGGCGGTGGTGTTTGGCGGAACCACCAGCAGGGCGAAGTGGTCGTTGTCGCCACGGGTGATGAGGACGGTGTCGTCGCCGACCGGGTCGGAGTCGAGGTGCACGACCCGGCCATCGATGACCAGGCGGGGCGGGAGGCTGTTCCAGGCCGATGCGTCCATGCCCACGCGGGTGATCGGTCCGAGGTACCCGGTCAACACGCTGATCAGCGCGGGCAGCTCGGTCTCGATCGCGCGCGTGCGCGGCCACCACGCGCCGTCCATGAGCCCCTCCCGGGACCGCGTGGTCTCCAGCCGGAGCAGGGCCGTACCGGGTTTGATCGCCCGGTGGATCGCATCCGGCAGCAGCAGTGGAGGCTTGTGGGGGGAGCCGGAGTCAGCCATGTGGGTCCGCCCGTCTACGGGGGTTCGGCCGTCCCTCTTCGCAGGTCGGCGACGATGCCGGTGCGGCCGGGGAGCCTTGCGAGCCTGCCGTCGTTCCACGGTACTCCCGCCGCCCGTGCCGCCGCCCTCTACAGCGCACCCGTTCCACTGCCCGCCGGAAAATGCCTGGTCATACCGGTCAGAGTCGGCCGAACAGGCGTACGATGAAAGCACCGGGAGTACTTCGCACACCGGCTTTCACGCGGGTGTCATTTCCGGCGATCGCCTCAAAACCGGGCTGCCGACGGGCAGTCCGGGGGCAGGTCCGCACCATGACCACCACCCTCGACCGGACCGCGCCCCGCGACCTCGCCGCAGAGCTCCCGACACGCGTGTCCCTCACCCCGAAGACCACCCTCGCCGGCCAGCTGGACGGGGCCTGGTGGCCCCGTTCCCGCGACCTCGCAGTCGAGCTTCCGCCGCTCGCCGCGGCTCTGGAGGAACCCTGGGGGCGCGTCACACGCGTCACCGTGAACCCCACCCGCTGGCAGGTCGTACCGCACACGGTTCCCGTGGACGGGCGCACGCTGCACGTGGGCTGGTTCACCGAACAGGACCCCGACAAGCTGATCCTGCTCTCCTACACCGTCGGCCGCTGGGACCTCCTCGTCATCCCGCCCGAGACCGCACCCGCAGCTGCGGCCCGCTTGATGGCCGCCGCCGCGATCCCGGGCAGCGTCCTCACCGCAGGCGTCCTGATGGCCAACGAGGCCGCCGTCGGGCGCGGCATCCGGGACGCCCGGCGCCGGGAAGCCACCTGGGAGGGCGAGGGCGGGGCCTGTATGTCCCCCTTCGGGGAGTCGATGGACCGAACCGCCCTCCCGCTGCCCGGAAACGGCTGGCGGTGAGCTCCGTGGAGACCATCGTCCTCATCGCAGTGATCATCCTCGCGACCGGCGTCGGAATGCGCCTGATCCACCTGCTCAACGCCCAGCACGACGCACGGATCGCGGCCTACCACTTCAGCAACCCCCTCCCGAGGCCTCCCGGTCAGCCGGACGACATCGGTCGTCGAGCCCACCACAGAGATGCCGACCGGTGAGGAACAGACCTTCCTCCGACCGGGGCAGCGGGCGGGGCGCCACGGCGCCCCCGCCCGTCGGCTCCTCGCCCACTCCGAAAGGGAACACGCCCACGTGAAGTACATCGAGACCCAGACGCCGCCGTCGCTCAAGCACACCGAGGTCCGGATCATCGCGCACACACCCGAAGCCGCCCGAGCGGTCGCGGAGACGCTCCGCCGCTGCTTCGCCGGCACGGAGCAGCGCAGCTATCCCGGCCTCGACGGCGGCACCCGCCTCCACCTCACCGTGGACACCGCCGCACCGGCCGGCCCCGCCAGGTCCTGGCTGGCCGCCAGCAGGACCCCCGTCGGCGCCGGCGCCCACTCCGACGAGACCTGAGAGCCCCGCCCCGGAGCCCACCCCGCACGCGAGAGGACGCGGTCATGGCCACGCTGCGCGAACGCAAGACCTACCGCGAACAGGTGCTCCGGGTCCTGTACGAAGCCGTCGAAGGCAACCGCCTCCTCGGCATCACCGGGGCACAGCTCCGGCGCGACCTCCACGTGCCTGAAGAGGATCTGGCCGCCGCCTGCACCTACCTGGCGGGCGAAGGGCTGATCACCGTCGACTGGGAACCGGGCAACACCCCCGCGATGGTCACCCTCACCCACGCGGGAATCCGCCGCATGGAGACCGAGGAGGAAGAGCGGGGCTGACCCTCCCGGCACGCGTGACGAGGACCTGGCGCCTCAGTACCAGCGCCTGAATTCCGCGCCCCGGCAGAGCCGGCACAGGGCCCCGATCTCTCGAACGGAAATTCGATGATGCACGCCGGTCACACTCTCCGCACCCCAGCCGTCAGGGAGGCAGAACACCAGAACGGCTGACGAGACCGGGGCACCCCCGGTCCTCACACCCAGGGGAGAAGAAGCCATGACCGCACCCATCCTGGTCACCGGCGGCACCGGCACGCTCGGCAAGCACGTCGTCCCCCTCCTGCGGGCGGCCGGCCACGACGTACGCGTCCTGTGCCGGACCCCGCGCGAGAACACCACCGGCATCGAGTACTTCGC
>NZ_JBEZMA010000087.1:0-22006 GCF_040652415.1 Streptomyces sp. NPDC048255
TTCCCCCACCCCCCCCCCGCGGCCCCCCCCCGGCGCGCGCGGGGGGCCGCGCGGCCCCCCCCCGGGGGGGGGCCCCCCCCCCCCCGGGGGGGGGCCGGGGCCCCCCCCCCCCCCCCCCCCCGCTTCCGCGCGTGGGCGGCCGGTGGTCAGCCCTTGGCCGGAGACTTCTTCGCCGACTCCGGGACCGGCTGGTCCTTGCGCAGGGCCTCCCACAGCTGGGTCGCCTGCGGCTCCGCGGCGACCACGCGGTTGGGGTCCACCTTGTCGTAGGCGACCGGCAGCATGATCGTCTGCATGGTGTCGGGGTCCACGCCCTTCATGCTCTGCGCGAAGTCGGACAGCGCGGTGAGCGAGGCGAGTTCGGAGTCGGTGGTCAGCGACTTCGTCCCGGCGTCGGCGAGTTTGTAGAGGCGCGCCGGGTTGCCCAGGGCGTCCTGCTTCTTGATCTCGGACAGCATCGCCATCATGAACTGCTGCTGGAGGCCTATGCGTCCGAGGTCGCTGCCGTCGCCGTAGCCGTAGCGGGTACGGACGAACTTGAGCGAGTCGGTGCCGTTCAGCCGGTGCGTGCCCGCGTCCAGCTTGAGGCCGCCCTTGGCCCCGCTCATCGGCTTGTCCAGGGTGACGGTGACCCCGCCGAGGGCGTCCACCAGGCCCTTGAACCCGGCGAAGTCCACCTCGACGAAGTGGTCCACGCGGACCCCGGACATCTCCTCCACGGTCTTGACCACGCAGGCCGGACCGGCGAGACCGTAGATGCCGTTGAACATGGCCCGCTTCTGGGACGGCACGGTCTTGCCGTCGGCGGCCTTGCACTCGGGCCGGGTGACCAGGGTGTCGCGCGGGATGCTGATCGCGGTGGCCTTGGACCGGCCCTCGGGTATGTGCACCAGCATCGTGGTGTCCGAGCGGGCACCGCTGACGTCGCCGTGGTCGAGGTCCCCGTTGGCCCCGGCCCGCGAGTCGGAGCCGAGCACCAGGATGTTCTGCGCGCCCGCCACGACCTTCTGCGGCCGGTTGTCGCCGATGGCCTGGTCCAGGTCGACGCTGTCGATGTTGCCGTTGAGGTGGCTGTACGCCCACCAGCCCGCGCCGGCCGCGCCCAGGATCAGCACGGCGACCAGCAGCAGGGTGATCCGCAGAATGCGGCGGCGGCGCCTGGGCCGCGCGTGCTTTTCCGTCATGGGGGTGAATCTTAGACACGTATTCGAATGGCCGAAGCCCGCCCCCCGGAAGGGGCGGGCCGAGCCGCGAAACGCCTGTCTGCGGGCCGAACTAGGCGGGAACGCTCGCCAGTCCGGGAGCCAGGAACTTCTTGCCGTTGACGCGCTCCGAGACGCCCTCACGGTCCAGGTACGGGGTGATGCCGCCCAGGTGGAAGGGCCAGCCCGCACCGGTGATGAGGCAGAGGTCGATGTCCTGGGCCTCGGCCACGACACCCTCCTCCAGCATCAGGCCGATCTCCTGCGCCACCGCGTCCAGGACGCGGTCGCGGACCTGCTCCTCGGTCAGGACGCTGTCGCCCTGGACCAGGAGCGCGGCGACCTCGGGGTCGAGCTCCGGCTTGAAACCGTTCTCGGCGTTGTAGACGTAGAAGCCGCGCTTGCCGGCCTTGACCACGGCCGCCAGGTTCGGGGAGACGGTGAAGCGCTCCGGGAAGGCGCGGTTCAGGGTCTCCGAGACGTGCAGACCGATCGCCGGGCCGACGAGCTCCAGGAGCACCAGCGGGGACATCGGCAGGCCGAGCGGCTCGATGGCCTTCTCGGCGGTGACCACCGGGGTGCCCTCGTCGATGACGTTCTGGATCTCGCCCATGAAGCGGGTCAGGATGCGGTTCACGACGAACGCCGGGGCGTCCTTGGTGAGGACCGCGGTCTTCTTCAGCTTCTTGGCGACACCGAAGGCCGTGGCCAGCGAGGCGTCGTCCGTCTGCTCACCGCGGACGATCTCCAGCAGCGGGAGGATCGCGACCGGGTTGAAGAAGTGGAAGCCGACCACGCGCTCCGGGTGCTGGAGCTTGGAGGCCATCTCCGAGACCGACAGCGAGGAGGTGTTGGTGGCGAGGATCGCGTGCGCCGGGGCGACCGCCTCGACCTCCGCGAACACCTTCTGCTTGACGGACATCTCCTCGAACACGGCCTCGATGATGAAGTCCGCGTCCGCGAAGCCCTCGGCCTTGTCCAGGACGCCGGTCACCAGGGCGGTCAGGCGGTTGGCCTTGTCCTGGTTGATGCGGCCCTTGCCGAGCAGCTTCTGGATCTCGGCGTGGACGTAGCCCACACCCTTGTCCACGCGCTCCTGGTCGATGTCGGTGAGGACCACCGGCACCTCCAGGCGGCGCAGGAAGAGCAGCGCCAGCTGAGAGGCCATCAGGCCCGCGCCGACGACGCCGACCTTGGTGACCGGACGGGCCAGGGACTTGTCCGGGGCGCCGGCCGGGCGCTTGGCGCGCTTCTGGACCAGGTTGAAGGCGTAGATGCCGGAGCGCAGCTCGCCGCCCATGATGAGGTCCGCGAGCGCGGTGTCCTCGGCGTCGAAGCCGGCCTGGAGGTCGCCGTCCTTGGCCGCGGCGATGATGTCCAGCGCGCGGTAGGCGGCCGGGGCGGCGCCGTGCACCTTGGAGTCCGCGATGGCGCGGCCCTTGGCGACGGCCGCGTCCCAGGCCTCGCCGCGCTCGACCTCGGCACGTACGACCTCGGTCTCGCCCTTCAGGACCTTGGCGGTCCAGATGAGGGACTGCTCCAGGAAGTCAGCGCCCTCGAAGATCGCGTCGGCGATGCCGAGCTCGAAGACCTGCTTGCCCTTGAGCTGGCGGTTCTGGTTCAGCGAGTTCTCGATGATGACCGAGATCGCGCGCTCCGCGCCGATGAGGTTCGGGAGGAGGGCGCAGCCGCCCCAGCCCGGGACCAGACCGAGGAAGACCTCGGGCAGCGAGAAGGCCGGGATGGCCTTGGAGACGGTGCGGTAGGAGCAGTGCAGACCGACCTCGACGCCGCCGCCCATCGCCGCGCCGTTGTAGTAGGCGAAGGTCGGGACCGCGAGGGCCGCGAGACGCTTGAAGACGTCGTGGCCGCCCTTGCCGATGGCAAGCGCCTCGTCGTGCTTCTTCAGCAGCTCGACGCCCTTGAGGTCGGCGCCGACCGCGAAGATGAACGGCTTGCCGGTGATGCCCGCGCCGACGATGGAGCCCGCGAGGGCCTCCTGCTCGACCTGGTCGATCGCCGCGTTCAGGTTGGCGAGGGACTGCGGGCCGAAGGTGGTCGGCTTGGTGTGGTCGAAGCCGTTGTCCAGCGTGACGAGCGCGAAGCGCCCGGCGCCGTACGGCAGGTCCAGGTGGCGGACGTGCGCGGACGTGACGACCTCGTCCGGGAACAGCTCGGCCGCGCCCTTCAGGAGCTCAGCGGTGGTGCTCACTTGGAGTCTCCCTCGGCGTTGAAGTTCGGGTTCTCCCAGATGACCGTGGCGCCCATGCCGAAGCCGACGCACATGGTGGTCAGGCCGTAGCGGACGTGCGGCTGCTCCTCGAACTGGCGGGCCAGCTGCGTCATCAGGCGCACGCCCGAGGAGGCGAGCGGGTGGCCGAAGGCGATGGCGCCGCCGTACTGGTTCACGCGGGCGTCGTCATCGGCGATGCCGTAGTGCTCCAGGAAGGCGAGGACCTGGACCGCGAAGGCCTCGTTGATCTCGAACAGGCCTATGTCCTCGATGGACAGACCGGCCTGGGCGAGGGCCTTCTCGGTGGCCGGGATCGGGCCGTAGCCCATGACCTCCGGCTCGACACCCGCGAAGGAGTACGAGACCAGGCGCATCTTGACCGGGAGGTTGTTCTCGCGGGCGAAGTCCTCGGACGCGATGATCGCGGCCGTGGCGCCGTCGTTGAGACCGGCGGCGTTGCCCGCGGTGACCCGGCCGTGCGTACGGAACGGGGTCTTCAGGCCGGCCAGGTTCTCCAGCGTGGTGCCCGGGCGCATCGGCTCGTCGGTGGTGACCAGGCCCCAGCCCGTCTCACCCGCGGCCGCGTTGGTGTTGCGCACCGAGATCGGCACCAGGTCCTGCTGGATCTTGCCGTCGGCGTACGCCTTGGCGGCCTTCTCCTGCGAGCGCACGGCGTACTCGTCGGCGCGGAGCTTGGTGATCGCCGGGTACCGGTCGTGCAGGTTCTCGGCGGTCATGCCCATGAACAGGGCGGACTCGTCGACCAGCTTCTCGGAGACGAAGCGCGGGTTCGGGTCCACGCCCTCACCCATGGGGTGGCGGCCCATGTGCTCGACACCGCCGGCGAGGGCGACGTCGTACGCACCGAAGGCCACGCCGCCCGCGACGGCGGTCACGGCGGTCAGCGCGCCGGCGCACATGCGGTCGATCGAGTAGCCCGGGACGGACTGCGGGAGGCCCGCGAGGATGCCGGCCGTGCGGCCCAGCGTGAGGCCCTGGTCGCCGATCTGCGTGGTCGCGGCGATGGCGACCTCGTCGATCTTCTTGGGGTCCAGGTCCGGGTTGCGGCGCAGCAGCTCCCGGATCGCCTTCACGACGAGGTCGTCGGCGCGGGTCTCGTGGTAGATGCCCTTCGGGCCCGCCTTGCCGAACGGGGTGCGGACGCCGTCGACGAAGACGACGTCCCTGACGGTACGAGGCACGTTGGCTCTCCTCCAGGTGCGGGTGTGCACTGCTGCGCGGGGGCGTGCTCGGCATGCGTTGCTGAGCGCCCGCTCACCCGGCCCATGCTACTTGCGGGTAACCAATGTGCACACCCCCTCCCCGAGGAGCGGCGAAGGTCACACTGCCGCGGGCGCCGCCGCGGGGCCGGTACCGGGCCGTCCGCCATCTCCCGGGGCCGTCCGGGGGTGCGGGTCCGGAGGGCCGTGAGCGCCTGACGAGGAAGACCCCCGGCCTGAGGCCGGGGGTCTTCTGGGGTCGGGTGCGGGTCAGGCGGTCGCGGCCAGGGCCGTGACCAGTGCCGCGGTGACCTGCTCGATCTGCCAAGGGCGCGCGCCGTAGCCCGCAAGGGCCTGCGCCACCGCGTCCGCCTCGAGCCGCTGCGGCGGCTCCCAGCAGAGCCTGCGGACCGTGTCCGGGGTGATCAGGTTCTCCTGGGGCAGGTTCAGCCCCTCGGCCAGCTCCGACACGGCCGCGCGGGCCGCCGACAGCCGGGCCGCGGCCACCGGGTCCTTGTCGGCCCAGGAACGCGGCGGCGGCGGGCCGGACGGGCTCGCCCCCGGCTGCGGCAGCGCGTTCTCGGGCAGGGCCTTCGCCCGGTCCACGGCGGCCATCCACTGCTCCAGCTGGCGCCGGCCCATGCGCTGCCCGTAACCGGGCAGGGCGGACAGGGCCTGCGCGTCCGCCGGGAGGGCCAGGGCGGCCTCGACGATCGCCGCGTCGCCCAGCACCTTGCCGGGGGACACGTCACGCCGCTGCGCGATCCGGTCCCGGGACTCCCACAGCTCCCGGACGACCGCCATCTGCCGGCGGCGGCGCACCTTGTGCATCCCGGACGTACGCCGCCAGGGGTCCTTGCGGGGCGGCGCGGGCGGTGCGGATGCGATGGCGTCGAACTCCTGGCGGGCCCATTCCAGCTTGCCCTGCCGGTCCAGCTCCTTCTCCAGGGCGTCCCGCAGGTCCACCAGCAGCTCCACGTCCAGGGCGGCGTAGCGCAGCCACGGCTCGGGAAGGGGGCGGGTGGACCAGTCGACGGCGGAGTGGCCCTTCTCCAGCGCGTAGCCGAGCACGCTCTCGACCATCGCGCCGAGTCCGACCCGCGGGAAGCCGGCCAGGCGGCCGGCCAGCTCGGTGTCGAACAGGGAGGTGGGCACCATGCCTATTTCGCGCAGGCAGGGGAGGTCCTGGGTGGCGGCGTGCAGGATCCACTCGGTGCCGGACAGGGCCTCGCCCAGTGCGGACAGGTCGGGGCAGCCCACCGGGTCGATCAGTGCGGATCCCGCGCCCTCGCGGCGCAGCTGCACCAGGTAGGCGCGCTGGCCGTAGCGGTATCCGGAGGCCCGCTCGGCGTCGACGGCGACGGGCCCGGTGCCCGCGGCGAAGGCCGCGACCACCTGGGCGAGCGCCTCCGCATCGGCGACGACCGGGGGGATGCCCTCACGGGGCTCCAGCAAGGGGATCGGCAGCCCATCGGACGGAGCTTCGTCGTCCGGGGGGCCGCCCCCGGTGGTGGTGCGCAGGTGTGCTGCGGTCTCTTGGGCGTCGGTCACCGGTCAAGGGTATCCGTGGATGCGACGCGCCCGTCGCCGGAACGTTCCGTCGACGGGCGCGGGGGAGAGGGGCGGACGTTTCCCGGGGTTCCCCGGGGGTTCGCCCGGGAGACGCCGGGCGGGGTCAAGGACCTGTCAGGCCGGACAGGCTCTCAGTGGATGATCCCGGTCCGCAGTGCGACGGCGACCATCCCGGCCCGGTCGCCGGTGCCCAGCTTGCGGGCGATCCGGGCCAGGTGGGACTTGACGGTCAGGGCGGACAGGCCCATCGAGACGCCGATGGCCTTGTTGGACTGGCCCTCCGCGACGAGGCGCAGGACCTCGACCTCGCGGCCGGAGAGCTCCCGGTAGCCGCCCGGGTGGCTCGGGGCACCCGGGGGGCGGCGGTGCATACGGGCGGCGGCAGCGCCGATGGGGGCGGCGCCGGGCCGGGTGGGGAGCCCGATGTTGGTCCGCGTTCCGGTGACGACGTAGCCCTTCACTCCGCCCGCGAGGGCGTTGCGTACGGCGCCGATGTCATCGGCGGCGGACAGGGCCAGGCCGTTGGGCCAGCCGGCGGCGCGGGTCTCGGAGAGGAGGGTGAGACCGGAACCGTCGGGCAGGTGTACGTCGGCCACGCAGATGTCGCGCGGGCTGCCGACGCGGGGGCGGGCCTCCGCGATGGACGAAGCCTCGATCACGTCACGTACTCCGAGGGCCCACAGATGGCGGGTCACGGTGGAACGGACGCGCGGGTCGGCCACGACGACCATGGCCGTCGGCTTGTTCGGGCGGTAGGCGACCAGGCTTGCGGGCTGCTCGAGAAGAACGGACACCTAGGCCTCCTGGGGGAGTGGCGGGACGGCCGGCTCGGGGAAGGAAGCCGGTGCGAACCGTGCGGATGGTCACTGACTCCTTCGGCACGTCACCCGCCCGGCTTTAGGGAATGATCACGATTTGGTGAGTAACAATTCGGGCAATTCGGACGCACGATCGATCATAGGGTGATCAGAAGCCCACAACGGGCGCCCCGTTCCGACACCCGGTTGCGGACTTCGACCGTTCGTTCCCGTACCCGCCCGCCGCGCGCGGCCGTACGGCGCCGCGGCTACGGGTGGTGCGGACCCCGCCGCTGTGGCAGGGAGACCACTCCCGTGACGGTCTCGGTCGGCCCGACCGGGGGCAGCCCCGCGATCTGGCACAGCAGCTCGCACCACGCCGCCAGGTGCGCCGCGGTGTCCGGCACCCCGCCCACCACCTCGCGCGGCGTCCAGGAGGCCCTGATCTCGATCTGCGTCGCCGGGCGCCGCTCCGCGAGCCCGCCGAAGTAGTGCGAGCCGGCCATGGTCACGGTCCCGCTCGCCTCCCCGTACGTCAGCCCGCGCGCGTCCAGCGCCCCCGTCAGCCAGGACCAGCACACCTCGGGGAGGAGCGGGTCCGCGGCCATCTCCGGCTCCAGCTCCGCCCTGACGAGCGTCACCATCCGGAACGTCCCGTGCCAGGCCTCGTGACCGGCCGGATCGTGGAGCAGGATGAGCCGGCCGTCGGCCAGGTCGTCCTCGCCGTCGACGACCGCGGCCTCCAGTGCGTAGGCGTACGGCGCCAGTCTCCGCGGCGGCTTCGTGGGGTCGATCTCGATCCCCGGACGCAGTCGTGCCTTCTTCAAGCCGTCGACCGCCCGGCGGAACGGGAGCGGGACGGAGCTCTCCTCCGCGCTGTCCACACCGTCAGCGCCATCTGAAAATCGTCCCTGAGCCGCAGCCATGCGGGGAAGACTAGGCGGAACGAGCGCCCGTACGGCGCAGGGACACCCGCGCCGGGCCGGGCACTTCTTCATACGTGCGAAGATTTGGCGCGTGAGCGCCAACGACCTTCCCCTCGCTCGAGGCTCCGCCCGAGCGGGGGAGACCCCACTGACGGGCCAGCCGAGTCAGACGTACGATTCCGCCTTCCTGAAGGCGTGCCGCCGCGAGCCGGTACCGCACACGCCGGTGTGGTTCATGCGGCAGGCCGGGCGCTCGCTCCCGGAGTACCGCAAGCTGCGCGAGGGCACCCAGATGCTCGAGTCCTGCATGCGGCCCGACCTGGTCACCGAGATCACCCTGCAGCCGGTGCGCCGCCACAAGGTGGACGCGGCGATCTTCTTCTCCGACATCGTGGTCCCGCTGAAGGCCATCGGCATCGACCTGGACATCAAGCCGGGCATCGGCCCGGTCGTGGCCCAGCCGATCCGCCGCCGCGAGGACCTCGCACAGCTGCGCGACCTCACCCCTGAGGACGTCTCGTACGTCACCGAGGCGATCGGCATGCTCACGGGTGAACTGGGCTCCACGCCGTTGATCGGCTTCGCGGGCGCGCCTTTCACCCTCGCGAGCTACCTCGTCGAGGGCGGACCGTCGCGCAACCACGAGCACACCAAGGCGCTCATGTACGGCGACCCCGAGCTGTGGGCCGACCTGCTGGACCGCCTCGCGGAGATCACCTCCGCCTTCCTCAAGGTCCAGATCGAGGCCGGCGTCTCGGCCGTCCAGCTCTTCGACTCCTGGGTCGGCGCCCTGGCCCCGGCGGACTACCGCCGCTCGGTGATGCCCGCGTCGGCGAAGGTCCTGGAGTCCGTCGCCTCGTACGGGGTCCCGCGCATCCACTTCGGCGTGGGCACGGGCGAGCTCCTCGGCCTCATGGGCGAGGCCGGCGCGGACGTCATGGGCGTCGACTACCGGGTCCCGCTGGACGAGGCCGTGCGCCGGGTGGGCCCGGGCAAGGCGCTCCAGGGCAACCTGGACCCGGCCGTGCTCTTCTCCACCCCGGAGGCGGTCGAGGCCAAGACGGACGAGGTCCTCGCGGCCGCCGCCGGCCTGGAGGGCCACATCTTCAACCTGGGCCACGGCGTCCTCCCCACGACCGACCCCGAGGCCCTGACGCGCCTGGTGGACTACGTCCACACCAAGACCGCGCGCTGAGCCCGAGCAAGATCGAGACGTCGGTACTGTGCCGTGCATGACATGGCAAGGACCGACGTTTCGCATATCCGACGGAGAGACCGTCGACGGGGCCTGGTGCCTCGTGTGGCGCAAGCACGACCTGCTCGACGAGCGCTACCCCGAACACCTCTTCGTCTACGCGGACGGCAGGATCTCCCTCGGCCGCTTCGAGGGGACCGACCTGGCCGGGCTGGGGAAGCTGCTCGCCTCCGGGAGGATCACCCTGCGCCCGGACCGGCCGGACGCGCCCGAGCCCTCCGCCGCCCCGCCGAAGTGGGAACAGCGCTACCCGGAACCGTGCACCGACGAGAGCTTCCTCGCGGAGGTCGCGGACGAGATCGCCCGGCTGGCCCGGCGGCCGAGGGCCGCCGACCGCTGCTGGGACGCCGTGCGGGCCTACCAGGCCGAGCCGACGGAGACCCGCCGGGCCGCCCTGCGGGAGGCGTACCTCGCCGTCCCGGCCCACCTGCGGGTCTACATGCTGGGCGACATGGACCTCCAGGACCGGCCGCTGCGCGTCCTGGTGACCGCCCTCGGCGAGCGGGTCGACGGGGACGGGCCCGTGGTGACGGCGCAGATGCACCAGGACTCCCTCGACTACTTCGCCCGGCCGGACGCGGGCGAAGAGGCGGCGCGGGAACACGAGGCGGTCCTGCACGTCGACGACCCCACCGGCACCCCGCAGCCCCCGGTCGTCCTCCACGAGAGCGTGCATCCGCAGGGCCGGCCCGACCGGCTCGGTGACTTCGCGCTGCGCAACGACCACGAGGCCCCCGTCAGCTACCGGGGGCAGACCTACCCGAGCGTGGTCCACGGCTACTGGGCCCTGTCCGCCGCCGAGCGCGCCGACCACGACCTGATCCGCGCGGCCGCGACGCCCGGGGAGGCCCGGGAAGCGGGCGGACGGGCGGCCCGCCGGGCGGACTGGCCCGCCGTGCGGCTCGGGGTCATGGCCGGACTGCTGCGGGCCAAGTTCGACCAGCACCCCGAACTCGCCGCACTCCTGCGGGGCACGGGGCAGGCGGGCATCCTCTACCGCGGGTACTCCGACTCCCCCTACTGGCGGGACGAGGGCCCCCGCGGCGGCCGCAACTGGACGGGCCGCCTCTTGGAGCTCATCCGCTCCGAGCTCGCCGTCCGAACCATCTAGACCCCGGCCGAGCGGACCGCGGAGACGGCCTTGCGGGCCGCCACCAGGACCGGGTCCCAGACCGGGGAGAACGGCGGGGCGTAGCCCAGGTCCAGGGAGACGATCTGGTCCACCGTCATGCCCGCCGTCAGGGCCACCGCGGCGATGTCCACCCGCTTGGCCGCCCCCGCGCCGCCGACGATCTGGACACCCAGCAGGCGGCCCGTGCGGCGCTCCGCCAGCGTCTTCACCGTCATCTCCGCCGCGCCCGGGTAGTAGCCCGCCGTGTTGGTGGAGGTGACGGTGGCCGTCACGAAGCGCAGGCCCGCCTCCAGCGCGTCCCGTTCGCGCAGCCCCGTACGGGCGATCTCCAGGTCGCAGACCTTGCTGACCGCCGTGCCGACCACCCCGGGGAAGGTCGCGTAGCCGCCGCCCACGCCCGAGCCGATCACCTGGCCGTGCTTGTTGGCGTGCGTGCCCAGCGGGATGTGCCGGGTGCGGCCCGAGACCAGGTCCAGGACCTCCACGCAGTCCCCGCCCGACCAGATGTCCTCGTGGCCCCGGACGCGCATCGAGAGGTCGGTGAGCAGGCCGCCCGAGGTGCCGAGCGGCAGGCCCGCGGCGCGGGCCAGCCCGGTGCGCGGCTCCACGCCGATGCCGAGCACGACCACGTCCGCCGGGTACTCCTCGCCCGTGGCCGTGGCCACCGCGCGGGCCCGGCCCTCCTCGTCGGTGAGGATCTTCGTGACCTCGGCCCGGGACACCGTACGGATCCCCATGCCGTTCATCGCGCGGTGCACCAGCCCGCCCATGTCCGGGTCCAGCGTGGCCATCGGCTGCGGGCCGCGGTGCAGGACGGTGACCTCGTAGCCCCGCCCGACCAGGGCCTCCGCCATCTCCACGCCGATGTAGCCCGCGCCGACCACCACCGCCCGGCGGCCCTGCGTCCGCTCCAGCGTCGTCATCAGGCGCTGGCCGTCGTCCAGGGTCTGGATGCCGTGGACCCCGTGCGCGCCGATGCCGGGCAGCCGGGGGCGGACGGGGCGGGCGCCCGTCGCCAGGACCAGCTTGTCGTAGCCCGTCCAGTACTCGGATCCGCCGTCCAGATCGCGGGCGCGGACCCGGCGGCCCGCGAGGTCCAGCTCCACGACCTCCGTGCGGGTGCGCAGGTCGATGTGGCGGGCGCGGTGCTCCTCGGGGGTGCGGGCGATCAGGTCGTCGCGCGCGGCGACCAGCCCGCCGATCCAGTACGGGATCCCGCACGCGGAGTACGAGCTGAAGTGCCCCCGTTCGAAGGCGACGATCTCCAGCTCCTCCGGGCCCTTGAGCCGCCGGGCCTGTGACGCGGCGGACATCCCCGCCGCGTCACCGCCGATCACCACCAGTCGTTCCGTCGCCATCGTCCGCACCGTCCTCCGCCGCCGTCGCTTGGGGGACACGCTACGGGCGAAGGGCCGCCCGCCGAAGGAGCGTTCGGCCCGCCGGTCCAGATGAGCCTGGACCGGGCGACGGGAGCGGACGCCGGGAAGGGCGTCAGGGCGGGTGTCAGGGCGGGTGTCAGGAGCGGGGGGCGCCGTCCTCCGCGTCCGGCGCCGCGTCTGCCCCGGTGTCCGCCCCGGCGCGGGCCCCGGCGGGCGCCGGAGCGGGCCGGGCCGCCGGGACCGAGACCCGCCAGGCCGGTCCGGTCCGCGGGGCCAGGCCCGTCTTCGGCTTCGCGGGGCGCCGCCGGTACAGCCGGAAGGCCAGCGCCAGCGCCGCGGCCGCCAGCGCGAAGGGCAGCACCGCGCCCACCGCCAGCGTCAGGAAGCGCACGATGGTCAGGAAGACGTCCCAGCCGCCGCGCAGGGCGTCCATGAAGGCCGGCTCCTTCTCCTTCTTCTTCTCCTCCGCCACCGGCTTCGGGGCCGGCTCCGAGACCTCCAGCGTGATCGTGCCCAGCGCGGTCTGGTCCTTCAGCGCGTTCTGCTGCGCCTGGAGCGACTCCAGATCGGACTGCCGCTTGCTCAGTTCGCTCTCCAGCATGACCACGTCGCTCAACGCCGAGGCCTTGCCCATCATTTCCCGTACCCGGGCCACGCTGGCCTGCTGCGACGCGACCCGGCTGCCGATGTCGGCGACCTTCTCCGTCACGTCCTGCGCCTCGACCTTGCGGTGCAGGAGCTTCCCGCTGCCCTCCATCGCCCCGAGCACGGCGTCGTACTGTTCGCCCGGCACCCGCAGGGTCACCGTCGACGTCATACGGCCGTCCTGGCCGCGCTTGCTGGACTCGTTGCCCACGTAGCCGCCCGCGCCGAGGGCCGCCGAACGGGCCGCGGCCAGCGCCTGCTGCGCGTCATCGGTCTCGATGCCGAGGGTCGCCGTACGGATCACGTTCGGGCGCACGGCGGCCAGCGGCTGCGCGTTCTTGTCGGCCGATGACCCCGAGGCCGCGGAGGCTCCGGGCGCCGCCGCCGATCCGGCCCCCTTCGCCGCCTCCGGAGCCTTGCCGCCCTGGGCGGGCGCGGGGGCCACCGCAGCCTTGTCGGCCGAGGTGGCCCGGGTCCCGCCGTCGGCGCCGCAGCCGGTGAGCGTGAGCACCCCGGCCAGGGAGAGGACGGCCAGGGCGGCCGCGGAACGCTGTCTGTTCACGGTGTGCATCTCAGTAAACCCCCGAGGTTCGGCTGGTGTTGCCGTTTCGACGTCCAGAGTCCCCGCGGGGGTTTCACCTCCGCGGTCCCGGACCGGTCCCGATGCGGTCACGGTCCGGCCTCGCCGCAGGGCCCGCCGCCGGTCTGAGACGATGTGTCCATGCACGAAGCGGACATGCGTACGGACCGGCCGGACCGCGCCGGCGCCCCCGGTCACGTCGTCGTCATCGGCGGCGGCATCGCGGGCCTCGCGGCGGCCCACCGGCTGCTCGCCGACGGGGTCCGCGTGACGCTCCTGGAGGCGGGACCCCGGCTCGGCGGCAAACTGCACGCCGGGGAGCTCGCCGGGGCCCCCGTCGACCTCGGCGCCGAGTCCGTCCTCGCCCGCCGCCCCGAAGCCGTGGACCTCGCCCGGTCCGTAGGCCTCGGCGAGGCCCTCCAGGCGCCCGCGACCGCCACCGCCCACCTGTGGACCCGGGGAGCGCTGCGGCCGATGCCGCGCGGGCACATCATGGGCGTCCCCGGCGACCTGGGGCCGCTCGCCGCCTCCGGGGTGCTCTCCGCGGAGGGCCTGGCCCGGATCGAGGCGGAGCGCGAGCTGCCGCCCGCCGAGATCGGCGAGGACGTCGCCGTCGGCGAGTACGTAGCCGCCCGGCTGGGACACGAGGTCGTCGACCGGCTGGTGGAGCCGCTGCTCGGCGGGGTCTACGCGGGCGACGCCTACCGCATCTCGATGCGGGCGGCCGTCCCCCAGCTCTTCGAGGCCGCCCGTACGCACCGCTCGCTGGGCGAGGGCGTCCGGGAGCTCCAGCGCCGCGCGGCCGCGCAGCCGCAGGCCGCCGGCCCCGTCTTCGCCGGCATCGACGGCGGCATCGGACGGCTGCCGGCCGCCGTGGCCGAGGCCTGCCGCCGCGCCGGGGCGCGGATCGTCACCGGTACCCCCGTGCGCGAGGTCCTCCGTACGGCGGACGGCTGGCGGGTCGTGGCCGGCGCCGAGGTCATCGACGCCGACGGCGTGGTCCTGGCCACCCCGGCCGGACCGGCCGCGCGGCTGCTGGACCGGCTGGTGCCCGCGGCCGCGGCCGAGCTGCGCGGGGTCGAGTACGCCTCCATGGCCCTGGTCACCCTGGCCTTCCGGCGCTCCGAGATGCCCGAGGCGGTCACCGGGGGCGGCGCCAGCGGCTTCCTCGTACCGCCCGTCGACGGCCGGACGATCAAGGCCTCCACCTTCTCCAGCAACAAGTGGGCCTGGGCCGGGGCCGATCCCGAGCTCTTCCTGCTGCGGACCTCCGTCGGCCGCTACGGCGACGAGGGCGAGCTGAAGCGCGAGGACGGCGAGCTCGTCGGGGTGTCGCTGAGCGACCTCGGCGAGGCCGTGGGCCTGACGGCCCGGCCGGTCGCCTCCACCGTCACGCGCTGGGACGGCGGACTGCCCCAGTACCCGGTCGGCCACCTGGACCGGGTCGCCCGGATCCGCGCCGCCGTCGCCGCCCAGCCGGGCCTCGCCGTGTGCGGCGCCCTCTACGACGGAGTGGGCATCCCGGCGTGCATCGCGAGCGCCGGCAAGGCCGCGGAAGCGGTGATCACCGCTTTCGGGACCCCTGGCACGGACCACTGATCAGCGCACGGGACAATAGGCACATGACTGCACCAGAGAAGATTCCCAACGCGGGGAAGAAGGCGAAGGACCTCAACGAGGTCATCCGCTACACCCTGTGGTCCGTCTTCAAGCTGAAGGACGTCCTCCCCGAAGACCGCGCCGGTTACGCCGACGAGGTCCAGGAGCTCTTCGACCAGCTGGCCGCCAAGGACATCACCGTCCGCGGCACCTATGACGTCTCCGGCCTGCGCGCCGACGCCGACGTCATGATCTGGTGGCACGCCGAGACGGCGGACGAGCTGCAGGGCGCCTACAACCTGTTCCGCCGCACCAAGCTGGGCCGCGCGCTGGAGCCGGTGTGGTCGAACATGGCCCTGCACCGCCCGGCCGAGTTCAACAAGTCGCACATCCCGGCCTTCCTGGCCGACGAGACCGCCCGCGACTACGTCAGCGTGTACCCGTTCGTGCGCAGCTACGACTGGTACCTGCTGCCCGACGAGGACCGTCGCCGCATGCTCGCCGACCACGGCAAGATGGCCCGCGGCTACCCCGACGTGCGCGCCAACACCGTCGCCTCCTTCTCGCTCGGCGACTACGAGTGGCTGCTGGCCTTCGAGGCCGACGAGCTGTACCGCATCGTGGACCTCATGCGTCACCTGCGCGCCTCCGAGGCCCGGATGCACGTCCGCGAAGAGGTGCCCTTCTACACCGGGCGCCGCAAGTCCGTCGCCGATCTGGTGGCCGGGCTCGCCTGATACCTCCCCTGGGGGGAAGTGCCGGAGGACGACCACACCGTCAGGTGAGTTCCTCCGGTGGATCGGGAGGCCCTGCCCCCGAAACGACGCAGCCGGAGATCCCGCCCGGAAGTTCAGACGACTGGCGGCAGCAGTGCCCCGCGGGCGCTTGCTGCCCGGTCGTCCAGCGACACCGGTGCGGGCTCCGGATGCGGCGCACACGTGACACTGCGGCCCGGGGTGTCACCTGTCAGCAGATACCGCTCCACGTGACGGTCCACGCAGTCGTTGCCACTGCCCACCACTCCGTGGCTGCCGGCCCCTTCCTCCGTGACCAGCGCGGCCCCCGGGCCGAGCCGCCGCTGGAGTTCCAGCGCACCCGGGTACGGGGTCGCCCCGTCCCGCTCCGCCGCGACCACGAGGGTCCGCGGCAGCGCGGCGGCCGGAGCGGCGCCCACGTCCACCGGCCGCTGCCGCCCGGGCACTGGCCAGTAGGCGCAGGGCAGATTCAGGAAGGCGTTGGCCCAGGTCTCGAAGGGGGCCGTACGGGCCAGTTCGGTGTTGTCGCGGTCCCAGGTCTCCCAGTCCGCGGGCCAGGGGGCGTCGTTGCACAGCACCGCCGTGTAGACGGCCGTCGCGTTCTCGGCCTCCGCCGCCGACGCCGGGTCGGGTGCGGCCTGTTCCGTCAGCGGGCCCGGGTCGCCGCGCAGGAACGCGGCCAGCGCCGCCGCCCGCTCCGGCCACACGGCGTCGTAGTACGCGGCCTGGACGAAGACGGAGCGCAGTTCGCCGGTTCCGACGCTGCCGCCCGCGGGGGTGCGCGCCACCGCCTCCCGTACCCGCTCGTAGCTCGCCTGGACGGCCGCCGGGGTGGCGCCGAGGCGGTACGTGCCGTGGTGCCGGGCCGCCCAGGCGCGGAAGTCGTACCAGCGGCGCTCGAAGCCGGGCGCCTGGTCGAGGTTGTTGCGGTACCAGATGCGGCTCGGGTCCGGGTCGACCGCCGAGTCGAAGACCATCCGGCGGACGTGGCGCGGGTGCAGCGTCGCGTAGACCGCGCCGAGGTAGGTGCCGTACGAGCCGCCCATGAAGGTCAGCCGCGGCTCGCCGAGCGCGGCGCGCAGTACGTGCAGATCGCGGACGTTGTTCAGGGTCGTGTAGTACGGCAGGGCCGCGCCGGCCCGCCGCGCGCAGCCGCGGGCGTACGCCCGGGCGGCGGCGATCCGCTCCTCCTTGTACGCCGGGGAGGGGTGGACCGGGACCTGCGTGGGGCCCCCGGCCCGGGCGGCCGGGTCCTGGCAGGACAGGGGGGCGGAGCGGCCGACCCCGCGCGGGGCGTAGCCGACGAGGTCGTAGGCGGCGGCGATCCGCTCCCAGCCGGGGAGTCCGGCGACGAGCGGGAAGTGCATGCCGGAGGCGCCGGGGCCGCCGGGGTTGTGCACGAGTGCGCCCTGGCGGGCGGCCCGGCCTGCGCCGGTGGCCGCGGCCCGGCTGACGGTGAGGGAGATCTGCGGGCCGTCGGGGCGGGCGTAGTCGAGCGGGACGCGCAGGGTGGCGCAGCGGACGGGGGAGGGCAGGCCCTCGGCGCCGGGGCAGGAGGTGAAGCGCAGCGGCCGCCCGGCGCCGGCCGCGTGGCCCGGGGCGCGGACGGGGGCGGCGGCGGCCTCGGCGGCGCGCCGGGCGACGAGTTCGGCCCCGGCGTCCTCGGCGGAGAGCCGGGCCGGCTCCTCGGCGGTGAGCCGGGCCGGCTCCTCGGCACGGGCCGCGGGCGCCGCGCACAGGACGAGGGAGAGCGCCGCGGTGGCGGCTGCGTGGCGTGCGGGCGTCATGCGCATGGCGGCCCTGCCTCTCATCGGATGAACCGATGAGATCCGGCAGCCGGGAGGCTGTAAAGGATCACCGCCCGGTGTCGGCCGCCGTACCCCCGTTGCCGTGCGATCCGGACCCGGTTGCCGTACGGCACGGGCCCGCCGAGCGGGTCGACGGGCCCATGACGGACGGTCAGGAACTACTGGAGCTGCCGCAGCTGGAGCCGGACGAGCTGCTGCAACTCGAACCGCCGCTGCTGCTGCTGCCGCCGCAACTGCTGCCGGAGGAGCCGCCACCGCCCGAGCCGCCGCAGCTGGAACCGGAGGCACAGGTCGAACCGGCACCGCAGCCGGATCCGCCCCCGCCGCCCCCCGAGCCGCCGCCGTCGCTCCCGGCGCACCAGAGCACCGGCAGGAACTCGGCGCCGGAAGCGAACGCGGTGTCAGCGCCCGCCGGACGCGATCGCGCCTGCGCCGCCGCCAGCCGGGTGCCGCGCACGGCCGGCACCAACTGCTGGCGCAGGTACGGGTCGCGCAGACCGCGCAGCCCGAACAGGGCGGTCTGCACGTACGGGGTCCCGTCGTGCAGGTGGGCGGCGCGCAGCTCGCGCAGCGCCCGCTGCCCGGCCGGGGTGACCCGCTGCCCGGCCCGCACGGCGCAGATCAGGCCGACCACCAGGCCGCCGATCAGCACGGGGATCACCTTGGCGATGAACGGCACCTGCCCGCCGGAGTCCAGGGCGAGGGCGAGGAAGGTGATCAGCAGCGACCCCGGCAGCATGAGCGCGCACACCGAGGCCTGGACGAGCCCCCAGAGCCGCCAGGACCGGCCGGAGCCGGGCGCGCGCAGCAGCCCGCGCGCGGCCAGCAGGTCCCCGGTCTCCTGGACGGCGGGGTCGCGCATGGCGGCGTACCGCACCTGGTACAGCCACCCCGAGGGCGCACCCCCGTGGGCCTGGAGCACGGCCCGCTCGGCGTGGTCACCGGCCCGCGCCCCGGGCCGCACCTGGACGATCCCCGGACCGCCGACGATCAGCCTGCCGTCGCCGAGCATGGCGACGAGGGCGGTGTCCACGACGTTGCCGGGGCCGCCCGCGACGAACGCGGCCTCGGACAGGTCGTACAGCCGCGGCGCCGGCCCGTCCGGCGCGGGCCGGGAGCTGCGCAGGCCGCGGACCAGCAGGACGGAGGAGACGATGACGGCGACCCAGGTCGCCAGTGCGAGGAGGTTCACGCCGCCCTCCCCGCCAGCGCCCGGGCCCAGCGCACGACCCGGCGGGGCGGCCGCGCCCCGGCCCGGTCCTGCCACCACCAGGTGAGCCTGCGCCGGGCGGCCGGGTCGGCCGGAAGGTCCTGGATCAGCAGGTGCTCCACGAAGTCCAGGGCCTCGCGGCGGTATCCGGCCGCCGCCATGGGACGGCCCTTGGCGTAGGAGAGGTAGGCCTCGCGGTACGGGGCCTCGCCGCCCAGGATCACGGGCAGCTCGGGTGCCAGCTTGGCCACCACCCCCGCCCGCTTGGCGGCCAGGGCCCGGGCCTGCACCCGGACCCGCTGCCGGTCGAAGCCCTCGGGTACGGGGGTCCCGGCCACCAGCGCCGACAGCAGCGCGGCCTGGCTCAGGCCGACGCGGATCCGCGCCGCCCCGGTGGCGCCGTCCTGCCCACCGTCCTGCCCAGCGCCGTGCCCGGCTTCCTGCTCGGCGTCCTGCCGGGCCTCCCGTCCGCCGTCCGCCGGGGGCCTCGGCCCGGCGGCTCGCGGCGGACGGGCCGCGGCGGCGCCCACCACGTCCCGGATCCGGGCCAGTTCGCCCGCCAGCTCCGGCTCCGGCGGGAAGTCGTCGTCCCGCTCCAGCAGGACGCCGGGCGGGTCCACCCGGGAGCGGAGCCCGGCCAGCAGGTCGAGCACCACCGGCGGGACGGGGTGCGCGTGCGTGTCGTGCCAGACGCCGCCCCGCTCGACGCCGCCCGCCACGTGGACGTACGCGAGCGCCTCCAGCGGGATCGCGTCGAGCACGGCGGCCGGGTCCTCGCCCCGGTTGACCCGGTTGGTGTGCAGGTTGGCCACGTCGATGAGCAGCCGTACGCCGGTCCGCTCCACCAGCTCCGTCAGGAACTGCCCCTCCGTGAGCTCCTCGTCCGGCCAGGAGATCAGCGCGGCGATGTTCTCCAGCGCCAGCGGCACGGGCAGCGCGTCCTGCGCGATGCGCACGTTCTCGCACAGCACGTCCAGCGCGTCCCGGGTCCGCGGTACGGGCAGCAGGTGGCCGGCCTCCAGCGCGGGCGAGGAGGTCCGGACGAACGCGATGTGCTCGGTGACCAGAGGCGCCCCCAGCGCCACCGCCCGCTCACCGAGCGCGGCCAGCTTGGCCGGGTCCGGGCGGTCGGCGCCGCCGAGGCCCAGCGAGACCCCGTGCGGCACGACGCGCGTACCGCGCTCCAGCAGCCGCAGCAGGGAATCCGGCAGGTGGCCCGGGCAGATGTTCTCGGCCACCACCTCGACCCAGTCCAGGCCCGGCAGCCGCTCGACGGCGTCCGCGATCTCCGGCCGCCAGCCGATGCCCACCCCCAGGTGTGCCATGGGCTTCATGTCCCCTCGCCCCCTCTCGTCGGACCGTGTGCCGGTGTGATGGCCCCGGCGGGGTCCGGCCAACCGCGGAGAGGGGTGTTTCAGAGCAACATTTGAGGTTCCGAGGGTCGCCGGAACGGCGTCAGAGCCGGGCCCGCAGCGCGGGGTGGTCGGCGATCACCGTGGCGCTGCCCGGCGCGATCTCCGTGAAGCCCGCGTCCCGCACCACCGGCAGCCCGCTCCCGCTCAGCTCCGCCCACCGCTCCGCCGGGGCCGTGCGTACGGCCAGCCGGAAACCGGACTCCCGCCACCGGGCCCGCTCCGGGCCCGTCAGCTCCCACCAGGCCAGCTGCGCCGCGTGCCCGGCCTGGGCCATCGCCTTGCCGGCCGACATCTCGACGCCGGGGTTGAGCCACAGGACGGGGAGCGCCGGGTCGGCCGGCCCGGCCGGGGCGGGGTCGTCCAGTTCGGTGCCCGACACCTGGAGCTTCACCAGCTCCTTGGGCCAGCTGTCCAGGGGCACCGGCGGGAAGACCCGTACCTCGGACGCGTCACCGTGCACCGTGATGCCCGGCAGCGTCTGGGCCTTGCGCCACTCCGCCCCGCGGGCCCGCCGGACCACCTTCCGGATCCGGGCGTCCTGCCAGTCCCGTACGGCCTCGGCCCACTCGCCCTCGCCGTGCGCCCGCTCGTCCGTCAGCAGGGTCAGCACCGCGCGGGCCGCCGTCTCCAGGGCGTCGGTCCGGGCGGGCGGTTCGGCCTTCTCGATCCGCACCACCAGCGGCAGGACGAACTGCGGGGCCTCGTCGCGGGCGACGTGCTCCTGGCGGAAGGGGCTGTCCGCGCCGACCGCGGGGGCCGCTGCGGCGTCGGGGGTGTGCTGGCTGCTCATCCTGCCAAGGATGCCAGCATCCGCCTTCAGGATGATGCCCCGGGTGCGTGCCCGGGGCGAGGATCGAGTGCATGAAGAGTGATCTGTTCGCGTCCGAGAACCTGGCCCAGGCACCTGCGGCCCCCGGCATGACCCTGCAGAACGCCAAGTCCGTGAAGTACACCGTCAACGGCGAGGTGCTCGCCCGCCAGGGCGCGATGGTCGCTTACCGCGGCAACCTCCAGTTCGAACGCAAGGGGCAGGGCATAGGCGGCCTGCTCAAGCGCGCCGTCACCGGCGAGGGCCTCGCGCTGATGTCCGTACGCGGTCAGGGCGAGGCGTGGTTCGCCCACCAGGCGGCCAACTGCTTCATCATCGACTTCGAGCCGGGCGACGCCCTGACGATCAACGGCCGCAACGTGCTCTGCTTCGACCCGACCCTGTCCTACGAGATCAAGATGGTGAAGGGCGCCGGCATGACCGGCGGCGGGCTCTTCAACAGCCTCTTCACCGGCACCGGCAAGCTCGCCGTGGTCTGCGACGGCAGCCCGATCATCATCCCGGTCACCGCGCAGGCGCCGGTGTACGTGGACACGGACGCGGTGGTCGGCTGGAGCGCCCAGCTGGAGACCGGCCTGCACCGCTCCCAGTCGGTCGGCTCGATGATCCGCGGCGGTTCCGGCGAGGCCGTCCAGCTGATGCTGCGCGGCGAGGGCTTCGTCATCGTCCGGCCGAGCGAGGTCACCGAGGCCGTGGCGGCCCACTGACCGGTATCGGCTGAGGTCTGCTCGAGGACCGCCGGAGCAGTGAACGGGCCCTGGATCAGGGCCCGTTGCCGGGGCGGGCGGCTGTGGCACACTCCGGCCATGAGCGATGCGGACAAGACCGAGACGTGGCTGCGGCAGTGGATCGCGACGCATGGCGGGGTGGCGGGTACCGTCCACTTCCGCCGGGGCGAGGACATGGTTCTGGCCGCGGCCGTGAACATCCCGCCGCCGGTGGTCGAGATCGTGCGCGTCGTGCCACGGGGCAAGGGGATGGCCGGCCTGGCCTTCGCGCGCGACGAGCCGGTGTCGACCTGCAACCTGAAGACCGACACGAGCGGTGACGTGCGGCCCGGAGCCAAGGCGGTCGACGCGAACGCCGCCGTGGCGATCCCGGTCCACGACGGGGCCGGCCAGGTCCTTGGCGTCGTCGGAATCGCCTACATGGGCGAACGCGCCATGGACGACAGCGAGCTCGCCCGCCTGACGCGCGAGGCCGAGGCGGTACCCGCGGCGCAGGGCTGAGCTCCGCCATTGTCGGATCGTTTCCGGCCAGTATCGGACCGGGCGGGCCGATACCAGCTGGTTCACCCTGATCGAAAACTAGCGTGGCCATGCCGCTTGGGCACCGATCGAGGGGGTTCCTGGACATGGACGCTGGGCTGAAGCGCGAGCTGGAGGAGAAGGTCCGTTCCGGTGAGCGGCTGACGCGTGAGGACGGTGTCGCCCTCTACGAGTCGGATGA
>NZ_JBEZMA010000088.1:0-21901 GCF_040652415.1 Streptomyces sp. NPDC048255
AGCGACGCGACCGCAGGGAGCGCCCTTGAGGGGCCGGCCCGACACGGAGAGACGATGGGACTGACGGGAAACCCCCAAACCTTCTCTGATCGGGTTCTGCTGGCTCAGGCCCCCCGAAGCCCCCGCCCCGGCCATTCGTGTCGGGCTGTCAGGTTGTGCCAGAAGTCTGGTCCCGGTCAGCATTTCTGACGTACCGTCACATCTACTCACCCGCCCCCACCCCACCCCACCCCACCCCCGCCCCGTCCAGGAGGTCCGCCATGTCCGCCGACCGGCCCGTTGCGCTTGATGAATACCCCATCCACCAGGCCCCCTTGTCGATGAAGCACGTCGTCAGCGGGGACCGCAACGCCTACGACCGGTGCATCTTCCACGTCTTCGACCACGCCGGCCGCGCCGTTCTCATCCTCGGCCTCGGCGTCTATCCCAACGCCGGGGTCATAGACGCCTACGCCACCCTCCGGATCGGTGACGAACTCCTCGCCGTCCGGGCCTCCGACGCCCTCGGCGACGACCGGATGAACCTCTCCGTGGGGCCGCTGTCCATCACCGTCGACGTCCCCCTCAAGCAGCTCACCCTGCGCTGCGCGGCCGATCCGGCCGACCCTGACGGGCTCTCGTACGACGTCACCTGGACCGCCGAGTTCCCCGCCGTCTGGGAGCCCCACCACGTCCAGCGGCGGGGCGACCGCCTCATCCTGGAGGGCCGCCGCTTCGTCCAGGCCGGCCAGGTCACCGGCAGCATCCGGGCCAAGGGCGAGGAGTTCACGCTCACCCCGGGGGAGTGGACGGGGACCCGGGACCGCAGTTGGGGTGTGCGGCCGATCCCGGGGGAGGACGGGGGCCGGGCCGCCGAGGAGTACCGCCCCGAGGGCTTCCACTGGCTCTGGATCCCGGTCCGTTTCGAGGACCGGTTCGTCATGGTCATCGCCCAGGAGGACGCGGACGGCCACCGGACCCTGAACGAGGCCGTGCAGGTCTTCCCCGAAGGCAGCGGCCGCCACGACGTCCAGCTCGGCTGGCCGCACACCGAGATCCGTTACCGCCCCGGCGGCCGGCACCCCGAGAGCGCGGTCGTCCACCTCACCGACCCCTCCCGCAAGCCCCTCGAACTCGGCGTGGAGATCCTGAACTCCTCCCCGCTCGCCGTCGGCGCCGGCTACCCGCCCGCGGCCGACTGGCAGCACGGCACCTGGCAGGGCCGCGGCTGGACCGACCGGCGCGTCTACGACCTGTCCGACCCCGCCGCCCACCCCATGGCCGCCTTCGGCGTCACCGACCACTCGGCCCGCTTCACCCTCGACGGGCAGGTCGGCCACGGCATCTTCGAGCACGGCAGTTTCGGCCGCCACGACCCCAGCGGCTTCGCCGACTACTCCTCCGTCGCCCAGTAGGACCCACCAGGGACAGGGATCAGTAGGACCCACCGGGTACCAGCACGACCCACCAGGGACCAAGCCGCACCTACTACAGCCGCACCCACCACAGACCGTACCCACCAAGGACCACAAGGACCGCAAGCACCACAGGACCACAAGGACCCACCACGACCCACCCAGCACGAAAGGGGCTCATCATGGCCACCGCACCTCGTCCGCGCACCTCCACCCGGGAGCCCGAGGAGCTCGGCCGGCGCCTCGCCGTCTGGCTGGGCGCCGAACTTCCCGGCGCGAAGGTCACCAACGTGTCCGTCCCCGGGTCCAACGGCATGTCCAGCGAGACCCTGCTCTTCGACCTGGAGCACCCCGAAGCCCCGGTCCGTGCCTGCGCGTTGCGCCTCGCCGCCGATCCGGCCGCCTACACCGTCTTCCCGGCCTACGACATGCCGCGCCAGCACCGCGTGATGAGCCTGGTCGCCCAGCACACGGACCTGCCCGTCCCGCGCGTGCTGTGGCTGGAGGAGGACCCGGGCCCGCTCGGGGCGCCGTTCTTCGTGATGGCCCGCGCCGAGGGCCGCGTACCGCCGGACGTCATGCCCTACACCTACGAGGGGAACTGGCTGCACTCCGCCACCGACGCCGAACGCGCCGAACTCCAGGAGGCCAGCATCGCGCTGCTGGCCCGTCTGCACGACCAGTTCCCGGGCAAGGAGGCGGAGTTCCTGCTCCCCGAGGGCGCGGGCACCCCGCTGCGCCGGCACGTGGACGCCCAACGCGCCTACTACTCCTGGGTGGTGGACGGGCTCGCCCCCTCGCCGCTCCTCGAGCGGGCCTTCGCCCGCCTGGAGGAGCTGTGGCCGGCGGACGAGGGCCCGGCCGTCCTCAACTGGGGCGACGCCCGCATCGGCAACGTCATCTACGACGGCTTCACCCCGGTCGCCGTCCTGGACTGGGAGATGGCCGGCTACGCCCCGCGCGAGGTCGACCTCGGCTGGACCGTCTACCTCCACCGCTTCTTCCAGGACCTCACCGTCGGCTTCGGCCAGCCCGGCCTGCCGGACTTCCTGCGCCGCGAGGACCTCGAACGCCGGTACGCCGAACTCACCGGGCACACCCCGCGCGACATGGAGTTCCACACCCTCTACGCGGCCCTGCGGCACGGCATCGTGATGCTGCGCATCGCCTACCGGCAGGCGCACTTCGGGGAGGTGGAGGTCCCGGCGGACCCGGACAGCCTGATCCTGCACCATGCCAGCCTGGCTGCCATGGTGCAGGGCACGTACTGGTAGCGGTGCGGGGTCAGGCGGCCTGCGCGTGCTGCTGCCGCGTCTGCGGCAGCAGCACGGGGCTCATCACACGCACCGGACGCGAGCCCGGTCCGCCGACGTGCGAGAAGGGCTGCGTGCGCCAGTCCAGCCCCTGGGGCAGGGCCAGCAGGACGACGGGGTCGGGCTCCGCGGCCTCCTCCTCGGGCTGGAGGGCGCCCACGGTCGGCAGCGCGTCGGAGGCGGGCCGCCCGGTGCCGGCGCAGACCGTGAGCCCGAAGGGGTTCCACGGGGTCAGGCAGAGCGCGTGCTCCGGCAGGAACTCCTCGTCCGCGACGAGGGCGATCGCCTGGCCGCAGTCGGGGCAGATCGCGTGGTGGATCTCGAAGCCTTCGGCGTCCTCGAGGGTATCGAGATAGTCGTCGTCCTCGGATTCGAGAGGTTCCAGGGGCTCCGGTTCGGTGCGACCGGCGCGCTTGGTGTTCAGCATGGATGTACTCCCCCTTGGGTGGGCCGGGCGGGCAGGTTCTTCGGCCTCGGCCACAGCAAGCACTTCCCGTCGCGCGGCACGAGTAACCACAACAGCCCGCCGTACGCCGGTATACCCTTGTGGCTTTGGTCACATGCCTGCCGCAGATGCCACCAGTGGGTGGACAGCACTGGGCCTGGAGCACCCTTGGGCCTTAGGTTGAGCGGCTATGAGCGCAATGGAGGAGCTGGACCGCCAGATCGTGGATCTGCTCGTGCGGGACGGCCGGATGAGCTACACGGACCTGGGCAAGGCCACCGGCCTGTCCACGTCGGCCGTCCACCAGCGGGTACGCCGTCTGGAACAGCGCGGGGTGATCCGCGGTTACGCGGCCGTCGTCGACCCCGAGGCCGTCGGCCTGCCGCTGACCGCCTTCATCTCGGTCAAACCGTTCGACCCGAGCGCCCCGGACGACATCGCCGACCGGCTGGCGGGCGTCCCCGAGATCGAGGCCTGCCACAGCGTCGCGGGCGACGAGAACTACATCCTCAAGGTGCGCGTGGCCACCCCCCTGGAGCTCGAAGACCTGCTGGGCCGGCTGCGCGCCCTCGCCCACGTCTCGACCCGTACGACCGTGGTCCTGTCCACCCCGTACGAGGCCCGCCCGCCCCGCGTGTAGCCACCCGCGGGGCGCCGACCCCCGCACCCGCGTCCACGCGCGCCTTGCGAACACGCGAAACTGGTCCGCATGACCGAGCGCGCGATCCCCGCCCCCAGCGACCCCACCCGTACCGTCCTCCTGCGCGGGGGAGAGGTCCACAGCCCCGCCGACCCCTTCGCCACCGCGATGGTGGTCGAGCGCGGCCACGTCGCCTGGGTCGGCTCCGAAGGTGCGGCCGACGCCTTCGCGCAAGGGGTGGACGAGGTCGTCGACCTCGGCGGGGCGCTCGTCACGCCCGCCTTCACCGACGCCCATGTCCACACCACCTCGGCCGGTCTCGCGCTGACCGGCCTGGACCTGACCGGGGCGCGCTCCCTGCCCGACGCGCTGGAGCTCGTCCGCGCGTACGCCGCGAGCCGTCCGGCCGACCGGGTGCTCCTCGGACACGGCTGGGACGCCGCCCGCTGGCCCGAGCGCCGCGCCCCGCGCCGCGAGGAGCTGGACCGGGCGGCCGGCGGCCGCCCCCTCTACCTCAGCCGCATCGACGTGCACTCGGCCGTGGTCACCACCGCCCTGCTCGACCTCGTCCCCGGTGTGCGCGCCGACGGCGACGAGCCGCTGACCCGCGACGCCCACCACGCCGTCCGCGCGGCCGCCCTGGCCGCCGTCACCCCCGCCCAGCGCGCCGAGGCCCAGCGGGCCGCCCTCGACCGGGCGGCCTCCCTCGGGATCGGCTCCGTGCACGAGTGCGGCGGGCCCGACATCTCCTCCGCCGAGGACTTCACGGCCCTGCTGGCCCTGGCCGAGGAGCGGCCCGGGCCGCGCGTCTTCGGGTACTGGGCCGACCGGGACCTCGACCGGGCCAAGGAGCTGGGAGCCATCGGGGCGGCCGGTGACCTCTTCGTCGACGGGGCCCTCGGCTCGCACACCGCCTGCCTGCACAGCCCGTACGCGGACGCGGACCACACCGGCACCGGATACCTCGACGCCCGGGCGGTGGGGGAGCACGTGGCGGCCTGCACCGAGGCGGGCCTCCAGGCCGGTTTCCACGCCATCGGCGACGCCGCGATCACCGCAGTCGTGGAGGGCGTCCGGGCGGCGGCCGAGAAGGTGGGCCTGGCCCGGGTCCGCGCGGCCCGCCACCGGGTGGAGCACGCCGAGATGATGACCCCCGCCACCATCGCGGCCTTCGCGGAGTTCGGCCTGACCGCTTCCGTGCAGCCCGCCTTCGACGCCGCCTGGGGCGGCGAGGAGGGCATGTACGCGGACCGGCTGGGCGCCGAACGGGCCCGCACCCTCAACCCGTACGCCGCCATGCTCAAGGCCGGTGTACCGCTGGCCTTCGGCTCGGACGCGCCGGTGACCCCGCTGGACCCCTGGGGCACGGTGCGCGCCGCCGCCTTCCACCGCACGCCCGGGCACCGCGTCTCCGTACGGGCGGCCTTCACGGCCCACACCCGGGGCGGCTGGCGGGCCATCGGCCGTGACGACGCGGGCGTCCTGGTCCCCGGCGCCCCGGCCGACTATGCCGTCTGGCAGACCTCGGAACTGGTGGTCCAGGCGCCCGACGACCGGGTCGCCCGCTGGTCCACCGACCCCCGTTCGGGCACCCCCGGACTGCCCGATCTGAGCCCCGGTGCGGAACTGCCGGTGTGCCTGGCGACGGTGGTCGGTGGGCGGGAGGTATTCGTACGCCCACAGGGGTGATGCGGTCGGCCTCGGTTCGGTACGGGCGGCCGGACCCGGATAGGTTCGGCCGGGTCCACCACAGGACGTCCGTGCCGGACGGATCCGTCTGCTCAGCGCGCCCGCGCCTCGGGGGCGAGGGAAGGTTTCGCCGGGCGGCGGGTGGCACCCCAGGTCGGGGCCCGGCGGTCCAGTAGACAACGGTCAGGGCGGCCCGCAGCCAGTGAGCGCCTGACCGGCCCGAAGGACCGCGGGCCCCGATCGCTGTTCTAAAATCATCCACTGTGACAGGACGTGCAGGACGAACAGGAATACCTAAAGGGGACTCAGTGAGCGACGGCGGACAGCAGAGCTACGGACCGCTCGGTACAGCCTTGGTGATCATTCCGACCTACAACGAGGCGGAGAACATCGGGCTGATCGTCGGCCGTGTCCGCGCGGCAGTGCCCGAGGCCCACATCCTCGTCGCGGACGACAACAGCCCCGACGGCACGGGCAAGCTGGCGGACGAGCTGGCGGCCGGTGACGACCACGTGCACGTACTGCACCGCAAGGGCAAGGAAGGCCTCGGCGCCGCCTACCTGGCGGGCTTCGCCTGGGGCCTGGAGAACGGCTACGGCGTCATCGTGGAGATGGACGCCGACGGATCCCACCAGCCGGAGGAGCTGCCCCGGCTGCTCACCGCGCTGGCCGGAGCGGACCTGGTCCTGGGCTCCCGCTGGGTGCCGGGCGGCCGTGTCGTGAACTGGCCCAAGAGCCGCGAGATCCTCTCGCGCGGCGGGTCCACGTACTCCCGGCTGATGCTGGGCGTCCCGATCCGGGACGTGACCGGCGGCTACCGTGCCTTCCGCCGCGAGACCCTGGAGGGGCTCGGCCTGGACGAGGTGGCCTCCGCGGGCTACTGCTTCCAGGTGGACCTGGCCCGCCGCGCGGTCCAGAAGGGTTTCCGCGTGGTGGAGGTGCCCATCACGTTCGTGGAGCGCGAGTTCGGCGACAGCAAGATGAGCAAGGACATCGTGGTGGAGGCCCTGTGGCGGGTCACCCAGTGGGGCGTCAAGGCCCAGGTCGCCAAGCTGACGGGCAAGGGCTCGGCCAAGGCCTGATCCCCTCGCCGCAGGCCGGGACTCCCCGCAGGGGGTGTCCCGCCGATCGTGCTGGACTCGCGGCGGCCCCTAGGGGGTGTCCGGTACCTCCGGCTGAGGTCGTTCTTACGCCGGTCCAGGCACACTGGATGTCATGACGACCGGCGTTCCCACTTCGACGGCCCCCCGGCGGCGCTCGCCCGCCCGTACGTTCCTTCCCCTCGCGGTCGCCGCCTGGCTGATCCTGGAGATCTGGCTGCTCAGCCTGGTTGCCGGCGAGGCCGGCGGGCTGACCGTCGCCCTGCTGCTCGCGGGCGCGATGGTCCTCGGCGTGGTGGTCATCAAGCGGGCCGGGCGGCGTGCCTTCAAGAACCTGGCGGAAACCTTCCAGCAGGCCCAGCAGGGGCAGCAGCCCACCCCGCAGCAGCCCGGCCAGGGCAATGGCCTGACCATGCTGGCGGGCCTCCTGCTGATCATGCCGGGCCTGCTCTCCGACGTGGCGGGCCTGCTCTGTCTGCTCCCGCCCGTCCGGTCATGGATCGGCCGCCGGGCGGCCCGCTCGCTGGAGCGGAAGATGGCCTCGGCGCCCGCCGGCAGCTTCGGCGACGCCTTCCAGCAGGCCCGTATCCGCTACCCCGACGGCAAGGTCGTCCAGGGTGAGGTCATCCGCGAGGACCGGCCGGAAGGGCCGCAGGGGCCGGACGCCGGCTACCGCCCGCCGCTGGCTCCGTAGCCGGTACGGCGAAACGGCACGGCGAAGAAGCCGTCCGGCGAACACGACGAGAGAAGAGAAACGCCGAGGGGCCCCGCCACACACTGTGTGGCGGGGCCCCTCGGCTTGTGCTGTTCGTCCGGCTGTCAGGCGGACTTGCGGCTGTCCCGCGGATGCACGGCAATGTTCATGGCGCCGGAACGAAGGACCGCAAGCCTCTCGGCAAGCACTTCCTCCAGCTCCTCGCGGGTGCGCCGCTCCATGAGCATGTCCCAGTGCGTTCGCGCAGGCTTGCCCTTCTTCTCTTCGGGCCCATCCCCGTCCACCAGGAGTGCCATGGCGCCGCACGCCTTGCACTCCCACTCCGGCGGAATTTCTGCCTCAACCGAGAACGGCATCTCAAATCGATGTCCGTTCTGGCATGCGTACTCCACCGCCTGGCGCGGGGCCAGATCGATGCCGCGGTCCGTCTCGTAGCTGGTAACCACGAGGCGCGTACCGCGGAGAGCTCGCTCACTCATGAATCGTGCCTCCCGGGCTTGTCGCCCACAGGACAGGTGTCGCTGTCGTCGTCATCCGGTCAACGTCCGGTCGGCGGTATAGATTCCCGCTCCGGGTCGTGCGTCGCCCGTCGTGCCGCCCCTTGTTGTACCCACCAGTGCCCGTTTTGTCACATCTGGCAGCAGATGTCACCCAACGTCCACGCTTCTTGAGCGCGCAGTAACGGTCCGCCTGGCAGGCCAAAGGCGTACACTACCGGCCCTTTGCTTCAACGTCTAAATTCGTTCGGAATTCGTTCGCAGGTCCGGGTCGGGCGCACTCTCCGAGCAGGTTCAGAGCCGCTCGGGTACAGGATTGCCTGCCGCCTCCACCGCGCGCCGCACCGGCACTCGCGCGAGGAGCACGAAACCCAGTGCGAAGAAGACCACCAACGAGATGATCGCGTCCCGGTAACTGCCCGTGACCTGGTACGTCAGGCCGAAGACGAGCGGTCCCACCCAGCTCAGCCCGCGGTCGCTCAGCTCGTAGGCCGAGAAGTACTCGGCCTCCTTGCCCGCCGGGACCAGGTGCGAGAACAGTGAGCGCGACAGCGCCTGGCTGCCGCCCAGCACCAGTCCGATCATCGCGGCGAGCGCGAAGAACCACACCGGGGTCCGGGCGGGCAGGAAGTATCCGACCGCCAGCGTCACTGCCCAGGCCGCCAGCGAGCCCAGGATCGTGCGCTTCGCGCCGTAGATCCGGGCCAGCCGGCCCATCCCCAGCGCGCCCGCCACCGCCAGGACCTGCACCAGCAGCACCGCCCCGATCAGCGTGGACTGTTCCAGCTCCAGCTCCTCCGAGCCGTAGATGGAGGCCTGGGAGATCACCGTCTGCACACCGTCGTTGTAGATCAGGTACGCCAGCAGGAACGACAGGGTCAGCGGGTAGCGCCGCATGTCCTTCAGCGTGGCGACGAGCTGCTTCCAGCCGCTGACGGCCGGCCCCGCCCCCGGCTCGTGGACCACGGCCCGGTCCCGCAGCCTGCGCAGCGGGATCAGCGCGAAGGCCCCCCACCACAGGCCCGCCGAGGCCAGGCAGATCCGTACCGCCTCGCCCTCGGTGAGGCCGAAGGAGTCGTGGGCCGTGTAGAGGACCAGGTTCACCACCAGCATCAGCGAGCCCGCGGTGTAGCCGAAGGCCCAGCCGCGCGAGGAGACCGTGTCCCGCTCGTCGGGCGTGGCGATCTGGGGCAGGTAGGCGTTGTAGAGGACCATCGAGACCGACAGCGCGGCGTTCGCCACGATCAGCAGCAGTCCGCCCAGCAGATAGCGCTCGCCGCCCAGGAAGAACATTCCGGCCGTCGCCGTGGCCCCCGTGTACGCGGCCACCGCCAGCAGCGGCTTCTTGCGCCCGGTCCGGTCCGCGACCGCACCCGCCAGCGGCATGAGCAGCACCGCCAGGATCACCGAGGCCGAGACCGAGTACGCGTAGAAGGAGCCGGCCCGCACCGGGATGCCCAGCGGGTGCACGAAGCCCTCGGCGTCCGCGGCGGCCTTGGCCACCGAGGTCAGGTACGGCCCGAGGAACACCGTGAGCACGCTGGCCGAGTACACGGAGACGGCGAAGTCGTAGAAGTACCAGCCCCGCTGCTCCCGCTTGCGCGCGGCGGTGGCCGCCGCCGTGGCCGTAGCCGTGGCCGGTGGGCCGCCCTCCGCCCCGGGATCCGCGTCGTCTGCCGTCTGCGCACTCATTCGGTGCCCCCCTCGCTGGTCCCCGTACCGCACCGCGCCGCCCGGGCCGGCGGCCGGAGGCGTGTCAGGCCCAGGCGCCGCGCCGGTCCAGCACCGTGCGCAAGATGTCGATCCGGTCGGTCATGATGCCATCGACGCCCAGGTCGAGCAGCGCGTCCATGCGTTGCGGTTCGTTCACGGTCCACACGTGCACCTGCAGACCCCGTGCGTGCGCGGTGCGCACGAACCTGTGGTCGACCACGCGGATGCCCGCCTGGATCTCCGGAACCTGCGCCGCCACCGCCCCGACGCGCAGCGCCGCGGGGATCGCGTACGAGCGCAGCCGCAGGCCGACCACCCCGCGCACGCCGTACGAGGTGGCCAGCCGCGGGCCGGCGATCTGCTGGGCCCGGGCCACCCGGCCCTCCGAGAAGGAACCCACGCAGACCCGGTCCCAGAGCCCGCGCCGGGCGATCAGGTCGAGCAGCGGGTGCAGCGCGGACTCTGCCTTGACGTCGATGTTCCAGCGGGCGTCCGGGAACTCCTCCAGCAGCTCCTCGAAGAGCGGGAGCGGTTCGGTACCGGCCACCCGGGCCTCGCGGACCCGGCTCCACGGCAGTTCGCGGATGCGCCCCCGCCCGTCGGTGACCCGGTCCAGGGTCGCGTCGTGGAAGGCCACCAGCTTGCCGTCGGCCGTGGCGTGCACATCGGTCTCGAAGTAGCGGTAGCCGGCCGCGGCGGCCCGGTGGAAGGCGGCGGCGGTGTTCTCCAGCCCGTCCGCGGCACCGCCCCGGTGCGCGAAGGGGATCGGAGCCGGGTGGTCCAGATACGGGTGGCGAAGGCGTACGTGCGTCACGGCGGCAGTATCCCCCGCGCCGTGCGCCGGGGCATCGCGTGGGTGGGCGGCACGCTGGGCCGATGGCCCCCTGGCGGAAGTGGACTGGGGCGTGACAATCTGTGCGGAAGACCTCAATCCAATCCGGGCCCCCGACGGCACCCGTCAGGGCCAATTCGACGAAGGTGGACCGCACGCAATGGCCGAATGGACCTCGGCGGTCGGTGCCGCGCAGCTCGCCCGCCTCATCGCTTCCCAGCAGGAGCGGCCCGCCGTGCCCGGCGCCCGCAAGGCCCCGGCGTACCGCACCCTCGCCGACGGGATCCGGCTGCTCGTCCTGGAGGGCCGCGTCCCGGTCGCCGCGCGGCTCCCCGCCGAGCGGGAGCTGGCCGTCGCCCTCTCCCTCAGCCGCACCACCGTCGCCGCCGCCTACGAGGCGCTGCGCGGGGAGGGCTTCCTGGAGTCCCGCCGGGGCGCCGGCAGCTGGACCTCCGTGCCGGCCGGGAACCCGCTGCCCGCCCGCGGCCTGGAACCGCTGCCCCCCGAGTCCCTCGGCTCGATGATCGACCTCGGCTGCGCCGCCCTGCCCGCCCCCGAGCCCTGGCTCACCAAGGCCGTCCAGGGCGCGCTGGAGGAACTGGCTCCGTACGCGCACACCCACGGGGACTACCCGGCGGGCCTGCCCGCGCTGCGCCGGATGCTCGCCGACCGCTACACCGAGCAGGGCATCCCCACGATGCCCGAGCAGATCATGGTCACCACCGGTGCGATGGGCGCCATCGACGCCATCTGCAGCCTCTTCGCCGGGCGCGGGGAGCGGATCGCCGTCGAGTCGCCCTCCTACGCCAACATCCTCCAGCTCATGCGCGCCGCCGGGGTCCGCCTGGTTCCCGTCGCCATGGCCGACGGGCTGGCCGGCTGGGACATGGACGTCTGGCGGCAGGTGCTGCGCGACTCGGCCCCCCGTCTCGCCTACGTCGTCGCCGACTTCCACAACCCGACCGGGGCGCTGGCCTCCGAGGAGCAGCGCCGGGCCATGGTGGAGGCCGCCCGTTCGGCCGGGACGGTCCTGGTCGTGGACGAGACCATGGCCGAACTCCAGCTGGATCCGGAGCTGGCCATGCCGCGGCCGGTCTGTTCCTTCGACCCGTCCGGCAGCACGGTGATCACCGTGGGTTCCGCCAGCAAGGCCTTCTGGGCGGGCATGCGGATCGGCTGGGTCCGCGCCGCCCCGGACGTCATCCGGAGCCTGGTCGCCGCGCGGGCCTACGCAGACCTGGGCACCCCGGTGCTCGAACAGCTCGCGGTGAACTGGCTGATGCGGACCGGGGGCTGGCAGGAGGCCGTCGGGATCCGCCGGGAGCAGGCCCGGGAGAACCGGGACGCGCTGGTCGCGGCGGTGCGCCGGGAGCTGCCGGACTGGGAGTTCGAGGTTCCGGGGGGCGGGCTGACCCTGTGGGCCCGTGCGGGCGGGCTCTCCGGTTCCCGGCTGGCCGAGGTGGGGGAGCGGGTGGGCGTACGGGTCCCCTCGGGGCCGAGGTTCGGTGTGGACGGGGCCTTCGAGGGCTATGTCCGGCTGCCCTTCACCGTGGGCGGGCCGGTGGCCGATGAGGCCGCCGCCCGGCTGGCGGCGGCGGCCCGGCTGGTCGGCACGGGTGCGGGGGGCAGCGGGGCGGAACCGCCGCGCACGTTCGTGGCGTGACTCCAGGGGCCGGGGGCGGGACGGGGTGCGGGACGGCACCCCCGTCCCGTCCCCGGCCCCGCCCCAGGGCCATGGCTATGGTGCCTCGGCCGCCACTTCTGGGGTCTCCGAGGCGTCGACGGCTGAGCCTTGCGCCGGCGGCTGCCCCTGGACCGGGGTGACACGGGCCTGGCCGCCTGCGCCACCGCCCCCGCCATGCGCGAGCCGCTCCGGAAGCAGCTCCAGCACGGCCTGGCGGAACCCGGGGTGCGTGGCGTCGTCGTACGGGTCCGGCGTGGCGGGCACCTGGAGCCGGTGCACCGGGCCGGTGCCGAGCCGGGCGTACCCGCGGCCCGGGGGGACCTGGGCGGTCGGCGTGGTGTGCGGCGGCAGCCCGAGCACGTCGGCGATCTGCTGGATCGCGGCCGGCCCGAGGACGACCCGGGCCCGGGTGTGCTGCCAGACGGCGTCGCCGAGCAGTTCCAGGTGGTCGAACTGTTCGGCCACCACCACGGTGATGTGCGCGGCCCGGCCGTGCCGCAGCGGCACCTGGAGCTGGGTGAGCGGGTCGGGGCGGCCGTCGGCGGCCGCGAGGTGGGCGAGCACGCTCGGCCGGTCGAGCAGGATCCACAGCGGGCGGCGGGTGTCGTCGGGCGCCGGGCGGCCCGCCTCGCGGGCGCGGTGGGTGGCGACGAGCCGCCGCTCGGTCTCCTGGGCGGCCCATTCCAGGGTGGACAGTGCCCCGGTCGGCCCGCATTCCACGGCGAGGACGCCGGTGCGGCCGGCCAGGCAGGCGTACTCGCCGCTGCCGCCGCCCTCGACGATCAGTACGTCGCCCCCGTGCCGCAGGGCCTGGAGGGCGATCGAGCGCAGCAGGGTGGACGTGCCGCTGCCGGGCTGGCCGACGGCGAGCAGGTGCGGTTCGGTGGAGCGGGGGCCGGTGCGCCAGAGCACCGGCGGCACGTCGCGGGGCTCGCCTCCGTCCAGGACGGGCAGGGTCCGCTGGACGGTGCCCGCGTCGGTGAAGCCGAGCACGGTCTCGCCGGGCGTGGTCACGAACGGCTGGGCGGCGATGCCCGTCGGCAGCGCCGCCAGCACACTCAGGTCGAGCTGGTTGCCCTCCTCGTCCCAGTCGAAGAGATACTCCCGTCCGCGCCCGGACTTGGCGTGCAGCAAAGTCTCGATCCGGGTCCGTGAGGCGGCCTCGCCGTCGGTGAAGTAGGCCGGGTAGCGGATGCGCAGCCGGGTGACGCGGCCCGCCTCGTCGAACTCGTAGCCGCTGAAGGCCTTGTCCCAGTCCCCGCCGTGGGCGAAGAGCGGATTGGGGTCCTCGGGGATGGAGAAGTACGGCACGAGGGCTTCGTAGAGGGAGCCGAGCCGTTCGGTCTCGGCATCGCTGGGCCCGGTCTTCGCCGGGGTGCGGTCGCGTCCCTGCCAGGCCGCCGCCGCCATGACCGTGATCAGGGCGAGGAGCGGTCCGTAGGGGACGAGCGCGACCACGAGGACGCAGGCGGCTCCCAGGAACAGCGCGGGACCACGCTTGTCCTTGGGGGTCCCGGCCCATTTGCGCCGCCCGGCCGAGGCCAGGATGCGCAGGCCGCGTCCGATGGTGAGGAGCGGATGGAGGACGTCCGTGGCGCTGTCGGCGGCCGTGCGAGCGAGGTCGCGGCCCCGTGCCAGCGACGTGGTGCCGCTGCTGAGGATGCGGGGAAGTGGGCGCCGGGCCACGGGCGTCTCCTGGAGTTGTGGGTGTGACGGGTGCTTCGGGTGTGGCTGGGTGTTCGTGTGCGGGGGCCGGGCTAGAGCTTGATCCCGCCGAGAAGGCTCGCGAGGCTCGCGGTGCTCGCCGTGATGCTGGGGGCGATGGCGGAGCCGGCCAGGAAGAAGCCGAAGAGCGAGCAGACGAACGCGTGCGTCAGCTTCATCCCGTCCTTCTTGAAGAACAGGAAGCAGATGATGCCGAGCAGGACGACACCTGAGATGGACAGGACCATGAGAATTTCTCCTGGTGGGTGGGGACAGTCACCATCAGTTGTTCCAGGCTCACAGGAAGTATCAATGCGACAAAAGGTGCATATGGGTGAATGCAGCCGTTTTTCACTTGACCGGCTCACCCCGGCTGGCGCGTCGGGCGCGAAGGGGGCAAGGGTGATCTTTGCCTCGGCCCGGCCCCGGCATGTCCAGGCCCGGGCGCTACTCTGGCGATTCACCCGTACGGACGCAGTGCCGTGCATCCCCCTGCCCGCCTTCCGGCCCGGGGACGGGTCACCGGGGCGGGACACGCGAGCAGTGAGCGAAAGGCGGTACGAACGATGAGCGAGCACACCGAAGGCACCTCTCCGGAAGGCCCCGACGAGGACGTCATCGAGCTGGCCACCAAGATCTTCGACCTGGCCCGCCAGGGCGAGGCCCAGATGCTCGCCGCGTACCTCGACGCCGGAGTCCCGGCGAACCTCACCAACGACCGCGGCGACACCCTCGTGATGCTGGCCGCCTACCACGGCCACGCCGAGGCCGTCACGGTCCTGCTCGCGCACGGCGCCGAGGCCGACCGCGCCAACGACCGCGGCCAGACCCCGCTCGCCGGAGCCGTCTTCAAGGGCGAGGAGGCCGTCATCCGCGCACTGCTCGCCGGAGGGGCCGATCCGAACGCCGGAACCCCCTCCGCCGTGGACACGGCGCGCATGTTCGCCAAGACCGACCTGCTGGAACTCTTCGGAGCCAAGTAGTCCGCTTTTTGCTGTGATCCGGCCGACCATGGCCGGTAGCAGACCTCACAGTCTGGTCACGGCGGCCGTAAATGTGGTCGCGGTGCACAAACCGCCTGGGTCATCATGGCGTCGGATTCGATTCGCGAACACGGGGGGCGGGCCGGAGCGGGTAGGACACGAAGAGTGTCCCGGCCCGGCCCGGCCACCATGGTCACGAAGAACTGACGAGAGTGAGAAGGCAATGGTCTACATCGAGCGGAACATGACGGCGGACGTCCTCACATGCTGTTACGCGGCCCTGTGAATCCCGATTCCCGGTTGCGTCCCCAGCTTGATTTGAGGCCATTCCCATGTTCGAACCAGTCATAGCGCCAAGCGGCACCCTGCTCGGGCTCCTCCAGCGGGGCCGCGGCGACGGCACGCTGCACGCCCTGGCGGCGCCCCGTGCGGAGGCCCTGGAGGCCCTCGACCGGTGCGTGCTCCGCGACCCGCGTCAGGACTGGCAGGTCGAGAACCGCTCCTTGTACTACGCCCGGCTGTACCTGGACCTCGACGGCCCCCTCGGCGAGATCGAGGCCCACCTCTTCAGCGCCGACGACCTCGTCGACGACCAGGACCACCGGACGGGCCTCGCCCTGTCCGTACTGGGCCACCTGGCCTCGTACGGCCGCGACGACGCGCTGATGCTGCTGCGCCGGTACGCCGCCTCCGGCGCGAACTGGGCCTGGGCCCTCGACGAGCTCGCCCTGCGCGACGACGACGAGGGACTGCGCTCCCTGGCCGCGCCCGTCATCGCCCGCTTCCCCGCCACGGCGGAGGGCGAGGCGCGGCTGGCCGCCGCCGTCCGCGACGCGTACGAACCCCGGCCGTGGTGCCTGTGGGAGGAGTCGCCGGAGTACGGGGAGCGGCTGCGCGCCGCCCGCCAGCAGGGGTCCTTCGACCGCTGGCAGCGCCAGCTGACCCCGAACGGCCCCCGGCCCGGCTGGGGCGTCCAGGCCGTCTTCGACTGGGCCGCCGACGGACTGCGCCGCGGCACACCGCTGCACGTGCCCGCCGCACGCTGCCTCGCCGCCGTGGCCGCACCCGAGGACCGCTCCGCCATCCTCGCGGCCGCCGCCGGAGCCTCCGGCGAGGCCGCCCGCGCCACCGCGCTGCACCACCTGGTCCTGGCCGAACCGGAGAACCCGGCAGTACTGGACCTCATCGAAGCCGCCGCCGACGAGCCCGCCGTGGCCGCCTACGAGCGCATGTGCGGCCCCGCCGCCGTCGACCGGGCCCGGCGCTGGATCCACCGCCCCGACGCGCTCGGCGCGGCGGCCGCCGCCACCCTGGCCTCCCGGGGCGGGCCCGAGGACGCGGCCCTCGTACTCGGCGCCCTGCGCTCCACGGTCCGCGGCGCCGGCCCGGACACCCGGCAGCTGTTCGCCCTCGTCGACGGAGCGGGCCGGCTCGCCATCGGCTGCGCCGCCCCCGTGCTGCGGCACATCTACCGCGAGACGGCCTCGTCCCACCTGCGCGGCAGAGCGGCCCGCGCCCTCGCCAGCACTGACCCCACCTTCGCGGCGGGCTTCGCCGTCGAATGCCTCTGGGACTGCGAGGAGACCACCCGCGAGGTGGCCGCCCGCCACGCCGAAACCGCCGACGCGCGGGTGGCGCCCCGGCTGCGCCGCCTGGCCGCCGATCCGGCGGAGGAGGAGGACGTCCAGTCGGCCGTCCGCAGCCGGATCGCACCGGAGTCCGCCGTGTAGCCCCACCGGCACCACTCGGCCCGGCCCCCTGACAAGAGGGGGCCGGGCCGAGTGGTGTCGCGGCGTGCGGCCGCGGAGCGCGATCAGGGCGACATGGTGGGCGGTACGCCGGTGGGCGGGGTTACGCCGGGGGGCAGGGTGGGGGGCCCCAACCGCTGAGCCTCCAGGGCGGCCTCCGTCAGGTCGTTTGCGCAGTACGGGGCGTACTCGGTCGGCAGGACTCGGAAGCCGAGTCCCTGCTTCCCAGCCCACAACGGGGCGTAGTACGTCCACGCGAGCGCGAGTGTGTGTCCTGGGGGGACCGCCTTCGGGTTGACCTTGAGGGTGCGTCCGTCATCGCCGAACGACAGACCGGCCCCGGGATCTGCGCGCGGGTTGCCGCCGGCCCACAGCCCAGCCGACCCGCACTCGCGTTCCGGCACCGGCTGGAGCGCGACGGCCTCGACCCCCAGTTCCTTCAGCCGGTCGGCCAGAGCCGGGACCTGCTCCTGCCGGGGCGGATCGAACCGCAGCGACCCGTCCCGCTCCTTCGTGATCCTGGGCGCGTCCGTGGCCGAGGGGCTCGGCGTGCCGGCGGGCAGGGAGCCGGTGCGGACGCTGCCCGTAAGGGTCATGACGGCGACCACGGTGGCCGTGGCGACGCCCACCGCGAGCGGAATGCCGTACCGCCGGGCGAAGGACCGGGCGGGGGGCGCGGGCACCGCCTCCGGGAGACGGGCCAGGAGCGCGGCCTTCAGCCGCTCCTCGAAGCCACTGGGCCTGCTGCTCATCGGGCTGCCTCCATCTGGACTGCGGTCATGGAGCGCGGGGCACCCAGGGCGCGCCGGGCCCGGTGCAGGCGGACGCGGACCGTCGCCTGGGTGACGCCGAGGGCCTGCGCGGCTTCGGCCGGGGTGAGCTGGTCGAGCACGACCAGGTCGAGGGCGGCGCGCAGCGGCTCGGACAGGGCGGCGTGGCGCTCCGCCAGCTCCCTGAACGCGCGCTGGGCGTCGATCCGCTCCTCCAGCGCCGCCACGTCCTGGTCGTCGAGCAGGCGCCGCCCGCTCAGCCGCGCCAGCGCCCCGCTCTCGCGGGCCAGCCCGCGGGCGTGGCCCGACAGGACGTTGCGGGCTATTCCGAACAGCCAGGCGACCGGCGCTCCCCTGTCGGGCCGGTAGCCGCGGGCCGATCCCATCGCGGCGAGGAAGATGTCGGCCGTCAGGTCCGCCGCCAGGTGCGGGTCGGCGACCCGCCGGGTGACGAAGCCGAGTACGGCGTCGATGTGTTCCTCGTAGAACGCCCCGAACCCCTCGGGCGTGGTGAGATCCGGCGGTCCGGTCTCGTGTCGTGGGCTGGGCACCCGGTTCCTCCCCTGCGCGGGGGGCCCGGTCGGCCCCCTCATCCCGTACTTGGCCGAAGCCCCCTCGAACGTTTCACCGGGCTGCCACGAACCTCACCGGAACACCCGGGCGGGCCTGCGCCGCCGCGTCCAGGGCCGCCGCGGCGACCACGCCCACCACCGGGTAGCCGCCCGTCACCGGGTGGTCGGCGAGGAACACCACCGGCAGCCCGTCCGGCGGCACCTGGACCGCGCCCAGGACCATGCCCTCGCTCGGCAGTTCGCCCGGCCGGCTCCGGACCAGCGCGGTGCCCGCCTCCGTGCGCAGGCCGATGCGGTTGGACATCGCCGAGACCCGGAACTCCGAACGCCACAGCCCGGCGAGCGAAGCCGGCGTGAACCAGTCCGCCCGCGGCCCGAGCCGGATCGGCAGCACCAGCTCCCGCGGAGCCCCCGGCACCCGCAGCTCGTCCGCCCCGCGTACGGGATCCGGCCCCGGCCGCCCCACCGGCAACACCGTCCCGCCCGCCACGACAGCCGGGCCCAGCCCCGACAGCAGGTCCGTCGAGCGACTGCCCAGCACCGGCGGGACGGCCAGCCCGCCCCGCACCGCGACGTAGCCGCGCAGCCCCGACTCCGCCCGGCCGACCTCCAGCTCCGCCCCGGCCCGCAGCCGGACCGGAGCTCCCCAGGGCGCGGGCCGCCCGTCCACCCGTACCGCGCAGGGCGCGCCCGTGACCGCCACCGTCACCGCCGCCAGTGCCCGGAGCCCCACCCCGTCCAGGGTCGTCTCCAGCGCCGCCGCGTCCGGCGGATTGCCCAGCAGCCGGTTGGCCAGCGCGTACGCCCCCGTGTCCAGCGCCCCCGAGCGGGGCACGCCCAGGTGCGCGTGGCCCGGCCGGCCCAGGTCCTGCACCGTGGTCAGCGCGCCCGGCCGGACCACCAGCAGCTCACTCATGGCCCTCCTCCGTGAACCGCACCCGTACCCCCGGCGCGAACAGCGCGGCCGGTTCCCGTGCCGGGTCCCAGAGCACCGCCCGGGTGGACCCGATCAGCTGCCAGCCGCCGGGGGAGGAGCGCGGGTACACGCCCGCGTACTCGCCCGCCAGCGCCAGCGAGCCCGCCGGAACGGCCGGCCGGGGCGTGTCCCGCCGCGGCAGGTGGAGGTGTTCCGGCAGGCCCGTCAGATAGCCGAAGCCGGGCGCGAACCCGCAGAAGGCCACCCGGAAGACGATGCCGCCGACGATGCCCGCGACCTCGGGGGCCGGCACCCCCCACAGCCCCGCCACCTCCGCCAGGTCCGGCCCGTCGTACCGCACCGGCACCGTCACCAGCGGCCCCTCCGTCTCCGCGAGCGGCGGCACCTCCCAGCCCGCGATCCGGGCCGCCAGCGCCTCCGGATCCCGTACGCCGTCCAGCAGTACGGTCCGCGCCGCGGGCACCACGTCCCGTACGCCGCCCAGTTCGCCCGCGTCCCGCCGGCGCAGCACCTCGGCGTGCAGCGCCGCCACGTCCGCGGCCGACCCCAGCTCGATCAGCAGCCCTTCCGCCCCCGCGGGCAGCGCGCGCATCCGCAGGCTCACGCGAACGCCTCCACCCGGACCCCGGCCGCCTCCAGTGCCCCGCGCACCCGCAGCGCGAGCTCCGCGGCCCCCGGGGTGTCCCCGTGCAGGCACAGGGAACGCGCGGCCACGGGCACCAGTGACCCGTCGGAGGCCGTCACCACGCCTTCGGCGGCCATCCGTACGGCCCGCTCGACGACGGCGTCCGGATCGTGCAGCACCGCACCCGGCTCGCCGCGCGGCACCAGCGTCCCGCCCGGCGTGTACGCCCGGTCGGCGAAGGCCTCGGGTACGGGCGTCAGCCCGGCCTCGGCTGTGGCCGCGAGCAGCAGCGACCCCGGCAGGCCCAGGACCGGCAGGCCGGCCGCCCCGGCGGCCAGGCGCACGCCCGCGACCACGGCCGAGGCCTGGCCCGCGTCGTGCACGGTGCGGTTGTAGAGCGCGCCGTGCGGTTTCACGTACGACACCCGGGAGCCGGCCGCCCGCGCGAAGACCTCCAACGCCCCGATCTGGTAGGCCACCTCGTCCGCCAGCTCGCCCGCCGGCACGTCCATCGCGCGCCGCCCGAAGCCCGCGAGGTCCCGGTAGGAGACCTGCGCGCCGATCCGCACCCCCCGCTCGGCGGCCAGTTCGCAGACCCGGCGCATGATGGACGGGTCCCCGGCGTGGAAGCCGCAGGCCACGTTGGCGCTCGTGACGACGGACAGCAGCGCCTCGTCGTCGGTCAGCGTCCAGCGGCCGAACCCCTCGCCGAGGTCGGCGTTCAGGTCGGTCGGGACGGCGGGCCCGGGACCGGCCGCGGGTGTGATCATGGAAGCCATGCGGCGAGCGTAGAACAGCGCGCGCACCGTCTCCCTAGAGGCCGGGACGATCCGGCCGAACCGTGCCGTTTGGGTTGTTGTCAGGGTCAGCGCCTAGTCTTTGTCCGTGACTCTCCCCGCCCCGGCGAAGACCCTTCCGTCCCCGGCGCCGGGCCCGGCCGCCGACGAGGGCCTGGCCCGGCGGCTGCGCGCCCTCGCCTGCACCGCCCCGCTGCACGACCTCGACGTACGCAAGGCCAATCTGGCGGGCGAGTACGGGGTCTACGCGATGGCGGAGGTCGCGCTGGCCGCGATCGACCTGGTCACCCTCAACATGGACTTCGACACCGGCGCGGACCACGAGCAGATAGTGGCCAGGCTGCTGCCGCGCGTCGCCGCCCAGGCACCGTCCCGCCCGGCGGCCGAGCACGAGCGGGTGGCCCGCTGGGTGCTGGAGAACCTGATCAACGTCGGCAGCGTGGACCGCGGCTTCCGCGCGATCTACGGCACCTTCGGCCCCGACGGCACGTACGTCCGCCGCGACTACGACTTCAAGCTGATCGAAGAGGTGCCGGGCCACGGCGGCGCGGTCTACCTGCGCACCACCGACGAGGCCGTCAACGTCCTCGTAGGCGCCCTCGACACCGACGTCACCAGCGCGCAGATCGCCGCCGAGGTCAAACTCGAAGTGCTGATCAGCCGCGGCCGGCTCGCCGATGCCCAGCTCGCCGCGGAGCAGGCCCGCTACCGGACCGTCCAGTACGCCGAGACCCTGCGCCGCACCCTGGACGCGACCCGGCGCAACGTCCGGGCGGTGGACTGGCTCCAGGCCGTCCCCGACATGATCGCGGAAGCCCTCGACCACGTCGCCGACCGCTACCGCCACGAGAACGCGATCCTCACCAACATCCGCAAGGCGCGCGACGAGGCGGAGGAGCCCGACAACAAGCGGCGCGCCGCCGAACTCGTCGACATCGTCAAGGACTGCATCCGCCGCCACACCCAGCTCCAGTCCCGGCTGCTCGACGCCGGCCCGCTCTTCCGCGCCGAACAGGACCGCCAGGCCTTCGCGGCCCCCGCGCCGCGCTCCGGCATCGACCTGTACGGGCAGCTCGTCGCCCCGCTCCTGCCGCTGCCCCTCGCGCAGGCCCGCCGGGTCACCGACGCCTTCTTCGCCTCCGGCGCCGGACTGCGCACCCCCGTCTCCGTCCGGGTCGCCGACCTCGTCGAGATCCTGCTGACCCCGCCCGTGGAGCGGGAGCACCTCGGCGCGGAGATGCCGGAGCCGGACCTGATCGCCACCCCGGACGACAGCCGCTTCAGCGAGGAGCAGCTCGCCGTCGCGACGGAGCTGCTGAACCTTCCGCACGACGCGCCGCGCCGCCTGTCCGGCCTCCTCGCCGAAGCCCGCCGCACGGACCCCGAGCTGCCGTACCTGGTGGCGCTGCTCGCCGTCCACGCGGCGAGCCCGGCCGTGGGGACGGCGTACCGCCAGGGCGAGGAGCGGCTGCTCTTCGCCGTGGACGACGGCACCGCCCTCGACGACCCCGAATTCGGCGGGGCCGACCTGATCGTCGGCACGGCTCTCCTGGACGCCGCGGGCATGGCCGCCGACCGTGCGGAGGCGTCGTGAACGCCGTTGCCCTGGCCGGGCCGGGGACGGTTTCCCTGGCTGCCTGGCAGTGCGCGCACGCGGGTGCGCTGCCGCCCGTTTCAGCCTCGCCGGCGTTTGAGGCGCGGGTGCGGGCGGAGCCCGGTGCCAGGCGGAGCCGGGTTTCCTGG
>NZ_JBEZMA010000089.1:0-21738 GCF_040652415.1 Streptomyces sp. NPDC048255
ATGCGCTTGGCATCTCGTGGACACTCACGTACGAGATGCTCTTCTACTTCTTCGTCAGCAGCCTCTTCACGGTCGCCTGGCACCGGCGCACCACGTCGATCGCGGTCGCAGCGGCGGGGATCGCGCTCGTTCTGGGCGTCTTGATCCCGTCGTACAGCCTGACCCACAACACCCTTGCGGAGCTCAACCACCTCGTGGCTGCCGCGGTGCTCATCGTGGTCATGGGCGTGCTCTGCATGATGAGCGGCAATGCGTCGCTGGCCCGGATCGGCGGTCTGCTGCTGGGCGGGTTCGGTGTGCTGCTGGTGTTCACCAACGGTCGGACGCCCGCGTACGAGACCTTCACCATCCTCGCGACGATGTTCGCGGGCACGGTGATCTATCGGGCGCAGCATGGGCAGATCGAGCGCATCGAGGCCTGGGTGTCCGTCGGTTTCGTGGTGGCGGCGGGCGCCATGGTGGGGTGGATGTAGAACCGGGACGAGTTGGCGCGCGCGACCGCGACCTTCACCTGGTCGGCGTGGACGATCGCCTACCTGGCGGCGTGGGCGTCGTTCGGGCTCTTCTTCCTGCTGCGAAACCGGCGGCTGCCGCGCCTGCTGACCTGGCTGGGCGCGGTGAGCTTCTCGGTCTACCTGCTGCACTGGCCGGTGAAGAAGTTCTTGCTGTGGCAGCTCGGCTGGGACAGCAACCACTACTACAACGAGCTGGTCGCGATGCCGTTCGTCGAACGCTGGTCGTGGGTGGCTGGGTACGTCGCGGTGCTGCTGGTGGTCTGCTGGGTGGTGTACCGGCTGGTGGAGGTGCCGTTCCAGAAGCTGGGCCGCAAGCTGACCAAGGCGATGAACCGCCGCTGGCCGCCGCAGTCCCTGGAACAGTCGGTGCCGGTCGCGACGGTCGCCGTCGTGCCGGCGCATGCCTCCGCGGCGGCGGAACCGGTTCTGGCGGGCGCAGGCGCGGGCCCGGGCTCAAGTGGTCAGGGGAAAGCGGTCTGACTGAGCGGCGCCGAACCCACAAAGTCCGTTGACCGCCAAACAGGTCCACCCACGTCCAACGGAGGCGCCTACAACCGTCTCGCACCTGTCATGTCCATGCTGGTCCACACCTCGAAGCAAGCCAACGAGGACATCAGCGCGAAGATCGGCGGCTCTCCCTCCTGCCTCTCCCGAATCCTCTCCGGTGAACGCCTTCCTCGACCGCGCAGCGGACGAAGTCCGGGCTCGGACACCCCGCTCACCGAGCGCGACAACTGGGGCAACCTGGCCGAGCAGGTGGACAGCGGAGCCGCCGTCGGTGTCGTGGTGCCCGCGATCGGCATGCTCGGGTACGGCGAAAGCGCCATGGAGGCGATTGCCGACTGGCAGAGCAAGACGGCCGCCTTCATTGCCGCACCGGCGTACCCGGGCGGCGTCCCCGGTGCCGGGACCCTGCGCTAGAGCCGCAGGGAGAAGCGGTGATATGGCCATCACCGTCCGCAGCTGGCTGATGGAAGGTGCCAGGGTCTGGCACAAGGACACCAGCTCATGGGTGACGGTGGAGGCCCTGTGAGGTGTCTACGACTCGGAGAAGGCGTACGTGCGTCCCCTCACGCACCACCCCTAACCCTCGTCTCCGTGGCGCTGCACTCCCGCGTGCTCCGGAGACGGCATCAAGACGGGCTCCTTCCGCCCACGCACCGCGCGCACCACACCGTGGTGAGCGTGCAGCCTGCGGAAGGGGCGTTGCACCCTGCACAGGAGGCCGCCCCGTGCACCGGCGACGACCCGGTGAGCTCCTCGACCCGAACCGCTGTAGAAAGGTATTCGACGTGATCACCCCCGAATCCAAGGCCCGCTCTCCGGTTGTTGTGCGGGATCGGCGAGGTCTCGACCGTGGTGTCGGCGGCCGAATTCCGCAGGACGCGGCAGACGTGAGACGCAAGATCCGTGACTGGGACCGCTTCTACGGCTGACCGCAGGAGTCCCTGCCGCAGACCCGGTTCGAGCTGGACTCGTTCCGGCGGCACGTGGGCCCCGAGCGGGGGTAGATCGCGATCGACGTGGGGTGCGGGCGGGGCACGCTGGCCGCGGCGATGACCCGGATGGGCATGACCGTCACCGGCTACGACTGGTCCCGCGTCGCCATCGCGGGCACCGGTTGCCTGTACCTGGTGGTGCAGGTGACGGAGAGACAGCCGCCCGAGCAGGAGTTCGCGGGATACCCGGAAGCGGTAATCGAGGAGATCCGCACGGATTGGAAGGAAGCCGAACGCTGGGACCTGAACCCGAACCTGTCCGGGGCGGACATCACCGATGCCGACCTCGCCAAGGCCGACCTCACCGGCGCGAACCTCACGGGCGCCGGCCTCACGGGTACCAAGCTCGGCGGCGCCGCGCTCAAGGGAGTGCGGGGCCTCCCGGCGTCACTCCGCCAGTGACCTGAGTCAGAGATCCGCCGCCTGTTCTGGGGCATTTCGGCCTTCGCCCGAGGCGTCGACAGGTTTCAGATTGCACGTGGACCGGAGCCGATGCGGATCCTTGCTGCCCGACCCACCCACGGGCACCGGCTGGAGGTCCAGTAGCGTCCGTTCCATGATCGTCCTCGACGCCCTCGTACGCCTCTGCCCGCCGCCCGCCGAACCGCCGCCCCCTGTGGACTGGGCGCAGGCCGAGCGCGCCCTGGGCGTGGCTCTGCCCGCCGACTACAAGCAGCTTGTCGAGACCTACGGCGACGGCATCTTCGACGACACGGTCTGGCTGCTCGTCCCCGACTCCGCCTACAGCGACTGTGACCTGCACGCGCAGACGACGGAACGGGACGAGATCTTGGCCAGCCTGTGGGAGTTCGAGGCGAAGCCCGCCGGCCTGCTGGAGGCGGGGGCGCGGGTCCTGCCGTGGGCGTTCGAGGAGGGCTCGGGGGCGTTCCTGTACTGGCTGGCGCGGCCCGGCCAGCATCCCGACGAGTGGACCGTGCTCTACAACGAGGGGCGCGGCCCACTGTGGGAGCACCACGACATGGGGTGCCTCGCCTTCCTGCTGGCGGTGCTCACAGGAACGGCGGAAACGGAGTACTTCGGTTACCTCTACGAAGTGCTGAAGCCTACGGAGCACCGCTTCGAGACGGCCGATCAGACCCTCGGAACGTCCCGGCGCTGACGCCGTCCGGCCGCTCTCGACCACCTGGTTAACCGCTGGCGCACCCCACTGAGCGCCGTACTTGGCCGGTCCGGCCAAGTACGGCGCTCAGTCACAGCTGGTTGTTGTGACTGAGCACTGCATCTGTCCAATGAGCATGGGATTCGTCGTACCGTGCATTGCACCTGTCCTCCGGCTGGGACACGCGGTGGAGCGCCAAGCCCATCGGGTTCTTGCAGGTGGGCGAAGGGCGGGTGGCACCGGCGAGGCTCGGCGATCTTTGACCGGAGCAGGAACGCCCCGTGACCTCGGCGGACCGATGTCACGGGCCGTCCTCGGGCCAGCCGTCCGGACGGCCACCGGCTACCGGCTGAGCGACCTGAGCGCCGCCGCGTCGTACGGCTTCAGCTCGTCGAAGCGGTTGCCGAGGACCTTCGCCGCCCACTGCGGGTCCTGGAGCAGCGCCCGGCCGACGGCGACCATGTCGAACTCGTCGCGTTCCATGCGGTCCAGGAGGTTGTCGATGTCGCCGAGCGCCGCTCCCTCGCCGACGAAGGCGCGGATGAAGTCGCCGTCGAGGCCGACCGAGCCGACGGTGATGGTCGGCCGGCCGGTGAGCTTCTTGGTCCAGCCCGCCAGGTTCAGGTCCGAGCCCTCGAACTCCGGGAGCCAGTAGCGCCGGGTGGAGGCGTGGAACGCGTCGACGCCGGCCGCCGCAAGCTGGGCCAGGATCGCCTCCAGCTCCTCCGGGTTCTGCGCGAGCCGGGCGTCGTAGGCCTCCTGCTTCCACTGGGAGTAGCGGAAGATCACCGGGAAGTCGGCCGGGACGCGCTCGCGCACCGCGGCCACGATCTCCGCGGCGAACTTTGTACGGGCCACCGCGTTGCCGCCGTAGGCGTCGGTGCGGCGGTTGGTCCGCTCCCACAGGAACTGGTCGAGCAGGTAGCCGTGGGCGCCGTGCAGTTCGACGCCGTCGAAGCCGATCCGCTCGGCCTCCGCGGCGGCGTCGGCGAACGCGCCGATGACGTCGTCGAGGTCGGTGCGGGTCATCGCCTTGCCGGTCCCCTCGGTGCCGTCGACGCGGATGCCGGAGGGGCCGACGGCGGGCGCGTCGGCATACGGTGCCTCGCCCTGCTTGCGCACCATGCCTATGTGCCACAGCTGAGGCACGATCGTGCCGCCCGCCTCGTGCACGGCCGCGGCGACCTTCGCCCACCCCGCCAGCTGCTCCTCGCCGTGGAACCGCGGCACTCGGTCGCTCTGCCCGGCGGAGTCGTGACCGACGTAGGTGCCCTCGGTGACGATCAATCCCACACCCGCGGCGGCCCGGCTGGCGTAGTACGCCTGCACATCCTCGCCGGGCACGCCGCCGGGGGAGAACATCCGCGTCATCGGCGCCATCGCGATGCGGTTGGGGACGGTCAGGCCGTTCAGCTTGATGGGCCGGGACAGGATCTCGGCAGCGCGGGAGGCGGTGGACGTGGTGACGGTCATGCGGGTCCTCCGGATTGAGGCTGTGGCTCGTCGGATGAGAACGAGGAGTGCATAGTACACATGCTATGTATCATGCATATGGCTGAGTCCGGCCGTCATGCGGCGCCGCCCACAGGCCGAGCCGTGCAGGGGTCCGCCGGTCCCCGGGTTCACAGGTCCGCGATAATGGAGCGCCGGAAGGAGCGGGAGGCGCAGTGCTGGAGAAACTGGAACGGGAGCTGATGCTGCTCTCGCGGCACCAGGTGCTTGCCCGGCGCGAGCGCGACCCCGAACGCCTGGAGCGGTCGGCGTACCTGCTGCTCAGCCGGATCGACACCCAAGGCCCCATGTCCATCGGACAGTTGGCGGAGGCCTTCGCGCTCGACACCTCGACCGTGAACCGCCAGACGGCCGCACTGCTGCGCTGCGGACTGGCCGAGCGCGTCGCGGACCCGGAAGGCGGCATGGCCCGCAAGCTGCGCATCACCGTTGAAGGCGGGCGACGGCTCGCCGAAGACCGTGAGGTCAACCGGTCCTGCCTGGCCCGGGTGGTCGCCGACTGGTCCCCTGAGGAAGTACGGGAGCTGGAGGACGTCCTGGTCCGGCTCAACCGCAGCGCCGAGGCCCTCGAAGGACGGTACTGGCCCCGCGCGGAGGAAGACGACACCCGCGCCGCATGCCACCCGCCGGTCCCGCACGAATTCCCGATTCCCGCTCCGCAGGGACCCGCGACTCCCGCCCCGTAGGAACGCCCGCGGCCCGCCCCGTGGAACTCCCGGTGCCGCTCCGTAGGCTGCGTGACCTGCCACCGCTGACGCCCGGCACCTTCGCTGGGGGTGGCTCCTCGTGTTACTCCTCGGCCGTGATCCGCCAGGTGCCCTGACGTACGTCGAGCATCGCGGTGAGGTCGGCCTGCTGCGGGAACGAGACGCCAAGCCGCCACGGGTCCGGCAGGGCAGCCAGCCCGATGGTGACCAGATCCTCGGTAACGTTGCCCAGGGCTCCGATCCAATGGGGTGCGGTGGCGATCAGCTGCTCGGGGAGCCAGGGCCCGGGCTCGGGAACGCGCGAGAAGGGCTCCTCGATGAGTTCGGCGAGGGCGGAGCCGGCCATCAGGGTCAGCAGCCGCGCCAGGACCGCGGCCGGCAGGGCGGGGTCGCGGGTCTCCAACAACACGTAGCAGTCGTCGTGGCCCGAGAACCAGACCCGGGAGTCTCCCAGGCGGCTCAGGAGCGGCTCCTCGATGCCGGTCGTGCCGAGCACGAGGGCGAGCTCGTCGAGCTGCTCCGCGGTCACGTCGGCGGGCACGTCGATCAGGGTCAGCTCGTACGGCGACCAAGTGCCGTCGAGGAGACGGGGCAGGAGGTCGCGGTCCATCACGAGGAACTCCTCCGCGAGTCCGTTCGTGCCGGACGCCCAGGATTCGAGGGAGTGGACCGTGCACGGCACGCCGAGCTCGGCTGCGATCAGCGAGGGGCGCAGAGGATGCCAGTCCTCATCCAGATAGGAGTTGGTCTCCAGCGACACCACCGCCACCGCGCCGTTCGCCACGGCCACGAGCACGTCGACCAGCTCGCCCGCCTGGGCCGCACCCGCGCTCACCCGCCACAGCCCCTCGGCCTCGCGGACGCTGAAGCTCAATGGGAACGGCCGGCGCTCCATGCCGACACTGTTCACGCTGAACGCGCCCTGCTGCCCGACCTTGATCACTGCCCCACCCCCGAGAATCCGCCGGACGCCACTGCCCAGCCCGCACGCATCAATCATCGCCGGTCAGCGGGGCGGGCCTGCCACGGCTGACCACCCTCGACGTGGGCGTGGTGCAGGGATCACGCCCACGTGTAGTTCACGTCTTGCACGGCGCTCAAGGCCGCGGCAGGGGCTCGACGATTCCCTGAGCATTGCCGGTGTACGGCGTGTGCGAGGTCGGCGCGGTGACGTCGATGCCCGGTACACGACGACGGAGTACGACCAGAATCCGGCAGTAGCGCGGGCGCGGAGACAGTCCAACAGCCCGCATACTTCCACGCCCGCCGGGACCTGAGCGCTGTAGTTGGCCCATGAGTGCGCGGCGTGGCCCGTCTGACCGCCTGGGTGGTTCGCAAGGCCGCAGACGAGGGACGTCCGCGTGTTCGCCGGCCGGCCATGCGGTTGACTGGGGCTGGCAATGATCGAACGATGCGAACGCTGGGGAGCCAAGCAGTTGAAGAACAACGACACACCGCTGATACCGGACGCGGCCTGGCTGGAGGAACGGCTGGGCGAGGGCTCGCTCTGGCGACCGGAAGAGGCCGCTCTGCCGACCGAGTTGACTCATGCCGGGACGAGGGAGTTCCTGCTCACGGTCGGCTTTCCCGCCGTCCGCCTCGACATCGTGGGGATCGACACGAGGCACTTGCGGGGCGAGGACGGAATGGAACCTTTCGATGCCGACGAGATCTATGGGGAACGCTATCCCGACGACGACTCCCCGCCCACGAACTTCTGCTTCACCGTGGCTACACGGTATGACCAGCACCTGATGCTCGACGCGGCGGACGGTGGCATCACCCACTACGACCCCAACGGGTGGGACCACGGGGCCGGATGGAAGGGACCGGCAGCCGATGACCTTCCCACGCTGGCCGTCCTCCTCGGACTGATCGCCGAGGCGGGCAACGTCCTGGAATCAGCCGACGACACCGTGCGCACGACCGCCATCACGGATCTGCGCGAGCGCTTGATCGGCCAGGAGCCGTACACCGATGACTCGGCGTTCTGGGACGAGGTCTTCGAGTCTCTGGACTGAAGAGCGTCGAGCACAGACATCGCCAGGACGAGTTCAGCGCCGGGCCGTCTGCGAAGGACTTACGCGGATGCTGGGGTTGCGGCAGGTGCGCACGCCGTCAAATGGCCCGTGCATCGCCCTCCGGAGGTCGCCACTGGAGGTCACGTAACCCCCGTGAACAAGCGTCACAACCCGTGAATAATCTCAGGCCGTTGCTGCCGAAGCGGCTGCGGCGAAGGCCGAGGTGGAAGGCCATGCTTGGGATTGAGACTCTCCCGAGCGCGCCTGAACGTCCCACCAGGGCGCGCTGTCGGCCGCGGCCGGTGACTCGCAGGCCAGGGGGAGTGTCACTCGATCACGCGGCCCATGCGACACGGGCCGTCACCTGTGATGGGGTTGGAAGCCACCCCTATCGGGCGACATACGACGCTGCCGGGATGGGTGCCGGCGTGTCTGCGAGCGGTCCATGCGCGGACCGCTGGCTGGGGTCCCCGAGTTCTCCCAGTGCTCACGTCCGATGGGAACGACGCCGCCCCCTCCTTCGTTTCCCGGCAGTCGAACTGTGTTGAGGGCGATGGAGGGATAGCTGTGGCGATGTGGGCCGCGTCGTTTCCGGCATTCGTGTGCCTGCTGGCCTTGTTCGCCCTGGTGGAGAGTGCGTGGCGATGGTTCACGGGGCTGGGCTTCATCCCGTGGGTACGCAGGCGCACGGGACGATCGCTGTCGAACATTGCCTTCGATGAATTCACGGCGGTCGTGAACGGAAACAAGACGGTAGAGCTGGAGCAGCGACGGGTGGAACTGCTGCAGCGGGACGACGAGAGCGACGGTGCGCCGCCCCGCTCCAGCATCGACCTGACCAAGGGCACTGCGTTCATCGTGTTGCCACGGGAAACGGACGGCCGGTGCGCTGACAGGCGCAATGTCCTTGAGGGCGGGCGGTGAAACGCGCATCGGAGGGAATGGGCGCAGAACCGTCCATGCTGTGGGGACGTACCGCATGCTTGTGGGCGGTCGCGTTCGCCGGGTTGCACTTCTACTGGGCCGTCGGCGGTGATGTGGGGCTGAGCATCTCCGCCGGTCCGCTCGCCGCCGAGCGCCCGCTGTGGTTCGTCGTAGCCGGTTTGTGGGGTGTGGGCACGCTCTGCCTCCTCGGAGCCCTGCTGGCATGGCTGCTTGCCCGGTCCAGGCTCCAGGGATTTCCCGCTCTGCTGGCAAGGTGGCTGGGGTGGGGTGTCAGTGCCCTCCTACTGGCCCGTGGCATCGGTATCGAGGTGCTGCTGCTGACCAACACAACGCACCTGGACACCTCCGTGAGCGTGGAACAGCGGGCCTGGACACTGGCCCTCTGGAACCCCTGGTTCATCGCCGGAGGACTGGCATTCGGCCTCGCCACCCTTCAGTCCGCCAGGCATACCGACGCAGAACCCCCACCCGCGTCCAGACGCTAGGTCCTGTCCGGGCGGTCTTCGTGGATCAGCCCGCGTCGTCTGGTGCGGTGCATCGCAGGGCGGAGGAGCGCAGCTCGTACTCGGCCGTACTCGCGCGGTCCGACAACGCGGCGAGGCGCCGTACCAGGCGGCGCGGGCCCGCGAAGATCGCCCGGACAGGGCCTAGGCCCGGAGGAGGCGGTGAAAGAGGCCAGCCGCCGCGTTGCTTCCCTGCTGCGCGCTGCCGCCGAGTGTCATTCCGTCGGCGTGCCGATCCGAAGCCGGTTTCCGTCAGGGTCGCGCAGCTCCATCTCACGCGCCCACAGAGCGTCCTTCGCCTGCACATCGAACTCGGAGGCGATGGCCTCGACGTCCCGAACGCGGAGGTAGACCAAGGTGTCGGGGCGAGCGTCGCCCTCATGTTCCGACAAGAACAACCGCACCCCGCCCCGGGCGACCTCGACGAAGGCGGGAAACCCCGGTTCGAAGCGGTGTTCCCACTGCTTGGCGAAGCCCAACCGCTCGTACCACGCGACCGCCGCCGCAGCGTCCTTGACGCGAAGAATGGGAATGACTTCCTCGTTCATGGCGCCATCGTCGCAGACCGCCCGGGCAAACAACATTGCCTGATGCGGCGCCGGGAGCCGGCGCTCAGCGGCTGGGGGCGGTCCGGTGCACTCTTTCGTAGATTCGGGCCCGGCTGCCGGGTGCGCTGCGGCATTGTCGACTCGTTGGCCCGGATCGGGGCTGTGCATGTGGGCGATGGGGGAGGGCCTCGTGGGAGAGCGGGGAGTGTGGACGACGGCGGAGTTCGGCTCTTCCGCTACCTGCCGCACGACTACCCGCACTGGAACACCGTCTACGGCAGCCGCAACCCGGAACCGACCGGCTTCGTAATCGACGCACAGAGGGTGAAGACCTCCACCAACGTCCCCGCGATGGCTTCGAGTGTCTGCGGTGTCGGCCCACCGCCGCCCTCGGACCGGATCGGCCGGACTGACCATCTGGCCCGATGGCCGTCGGCGCTCAACCTTTGGTGAGACTGCTCAACGTTCGGTGCGACAGGACAGTGTGTCCGGTCCCGTCGACTGGGCAACTTCAGTTGTCTCTGATGGGAGGGCGGCGTCGGCGCGTTGATCGGGCCCAAAGCCCGAGGCCACGCTCAGGCCAAGTCCGTTTTGGGGTCGGCCAAGTCCGGGCACTGGCCGAGGGGATCACCCCACGCGTCCAGGCGATCCCGCCCGACGCCGCGCACCTCGACATCACCGGAGCCCTCAGCTACTGGCAGCGCGACGGCCAAGGCCTCGCCGCCCTCCTGCGGCTGCGCGCTCTGGCCCTGCACGGGATACAGACGACGTGCGTGGTCGCACCGAACCGAATGCTGGCCACATGGCAGCCGCCTCCACCCCGCCCGGCACCACCACCGTGATCAGGCAGACGGACGTCGAATCGTGGCTGTGCCCCCGGCCGGTGGCAGCCCTCCACGGCGTCGGCCCGGCGACCGCCGTGAAACTGCGGGCCTACGGCCTGCACACGATCGGCGATATCGCTGACACCCCCATGACTACCCTGGTCCGGCTCTTCGGAGCCGCTGTCGGCCGCGCGCTCCACGACCATGCCCGAGGACAAGACCCCCGCACCGTTCAGACGGAGCGGATCCCAAAGTCCCTGGCCGCCGACCGGGCCTTCGAGCACGACGTACTCCACCCGGGCGAACACCGGCGGGCCGTACTCGCCCTGGCCGAGGAAGTCGCCGCCCGCCTGCGTGACGGACACAGGCCGTCGGCGGACTGTCCCTGTCTGGCGACGACGGCCCGTACCACGTCAGCGGTGTGCCCGGAGAGACGAAAGAGCTGATGAGCATGGAGTTCGGCGAAGACGGTAGCAAGAAGCTGTCGCCGTGGAGCGTGGGATGGAAGGGCGACACCGTCACCTTCCCGTACCACGGCGCCAAGGTCACCTGTAAGAAAATGTAGGTCTGAAGACCCCGGCGCCGCCGTGACCGGCGCCGGGGCCGTCGGGGTTGGCCGTGGTGGGCCGTGGCCAGCCCATGTGACACCCCGGCCATCCGCGGTCCAACAGCCACCCGGCGCCCGTGTCGCCCGGCCGGGGGACGATTCCGTGTCATGCCTCGCCGGAGTTGGCGCTCCGGACGGCCAGCCAGCCGCCGCGCCACTCCATGAGCAGCGGATCGAGACCCGAGCGTCCCTGCGGGGCCACCCCCGGCTTCCCGGCTGACCTGCCCTGCGATACTTCGTAGCTGTGACCAGCGAAATAACCTCCGGGGCAGAACGGCCCGGGCCGCCGCCAGAGAGACGTCCGGTCCAAACGTGGCGCGATGCCGAGCACAATGCCGCTGCCTGGATGCGTTACTGGGGATACCTTGACGCGATCGCCCAGCCAGGGGGCGCCGACGGCGGGGTCGACGTGCGGTCAGCGCGGGCGCTGGGCCAGGTCAAGTACCAAGCGGCGGCGGTGGGGCGTCCCGAGTTGCAGCGCCTGTTCGGCGCGCGCGGCCAGAGGTTGGACCGGCAGCTTCTCTTCTTCACGGGCAGCAGTTACACCACGACAGCGGTCGACTACGCGCTCGAGAACGGCATCGCACTTTTCGTGTACGGCCTCGACGGATCGATGACGGCCGTCAACGCCCCCGCCCGCCGGATCACCGACGCCGCTCGCGTCTCAGCGGGCTCGCGTGCTGCGGTGGCGGATCGTGGACGGGGCGCGCACCAGGTCCCACCAGGCCCCCGGGTCGAGGCGCTCCGGCGTTTCGCGGCGGCCGCGCGTGTCGCGGCGGCCGACCGCCACGACACGGTCGACGCCGACGCGCAGGCCGTCCCTGCCGAGATGAACGATTGTGGCCTCGAGGCCGCCCACCCCACGCTCGGGCCACCTCCGGTGTCCCCCAATCCCACTCCCGTACCACCGGCCAATGACTGCACGGCTCGGGTGCCAATTGCCCCCGTGACCACGGCTGCCACGCCCGGGCCCGCCCGTTCGCCGGGGGCCGCGACAAGGACGCCCCGTCCACGCCCCCATGCGCCGGGGGCTGTTCAGCCACAGAAACGTCGCCTCGGAACCGGCCACCTGCTCCTCGCTCTCCTCCTGGCAGTCATCGCACTGGCCACGCCGGGCTCCGAGTCCTTCACCCCACGTCCCAACCGGACCGTGACGACAGCGGTCCTCCTCGTCATTCCCTGCGTCCTGCTCCTGTGGGGCGTCACCACGAGGTCGCGCCGCCGTTTCTGGCCCACCGGCTTGGCCCTCTTCCTCCTGGACCTACCTCTGGCCTGGGTAACCAACGCCCAGCTATGGCAGGGCAATGCCTCCGACCTCCTCCTGCCGACGACCCCGGCCTTGCTGTGCCTGCTGACCGCCGGCCTGCTGATCCGCTGGAACGCCAGAGACCCGGAAGTCACCGTCTGACCAACGATTCCCACCGGCCAGGACCTCGAGTGGCTTTGAACGCGAGTCGTTTGTTCGTAAATTTCGGGTTGCCTTGGCGCCGCCGTCGTGATCGATGTGGATGAGTTCGGGTTCCGGGCTCCCCGGCGGCGATACCGTAGGGGCACACGCCAGAGACAGCCCAGGAGCCCCGGATGAGCCAACAGCCGGCGACCGCGCCCGTGCCCGACCGTCATCCCCTCGACGAGCACGCTGCCGCGTCCGTCCTCGCGTACGCGGCAGACCAGCGGGCGAAAGTCGACGTCCTCGCCTCCGTTTTGGAGGACATCGCCGCCCACGGCTACCCCTCGGCCGAGACCGGAGTGCTGTGGGAGACCGCCCGCGACGCCCACCTCGCCCGCCTCGCCGACGAGCAGCCCCGTGTCGCCTGAGCACGCCGCGGGGCGCTCGCGCGTCGTCATGGTGGAGCCCGCACTCACGCAGCTGGCCAAGCTCACGGCCAACGAGACGCACCGCCTTGACCGCACCATCGTCGCCATCAGCGTCAACCCGGAGCTGGGCACCGAGGTACCCGGCACGATGCTGCGCGACTACGCGGACGAGGTCGACGGAGTACGCGTGATCTATTACGTGACCGCATTGAGGACTATCACGATCGTGGCGTACGTCGAAGCCTGAACACTCCACCAGCACCGCGGATCCGGGGCTGGTCTGCCTTCTCCGCGGTTGGGTGCCGTGTCTCTGGGTTGCCGGAGAGCGATGACACTCGGAGGCCTGCCTCAGGCTGCACCTCTGCCGACGAGCACCGGCTGGCCCCTCACCGTCTCGCCTTCTGAAGTCGGCGTTGGAGGCTCACGACATCAAGCGCCCCTACTGATCGCCACCGCAGAAGCTGGCATGCCGGATCGTTTCGTCGCGGCACAACTTCTGTATGGGGTTGCGTGAGCTGTCGGACGTCCTGTTTCCGGGAATCGAGCTGAGGATCGAGCGGGTGCATGTCGCCAGCCGCACCCTATTTGTGGACGCGGTTGGTAGTGGACCGCCTGGCCGTTGTCCGGACTGTGGCAACGGCGCACGGCGGGTTCACAGCCGGTACTGGCGGCGGCTGGCCGATCAGCCTGTCGGCGGCCGAGAGGTGCTCGTCCGACTACGGGTGCGGCGGTTCCTCTGCGAAATGCCGATGTGTCGCCGGCGGACTTTCGTTGAGCAGGTTGAGGGTTTCACCAGGTCACCAGGTCACCAGGTCACCAGGTCACCAGGTCACCAGGTCACCCGGTCACCAGGTCACCCGGTCAGTCGTCGGTGGCCATGCGTGACCTCGTCCGTTTCGTGGCCATGGAGCTTGGGGGCCGCCCGGGAGAACGCCTCTGCCGACGGCTGGCGTTGTCTGGGCGCCGGACGTCGCTCATCCGTCTGCTGTCGGCGCCGGCGGGCCGGCTCGGGCTCCGCGGGTCCTGGGAGTGGATGACTTCGCCTTCCGGCGTGGCCACACCTACGGAACGGTGCTCGTGGACGTGGAACAGGGCAAGCCGTTCGATGTTCTGCCCGACCGCAGCTCGGAGACCTTCCTTGCCTGGCTGGAGGCCCATCCCGGAGCGGAGGTCTTTTGCCGTGACCGGGCCACCGGCCATACCCGCGCGATCAAGCAGGCCGCCACCGGGGCGATCGAGGTGGCCGACCGGTGGAATCTGCTGCAGAACCTGTCCGTCGTGGTGGAGAAGACATGTCACCAGCACCGCGCCTGCCTGCGGAAACATGCCCAGGAGCTGGCTCGACCTGACGCCCTGGTCCCTGACACCTGGGTGCCGGATCAGCTGGCCGCGCTGCCGAAGACTGCCATCGTCGAGCGGACCCTTCACCGGCACGCCGCCATCCTCGATCTGGTCGACAAAGGATGGACGATCAGCGCGATCGCGCGCCGCTTGGACATGGACCGCAAGACAGTGCGGCACTTCCGGGACACCGATCTCGCCGTACTCATCGAATCTGCCCGGCATCGTCGAACGGGGCTCCTCACGCCCTTCCACTCCTACTTGCAAGCCCGCTGCCTCAAGGGCTGCGCGGACGCCAGCCGCCTCTTCCGAGAGGTCCGTGAGCGTGGATTCGGGGGCACAGTTCAGACGGTCCGCCGATACGTCACGACTCTTCGGGACGGCACGGCCATGCCCGCACCAGCACCGATTCCGAGCCCAAGCGCGATCACGTCCTGGATCATGCGTCGCCGTGAGTCGTTGAGTGAAGTCGACGAGGTCCGGCTCGGCGAGGTCTGCCTGGCCTGCCCCGACATCGCTCGCGCCCGCGAGGTCGCGCAGCAGTTCACTGCCCTGGTCCGCGACCGCACCGGACATCTGCTGCCCGACTGGATCAGAGAAGTGGAACGTGACGCACCTCAGCCGATCCGCGGGTTCGCCCGGTTCATGAAGTTCGATATCGACGCCGTCACCGCAGGCCTGACCCTGCAATACAGCTCTGGCGTCGTAGAGGGCCACGTCAACCGCATCAAGACGATCAAACGGCAGATGTACGGCCGGGCCTCGTTCCACGTACTGAGAGCCCGAATCCTCGTCCAGCCGTAGCCATCACGGAAGCGCGGGCACAGCCAAAATTCGGGTTCTGACCACGCTTTCGTGATGGCTACGCCTGGACGAGGTCCTGCGAAAGCCAGGCGGATACTCGGCCGTACATTCCGTCCGTGGCCCGGTGTGTCGCGGTCGGGCCGTATGAGTCCACGTTTGGGTGCGGACTCATACGGCTCAATGAGGGACCGTCGCCCAGGAGCGATCACCCGCATGGAGCCCGGGACAACGGGTCGGATTCATTGCCGGCACGGGCTTGGTTCAGCAGCTCATCGCCCAGGTGTGGGAGTCGCCGTTGTCGTTCGCCGCTCCGTTGTAGCCGACCTCCTGTCCGGGGGTCAGGCAGATGGTCATGTGGCCGCCCTGCTGCGCCCGGGAGTACACCTTGACGTGGTCCTTGACACCCGGACCCGAAATTCCGTGATTGGCCCACGACGAGTCCTCGTCTGCGATGTAGCTCTCCCACCAGCCGTCATCGCCGGACCAGTTGGCGCGCTGACCATCGAAGTTGGCATGCTCCCAGGCGCAGAAGTTTCCGCTGGGGCAGTCGGCTGCGCCGGCCGCAGTGGAGACCGTCAGGGCTCCGGTCATGGCGAGGAGTGCCGCGGCGGCGGAAGTGATGACGCGTTGCATGGTCATGAGGGGTGGTGCCCTTTCGGTTCGGTCGGTTTCAGATCGGTGGTCGGGTTCTCTGACTGGGCCCCTAGGGGGCCTTTGCGCCGGAGGTCAGGTCGAGGGCGCGCTGCAGCGCGATCGTGCGCAGCTGTCGGTAAGCGGATAGTTGCTCGCGCCGCTCGGTACGTACCTTGGCCAGCAGGGTGGGCTCCAGGCGGGATTCGACCTCGGCCAGGCCGCTCTCACGGTTGCAGCGGTCGGTGACGGCCGGGTCCGGCTGGTCCGGGCGCGTTCGAGTCAGGTGTCCGGTGCAGCGTTCCCAGCGGGCCGTCGCGGCGCGGTGATCGGGGTCGGTCGCCATCCGGGCCCGTGCTTCCGCGTTCAGGTTGTTGACGATCACCTCGGCCTGGAACCACCGCTTCTGATCGCCGTAGAGGACGCGCTGCGCGTCAGCGAGGCAGCCGTCCGTGTTGGCGGTGACCGTGTATCCGGTGGGAAGGGTGAGGGACAGCTCGCGGGGGTCAGTGCCGAAATAGGCGGCCTGGAACCGCTTGTCCCCCGCGGAGGCGGCCTTCGGGTGTTCCTGTAGAGACGGCACGGTCAGCCCCTGCCCGGAGAGACACCGCGTGACGAGAGCAAGCTGCGCGGACTTGATGAGGTCGCTCTGGGCCTGGTCGCCGGCCGGGATCTCAGGGCGGGATGCGCTCGGAGGATTGGCGCAGCTCGTCAGCAGCAGGACCACGGCCGCGATACAGACGGCGTGGATCAGTCGCATGGTTCAGCCGACCTGGCAGGCCACCGCTCCGGCATCGACGCCGTCGAGACGCGCGTGCCCCGGGCTACGACGGTGATGATCTTTCTCACTGTCGGTGAACGAGCGCCGCGGCCGAAGGTCACACTCACAAGCGCCGTGGCCGACACACTCACGAAAGGCGTAGTCATCACGGAAGCGCGGTCACAACCCTGAATTCGACCAGGGGCGCTCGTCGCCTCACATGCTCCGACGGTCAACGGAGTGGGGAGTTTCAATTAGCGTCGAGTGCCTAGTGCGCCCGGGGGCCCGCTCGTGAGGTGCGGGCCGGACGCGCCGGCGGGTTGCTTTCCCCCAGTGTCTGGGCGAGGGCTCCGGAGCCGAGCTGGGAAGCGACGCGGAGGCGGGGCAGACGAACAAGGTCAGGCCGAGTGCTGGGCCTCCTGCGCGAAGAACTCGATGAGTGCCGCGGCGAGTGCCTCGGGGTGGGTCAGGAGGGCGGCATGCCCCGCGCCGGGGATCTGGTGCACGCGCGCGTGGGGAACGTGGTCCGCCACGTACTGTGCACTGGCGATGAGAAAGGGCCTGGTGTGCAAGCCGTGCAGCACCGCCACCGGGGCGGAGATGGCACCAAGCACGGCCGGGTCATCAGCGGTGGGACCTTCGTACTCCATCGACTGCTGGAGGAGGTTGAGCAGGTTCGGGACGTAACGCCCTGCGGCTTCGAAGTAGCCGGCCTGCTCGGCCACGGCGATCTCTTCGTCGTTGAAGGGCCACCCAGCGAAAGCGCGAGCCGCGTCTGCAAACCTGCCGTCAGCAGCCAGCTCACCCGTCCGGGCGACGGCAGCGCCGAGCACCGCCTGCTCCCGCTCGTCCATCAGGCTCAGCACCCCAGGCTCAACGGAGGCCACCGCATTCACCGTGTCAGACTGCGCCGCCACGGCAAGCGCCAGGTGGGCGCCGTAGGACCACCCCGCCAGCCCGGTCGGTTCCCCGATGCTGCCGACATAGGTGAGGACATCCTTGACGAGCCGACCGGGACTGAGGTCACCGTGATCGCCGCTGAGGCCACGACCCCGCAGGCTCGTCAGGTGGCAGGTGAACCGGCCGGTCAGGTGTTCCAGTAGCAGGCCCCAATCGAGGTCGCCATCACCAATGATCCCTTGCAGGAGCACCAGAGGCCGACCCTGACCGTGCACGGTTCCGACGATGGAGACGCCATCGCTGGTGATCGCGGAGTGGGTGCGTTGGTCGCTCATTTCCAGCTCCTGCAGCTCGCGCCGTCATGCCTGCAACGATTCTGCAATCGTCGGAAGGTTCCGTGCAGCACGGCTCGCCGTTCCGCTCTCGGGGATCGGTGGGGAGATCCCGTGAGCAGGTCTGGGGTACTGCTGAGCAGGGGGTGGCCGTTTTCAAGGCTGTGGCCCAATTTCGTGACGATCAATTTCGATCAAGGGCAGGGGCGGGGACTGCTCACCCGTCAGCCTTGTTCTGGTGGGGATCGAGTGCAGGTTCCGAGAGTTGGTCTGGCCCGAGGTCGAAGGCCTCGTCGTCGACAGCGTGGATGCCGACGACGAGGCTGTTCGGATCGAGGCCCGCAGTGAAATCACGGACGTCGTCTGTTCAGCCTGCGGGTCTGTCGGGACGAGAGTTCACAGCACGTACTGGAGGCGGCTGGCGGACCGTCCGTTGGGCGGGCGGCGGGTCGTCCTCAGCTTGCACGTCCGTCGGTTCTTCTGCGACAACACTGCCTGCTGCCGGCGGACGTTCGTCGAGCAGATCGATCTTCTGACCAGGCGACATGCACGTCGGACTCAGACGGTGGGCCGCATGCTTCAGGCGATCGGGCTGGCAATGGGTGCACGGGCCGGCGCCCGGCTCGCGCCCCGACTAGGGCTTCGGACCACTCGGGCGGCGATCCTGCGGCAGCTCCGCCTGTTGCCCGATCCACCGATCGGGACTATCCGGGTCCTCGGTGTGGACGAGTTCGCGTTCCGCAAGGGACGTACCTATGGAACGGTGCTCGTTGACGTCGAGACCGGCCGTCCTGTCGATCTGCTGCCGGACCGTGCCGCAGACAGTTTGGCCGCCTGGCTCACGGAACATCCCGGCGTCGAGATTGTCTGCCGAGACCGAAACAGCGCGTTCAGCGAGGCCACGAAACGGGCCGCTCCCAACGCGATCCAGGTCGCGGACCGGTGGCATCTGTTACACAGCCTCGCCCGGGCGGTTGAACGCACGGCTCACGCCCACCGCCCCCGCTTACGCAAAAGCATCTCCTATCATCCACTGCCCCCACCAGCTGCGGGCGGTCTCGCGTCACAAGATCTGCGATATCTACCCCTCACGTGTACGCCAACACTCCAACGTGATCGTCACGAAATGTGGGCCACAGCCGTTTTCAAGGAGCGCCATCACCGGATGGGCTGGCCTGAGAGGGGGAGCAGGCGGTGATGGCGACCGGCAGGCAGCGCTGTGTCGGTGGCTCCACGACGGCGCCACGGATCCTCGCCGGGTGCGGCTGGGGCATCCCACCACCACCCCGGATTGGCGACGCAAGACGCCAAAGTGACCCGCAGGTCGGTTAAGAACTCCTAACAGAATGATCTTCGAGGCGGTCGGATCGCTCCGGGGTTGCAGATCCGGGGGTGTGGGATGGTGCGGCCGAAGCCGTGGGAAGCCGACGACGAGCTGTGGGCAGTAGTCGAGCCGCTGCTGCCGGTGGTCCAGCGTTCGAGTTCGGAATCCGGAGCGCGAGTGGTATCCGGACCGGCTGGTGTTCGGGCGGACGCCTCAGGCTGTCCATCATTCTCTCCAGGAGCCGGCAGGGTCACCGCCCGGGCCGCCGCGGGCCACGCGGGTGTGGCCACCGTCCTTCGCCGTGAAAGTCCGCATTACCAGTCGCCGAACTTTTCTTCGTCGTCTCTGGTCCATCCCTGCGGGCCAACTTGCCCGAGCCAGTCGCGCTGCCTCGGTGGGGACGAGTCCGTCTCCACGACGATGTCCTGGATGTCGGGCCAGACCCACTTCCGCACCCCGGGTGGCCTACTTGGCGGCCCAGCAGCCCAAATTGTTCCGGTTCCCCTCCGCCGCCCGGCGCGGCGCGTCCGGCGATCCCAGCAGACCGTACGGCAGATACCCGGACCGGACACCGAGTTCCCACCCATGGACCTGGACGGCGAGGCAGGCCAGGGCGAGGGTGCCGAGGGGGAGGAGGGACCGAGGCGCGGGATCACCGGCATCGGCCTCGACGCTCTCCCGGTACGCGACCAGCCGGGCGACGAGGGCGTCCTCGAAGGCGTACTGGTCGTCGTCGAGGAGTACGCGGAGCAGCCGCTGGTCCGCGCTCAGCGCGTCGCCGACCTCGTCGAGCCGCCGGGCGGCCTCCGTGCGCTCCCCGGCGTCCGGCTTGCGCAGCGGAACCGTAGGCCAGTCGCGGGGCAGATGCCCGGCCGCCTCGGTGAGATAGAGGCACAGGGCGTCCATGGCGGCGAGGTCGGCGGGGTCGGAGAGGGAGGTGTACCGGTTATAGGGCACGCCGTCACGGATGGCGGGCGCGTAGTCGCCGCGCAGCAGCAGCCCGGTGACCTGCTCCCAGTCCCACACATGCCCGCTGACGACACACATCTCGAACATGTCGAGCCAGGTCCGCGCGGTGGGCGCCTCCTGGACGACGTCCTGGAAGGTGATGGGCCCGTCCCCGAACTCGTCGTCGTCCGGGTCCGTGCTGATCCGCTCCCCGACGAGGGGGAACCGGAGTTCCTGGTCCCCGCTCGGGAAGCACATGATGCTCAGCACTCCGTGCACACACTCAGCGGCGGTGACAGCGACCGTGCCGGCCGCGGCGTCGAGCCCCGGCTCCGTCACCGTTCGCGCGGCGACATGGTCGAGCAGTTCGTCCGCCATGGCCCGGATCAGCGTCGGCGAGATGCTGCCGTACCGCAGCGAGTGCCACCGCGTGTAGGCCCGCCCGTGGATGTCGTCGAGCGCCTCGGCCAACCGCTGCTCGCCAACCTGATGACATGTCACATTTCGCACGTACCCTGTCCCCTCATGAACTCCACGACTGAACGAAGCACGCTATCAACGGACACTGACAGCACTAGGCCGTTTCCTTCGGATCATCGGATCGTTGGTTGATGTGTGTCGTTGACTGACGCCCAGTGGGCACGCATCGAGGCGTTGCTGCCGGACCGGACGCCGAAGCGGGGCGGGCGGTGGCGGGATCACCGACAGGTGATCGACGCGATCGCGTTCAAGTACCGCACGGGCAGATAGATCTGCCGGACCACTTCGGGTCGTGGAAGGGCGCCCACGACCGGCTGCGGAAGTGGGCCGCCGACGGCACCGGGGAGAGGGTCTTCACCGCCCTGCTCGCCCAGGCCGACGTCGAGGGCGACTTGGACTGGGTCGTCGCGGTCGGTCGAGGTATTTAGCCAGGCTGGGTGCCACCCAGGTGCGGCTGTCGTCTTCGTGATTCCAGACGAAGACGTCGGGCCGGTCGATCCTGGGGAGGAGTGCGAACAAATCCCCGTTCCCCGCGTCCGCGAAGAAGAGCAGCGGATCGAACGGCATGTACAAGCTGGCGAGCTCGGCATCCGCGCGAAGGGTCTGGTTCTCGGACGCGATGCGATCGGCAGACCAGATGAGGCCGTCGCCGTACTCGCCCTCGATGCCATTGCTCTCCCTGAGAATGGCCGCGAGGTCCGCAGGCAGGGCATGGCCGAGGACCCTAGCGCAGTGAGCCAGCGACTGCTCCGATGCAGGAGGCTGAAAGAGCGCCGTCCCAGGCAGGGCCATCACAACTTCGGTCCACACGATGGAATCGACCTCCATGAGCCTGGCCACCGATCGAGCCGGACTGCGTCCCGTCGCCATCGACAGGGGCCGCGGCTCGACCCGAAGCGCAACTGATCACCAGGCGAACACTACGGCCCTGGCTGAGTCAGTCGCTCACCTGTCCAGGGGAATGCGGGACAGCCCTTAGGTGACGCCGGTGCCGTAACGCGCCGCCACCTGCTGCTTCGATATGGCTCGATCAGCGGTTCTGTGTGTGTGGGCTGAGGCACAGGGGCTGGCCCGAGGGGTCGACCAGGATGGTCCACTGGCTTTCGCCGGACTCGAGGTCGGGGTTCAGCAGTCGGTGGCACGGTGCCGTTGCCGACAAAGCATCATCAGTGGCACCGTGTTGGCATGGTTGACAGATACTCGCGAGGGTATGAGAGCGCCGCTCGCAGGATGTTCTGGTCGGGGATCGCACTCTTCCTCATCGGGTGTGCTGTTCTTGCTGCTGCGAGGACGGGTTCGGCGATCGAGTGGGAGTGTGACCGGGCTTGTCGACCCACAGTGAGTACGACATGGCAGACCATCAAAGCGCTGGGCCTGGCGGCTGCCTGCCTAGGGCCGCTCCTTACGGCTGCGGCGTACTTGATGACCGCTCTCCGCCGGCCACCGACTCCGCCCGCGTCCGGGAGCACAGACGGTCGCTCGAGCAGCCCTGGACCTGAGCAGCACTAAAGGTTGTTGCAGAAGGCTCAGTCTTGGGCATTTTGCTTGTATGGGTGGGGTGTTGCGGACTGAGCCGTTGTGGGTGGAGACGTTCACGGGC
>NZ_JBEZMA010000090.1:0-21293 GCF_040652415.1 Streptomyces sp. NPDC048255
GCCGTCGCGACTCGGTACGACAAACGCGACTACATCTTCAACGGCACCCTGGCCACAGCAGCCATCGTGATCTGGCTCCGCGACCTCATCAAAGAACCATCAGACACGGCCTAGTGCTGTGGCCGGAAGGGTTCACCTTTCCGGCCACAGCACTGGCTAGGAGGCCGGGCCCGTCAGGCCGTCGAGGCACTCGCGGTGGGCCGGGGACAGCCGGAGGCGTTCCGCGGCGAGGTTCTCCTCCAGGTGGCCGATCCGGGCAGTTCCCGGGATGGGGAGGATGACCGGCGAGTGGCCCAGGAGCCAGGCCAGGGCGACCTGCGTGGGGGTGGCACCGGCCTCGGCGGCCACGGCGGCGATCTCGGCCCTCGCCCCCGACTCACCCCAGGCGACCGGGCGCCACGGCAGGAACGCGATCCCGGCCGCTTCGCAGGCCGCCAGCACGGGCTCGTGCTCCCGGTCGAGCAGGTTGTACCGGTTCTGCACGCTCGCCACCTCGACGATCTCCCGCGCCTGGCCCAGTTCGCCGACGGTGACCTCGGACAGCCCGATCCGGCCGATCTTGCCCTCGGCCCGTAGGTCCCGCAGCGTGCCGACCTGGTCGGCGAGCGGCGTATCCGGATCGATCCGGTGCAGCTGGAGCAGCTCGATCCGCTCGACGCGCAGCCGGCCGAGGCGGCAGCCCTGGCCCCGTCGGCCGTGACGGTCGTGTACGTCAGGTCCGCCGGCCTGCCCCGGCCGGAGTAGGCGGCGGATATCCCCAAGTGCGCACTGCGACCCACCCGCTACACTGTCCGCGGCGGCTCGGCCCTGTTCGGCTGCGCCACCACAACCCTGTGGGAATCTGGATGAACTCGTTCAGCTGTTCGAACGAGTTTGGCGCACGGTTCCGGCAGAGCCCCGCCTTCGTAGCTCAGGGGATAGAGCACGGCTCTCCTAAAGCCGGTGTCGCAGGTTCGAATCCTGCCGAGGGCACGATCCGAGGGTCCTCGGCCGCATGCGGCCGGGGGCCCTTTTCGCGTCCGGTGGGATGGCACCGGCAACAGCCCCGGCCGTCACGGGAGCCGGGGCGGCCCGTAGTCGGGGGTGGAGGCCGGTGCCGGCGCGGAAGTCGGCTGGGCGGGGAGCGTGACGCGGGCCTCGGCGCCGCCCGACGGGGGGTTGCGGAAGGTCAGGGTCGCGCCGAGGGCCCGCGCCTGGCCTCGGGCGATCGTCAGGCCCAGGCCGTGCCCCTTGTTCATGCCCTCCGTACGGAACCTCTGCGGGCCGGTGGTCAGCAGGTACTCCGGGTAGCCCGGGCCCGCGTCGGCCACCGTCATCACGGCGCCGTCCACCGTGACCGTCACCGGGGCCGCGCCGTGCCGGTGGGCGTTGGCGATGAGGTTGCCCAGGATCCGCTCCAGCCGGCGCCGGTCCGTCTCCGCCCTGAGCCGGGAGCGCACCACCAGCCCGGTGTCGGTCCCGGAGCCGCGGATCGTGCGCGCCGCCAGGTCGGCCAGGTCGTACGAGTCCAGGTCCACCCGCTCGCTGCCCGTGTCCAGCCGGGATATCTCCAGCAGGTCCTCCGTCAGCGAGCGCATCGCCTGCACCCGGTCCCGTACGAGCTCGGCAGGGCGGCCCGGCGGCAGGAGTTCCGCGGCCGCGTTCAGGCCGGTCAGCGGGGTGCGCAGCTCGTGGGCCACGTCCGCCGTGAACCGCTGCTCCGATTCGAGCTTGCACTGGAGCGTCGAGGCCATCGTGTCCAGGGCCTCGGAGACCGCCGCCACCTCGTCCTTGCTCCGCGACGCGTCGTTGACCCGCGCGTCCAGGTCCCCCGCGCTGATCCGGCGGGCCACCTGGGCGGTCAGGTGCAGCCGCCGGGTGATGCGGGTGACGCCGAAGGCGCCGATGAGGAGGGTGCCGCCGATGGCCAGCACCGAGGAGCCGAGGATGGCGCGGTCCAGGTCGGCGATGATCCGCTCGCTGGCGGTGAAGTCGACCGAGGCGGCTATCGCCGTGTCGGTGTCCGCGGGCCCCGCCGCCCACATCGCGGACCGGCCCCGGTGCTCGCCGATGGCCGTACCGCGTTTGCCGCTCACCGCCAGGGCGCGCAGCTCCGGCGGCAGGCCGACGGGGTCGATGCCCTCGCCGCGCGGCAGGCGCGCGCCGGTCTCGTACGCCTTGACGGCCCGCTCCAGCTTGGCCAGCGCCTTCTCGCGCGCGGTGCCGACCGTCTGCTGGGTCATGGCGCTGTGCACGAGGCCGCCGAGGAGCGCGGCGAGCCCGCAGCACATGAGGGTGATGAAGACGGCGGCCTTCCAGGTCAGCGTCGCCGTCCAGGCGGGCAGGCGCATCAGCGCGGCTCCGACGGGCTGCGGACGGTCTCCATCAGGCGGGGCACCATGGCCTGCTGCTCGGGGAACCACGTCCACACGTCGCGGCTCTCGGTCCCCGGGAAACTGGTGGTCGACTGGATGATCAGGTCCCGTTCCGTCAGCTGCACGTCGATGACGCGAGCGGTGGTGTCCATGATCCTCAGCAGCCTGCCGTCGTCGGCGGTGTAGACGCGCAGGTTCAGGCGGTGCCCGGGCAGCTCGACGCCGAGGATCAGCTCGTCCCGGCCGTTGCCGGTCAGATCACGGTAGTGGGCCCGCCGTACGGGGCACCCGGCGGCCTCGGGGTCCTCGCACGCGCGCAGTACGGCACCCAGCTCGCCCCCGTCGCCCGGCTGCGGGGCGCCGCCGCCCTGCCGGAGGTCGGCCTTCAGCACGTCCGCCGGCCGTACGTCGCGCAGCGCGCGCTTGCGTACGTCGATGCCCGCGACCCGGACGGGCCCGTCGGGCCGCCGCACCTCGGCCGGCTCCGGCGGGGCCGGGGGCCGGTCGGGCCACAGCCGGTGCGGCCCCTGGGCGCGGGGCGCGGGCCGGCCGTCGTCGGTGACCTGGAGGCCGCCGCCGGCGTCACAGCCGACCAGCGGGAGGGCCGCGGCGGGCAGCAGCAGCAACAGGAGGAGGGCGGGCAGCCGCCCGGCTGCCGTCTTGGGCTTCACGCCGTCATTCCACCAGGTCGGCGTAGAAGATCACATTATTCGTGCGGTGGCCGTCCTTGAGCTCGCCGCCGCAGGTCAGCAGGCGCAGCTCGGAGCGGTTCGTGTGCCCGTAGACCTTGTCGGTCGGGAAGTCCTTCTTGTTCACGTCCTCGATCTCGCGGATCTTGAACTTGGCCGTCCGCCCGTCCTCGCGCGGCACCTCGACGAGGTCCCCGAGCCTGACCTTGCCGACGTCCTTCATCAGCGCCGGCCCGTACTTGGTGTCGAAGTGCGCGACGAGCACCGCGACCCCCTTCTCCCCCGGGGTCACGCCCTGGGTCCACCAGCCGGGGCTGTTCGCGGCCGTGTCGGCGTCGGGCACGCCGAGCTCCCCTGAAGCCGGGTCCACCACGAGGTCGACCATCCCGGTGGCGTCCACGCCCGCCGAGGCGATCTTCATGCCCGTCGGCTTCGACCGGGGCAGCGACAGGTCGCCTCCGGTGACGGGAGCGGGGGCCGCGGTGCTGCCGACCTTCGGGTCCGCCGCCAGTTCGACGCCCCCGGCACCGACCCCGCCACCGCCTCCGCAGGCGGCGAGGCCGCCGGTCACGGCGAGGGCGAGGGCTCCGGCGGCCGCCGCGCGGCGGGCTCGGACGAGGGTGCGGGTCATGGGGTACTCCGGACGGGGCGGGGCGGGGGCCGGGGGCCCGGACGTGGACGGGCGGCAGGGCGGAGGCCCAGGGGCGGGTGAAGGTCCAGGGACAGGGGAAGGTCCAGGGGGCGTGAACCCTCTCCCGCGACGTTACGAGGGCCGTGTGTGGGTCGTCCCTCGACGGTGTAACGGTTGCCCGGCCGCTCCCCCACGAAGACGTCAAGGCCCCGGCCCCGGGCAGACGAAAGCCCTCCCGGCCTAAGCCGGAAGGGCCGCGTCATCCCGAATGCCGCCTCGCGACAGGATCAGCTCAGGCCTCTGCTGCGCTCGCCGATCCGGTCACCCTGCGGAGTCCCGGCCCGCTTGAGCGCCGCCTTGGTGTGCGCTCCGCCCTTGACCTTGCTCCGTACCGGACCCTCGAAGCCGTGGCCCTGCGTACGCGGCAGCTGGATCTGCTCCTGCGCCTTCGCGATGACCGCCCGGACGTCCTGCTTCTGCTCTTTGCTCATCCCGTCGTCAACTCCTTCGGGAAGCACCCAATCGGACTACTGGGATCGTATGCATATATACGGAACAACGCACCCGGACCGGACCGTAAAGAATTCCGGATCAAGGACGCGGCGGAGCCGACCGCGCCGGGGGCCCCAGCACCTGGTGGATCAGCTCCTCCGGACAGGGCGTCCCCCGCGGCAGCTGGTACTTCGCCGCCACCCGGTACTCCCCCGGAGCCGGCGCCAGCAGCTCCGTCCACACATCGCCCGCCTCGTCCGGGGCCGCCTTGAACAGGCACCCGACGGTATTGGCGTACTCCTTCGGGAGCGTGCTCGACGCCCCGCCGCCGCTGCCGCTGCGCGCCTTCGAAGCGAAGGTCTCCTGCGGCGGCGGCACGGGCTTGCCCGCCCCGTCCACCAGCCCCAGCCACGGCGAATGCGGGATCCGCACCAGCACCCGCCCGGCCTGCTTGACGTCGACGACCATCTGGTCCGCCCCGGCCCGCACCACCGTCGCCGGGCCGACCACCAGGTTCGTCGGCTCGTGGACCTTGAACAGCTGCCAGTTCGTGTCGCCCCACACCTGCTGGAGGTACGGCAGGCCCCCGCGCACCAGTTTCGCCTCGTCCTTGCCGCCCGAATCGGGTTTGTCGGCGGGCAGCACCACGTAGTGCACGGCCCAGCGCTCCAGCCAGGTCCGGTAGCTGTCCGCGGTGAGGGTGTCGTCGTAGAAGAGCGGGTTCCGCTCCAGGTCGGCCTGTCGGTTCCAGCCCCGCGCGAGGTTCACGTACGAGGGGAAGGCCGAGGACTCCCGGTGGCTGCTCGCCGGGACCACCTCGACCCGCCCGCGATCGGCGCCCGCCTTCTGCAGCTGGTCCACGAGCGGCGCCAGCTCGCGGCTCCATGCGGCCATCGGGGTGGTGCGCACGATGTCGGTGACGCTGTTGGTGGTGATCCAGAGGTTCAGCCCGACGAAGGCGAGGAGCACCGCGTACCAGCGCCGCGAGCGCGGGACCTCGTACGGGAGGGCGGCCAGCAGCACGGCCCCGCCGAAGAGCATGACCAGCCGGGTGACGTTCGAACCCACCTGGGAGTCGATCGCCCAGGTCAGGAAGGTGCCGAAGGCGTAGACGACCGCGGCGATCCGGACCGTCTTCCACCGCTTCGGTACGAGAAAGAAGATCAGCAGCGCGAACACGAACGGCAGCCACGCCGAGCCCAGCTTCATCGGCTGCGTCCCCGAGAACGGGAACAGCCAGGCCGACAGCCCGACCACCGCCGCCGGTGCCAGACCCAGCGCGTACGCGCCCGGGCGCCGCCCGCTCAGGAACAGCGCGGCCGCGATCACCCCGAGGAACAGCCCCGCGACCGGGCTGGAGGCCGTCGCGAGCGCGGCCAGCGGGGCCGCCACGGCGGCCTTGGCCCAGCGCCGCTCGGCCCACTTGCGCGGCCAGCAGAAGACGGCGGCCACCGCACCCAGCGCGAACATGGCGCCCAGCCCGAAGGTCACCCGCCCCGACAGGGCGTTGCACAGCAGCCCGAACACCCCGGCCAGCGCCGGCCACAGCGGCTCGCGCACGGCACCCCGGCAGCGGGTCAGCACCAGCGCCAGCAGCCCCGCCGAGACCGTGCCGGCGACCATCATGGTGGTGCGGACACCGAGCACGTGCATCAGGTACGGCGAGACCACGCTGTACGAGACCGGGTGCATGCCGCCGTACCACGCGAGGTTGTACGCCGAATCGGGATGGCGCCCGACGAACTCCGCCCAGGCGTCCTGCGCGGCGAGGTCGCCGCCGCTGTTGGCGAAGCTGAAGAACCAGACGACGTGCAGCACCCCGGCCAGGGCGGTGGCCACGGCCACCGGATGCCGAAGGGCCCACCGCAGGCCCCGCCTCCGTATGCCGGCGGGTGCCTCGGACACACCTCCGGAGCCGTCGGCGAGCGCCGACGGGCCCGGTGTCCCGCCTCGGACCTGCCTGCTGCCCTGCTGCTCAGCGGTGGTCACAGCCGCACTCCCCAACACCTGAATCCGTACCCGCGTCCCGCATGCCAGGACGCGCTCCGGCGCCCCGGGGTTGCCCGGGGCGCCGGTTCCACGCTCTCACCTGACCCGGAGGTCAGCCGACGCGCGTCAGCTTGCTTCCGATACCCGGCGCGGCCAGATCGCTCTTCAGCGCGACCGGCACCTTCACCTGGCTGGCCCCCTCGCCGACGGTCAGCAGGCCGATCTCGGTGCCCGCCTTCGCCGTCTGCGGGATCTTGCTGCCGCCGTCGGTCAGCTTGACGTCCACCGTCAGCGCGGCCCAGCCGACCGCCTGCACGTCGGCCGTGGCGACGACCGGCGTACGGCCGCCGAGCCCGTCGTCCACGTACCCCACGACAGCGCCCTTCTTCACGACGGGCGCGCCTTCCAGGGCCTTCTGGGTGGAGATCATCAGCTGCTTGCTCGCCGCGACGACACTGTCGATGATCGGCGGCTTGTGCTGGCCGAGGACGGCTCCGACGATCAGCTGGTTGGTGTTGCCGATCTTCTTCTGGGCGGCGAAGAGGAGGTTTCCGCCGGCCTTCGTCGTCGTACCGGTCTTGATGCCGAGGGAGTCGTTGGCCGGAACCAGGCCGTTCCAGTTCCGCCACTCCTTGCCCCACGGGTCGGTCCACTTGGGCTTCTTCGTGATGTCGAGCAGGGTCTCCATCTCGACGAGCTTCAGGCCCAGCTTCACCTGGTCCTCGGCGGTGCTGACCGTGGTGGCGTCCAGGCCCGAGGGGTCGGTGTACGTGGTGTTCTTCATGCCGAGTTCCTTGGCGGTGTCGTTCATCTTCTTGACGAACGCCTCCTGGGAACCGGAGTCCCAGCGCGCGAGCAGCCGCGCGATGTTGTTGGCCGACGGGATCATGAGGGCGGCGATCGCGTCGTACTCCGAGATCTTGTCGCCCTCCTTGACCGTGTCGAGGGTGGACTCGTTGTTGACGGAGTCGTTCTTCTTGCCCTCGGTCTCGGCCGTCTTGTCGATGTCGATCATCGCGCCCTGCTCACCCTTCTTGATGGGGTGGTCGCGCAGGATGATGTACGCCGTCATCGACTTGGTGACGCTGGCGATCGGTACGGGTTTCTGCTCGCCGGACTGGCCGAGCGTGCCGAGGCCGGCGGCGGCCATGTAGGCCTGGCCCTCGGTGGGCCAGGCCAGCTCGGGCTTCGCGCCGGCGAAGGTGTACGAGGACTGCGCGGTCATCACGAGCTTCGGCTCGGGCAGCGGTCGCACCAGCTGCACGACGGCCAGGATGACCGCCAGGAGCACGACGAGCGGGGCGTAGATCTTGACCCGCCGCACCGCGGTACGCATCGGGCTCGGCGGCGGGGGCGGGTTGTTCGTGAGGTCCGCCAGCATGTCGAGCGGCGGCTTGGGCGGCAGCGGCTGCTGGGTGGTCCGCTCGGCGGAGTCGAAAACGGACCTGGGGGCGGGCGCCGGCGCCGGCGCCGGCGCTGCCGCGGGCTTGGGGGCGGTCGCCGGCGCGGGCTTGGGGGCCGGGGCCGGGGCCGGTGCGGGCTTGGGCGCGGGGGCTGCCGAGGGCTTGGCTGCCGGTGCCGGGGCGGCGGGCTTCCGGTCGGCGGGGTGCACCCCGGGGCCCGTGGGAGCCGTCTTCGGCTTCTGCCCGGCGTCGGGCTTCGCGGGAACGTCATCGGTGCGCAGCGGTACGAAGGTACTGGCCTTCGGCGGTGCGCCCGCCGGCTTCACGGCACGGAACACCGCCGTGCGCTCACTGTCGCCGGGCTCCGCCTCGTCCGCCGAAGCGGAACCGGTGGCGGCGGGCGCGGAATTCGGCTTCACGGCACGGAAGACCGCCGTGCGCTCACTGTCGCCGGGCTCCGCCTCGTCGGCCGAAGCGGAATCCTGGGCCGGCTTGTCGGCGGGCTTCTCGGCCACGGCATCCGCCTTCACCGCACGGAACACCGCCGTCCGCTCACTGTCGGCAGGCTCCTGCGCAGCGGGAGCTGCGGGCGTCGTGCCGGGCTTCACGGCCCGGAACACGGCGGTCCGCTCGCTGTCGGCAGGCTTCGCGTCGTCCGCCGAAGCGGAACCAGCAGAAGGCGGCGTGGCGCTGGGCTTCACCGCACGGAACACCGCCGTCCGCTCGCTGTCGGCAGGCTTCGCCTCGTCCGCGGAAGCGGAACCGGCGGCAGCGGGCGCGGCGGTCGGCTCGGGGTCGGCCGGCGCAGCGGAATCCTCGGCAGCGGCGGGCTCGCCGGGCTCCTCGGCCGCGGGCTCCTCCGAGCCGGGCGCCTCGGAACGGGGGGCGTCGTCCGGCTCCTCGCCGGAGGCGGCTTCAGGCTCGGGCTCGGGCTCGGGCTCAGGGTCGGCCCCGGCCTCGGCCTCGGTCGTCGCGACCCAGGCCGCCACAGCCTCCCGCAGCGGATCCCGTTCCGCCGACTCGGCGCCGGCTTCGGCCCCGGCTCCCGAGGCGGCCTCGGCGTCGGCACCGTCCTCGTCCCGAGTCCCGGAATCGGCCTCGGACTCGGGGCCGGACTCGGACCCGTCCTCCGGATCCCTCGGCCGGAACACCGACAGCCTCGGATCACGCTCCGCGGAGGACTCCGCCGCCCCCGGCGCTCCTGCATCTACCGACTTCTCGGGGGACTCGCCCGCCACCAGTTCCTCCTCGATCGCCGCAACGTCCGGCTGTCCGAATGTCTAACAGTGTCCCGTCTAGGGGGCATCGCCCCCGTGCTAGACGAGAACGACATAGCTGCGGGTTCCCCCACAAAGCGGCCACGCGCTCTCGACAGATGAATGTGAGAGGCGTCACCCTGTCACTCATCCACGCGGGGAGGCATGGATGGGCAGGAGCCGCAGAACAATTCCGGAGGAGCTTCTGCTGCTCGCCTTGGACCCGGCCACGGGTACCACGGCGCAGCCGCAGTCGCTCGACCTCGGCCTGGCCGGGGCACAGCTAGTGGAGCTGGCTCTGGCAGGACGGATAGCCCCTGATGGGGATCGTATCGCCGTGGTGATGCCACGGCCGACAGGAGATCCGACTCTGGACTCCGCACTGGAACTGCTGCGCAGGCGCGGCAGTCCGGTACGGGCCGTCCACTGGATCGGTGGACCCCGACTGGGGCTCCGCCAGATTTACCTCGCTCACTTGGAGCGCTGCGGCATGGTCCATGCCGTCGCGGGACAGATGTGCGGGGTGCTGCCGACGACTCGCTACCAGGCGACCGACACGGCGATCAGCCGGGAGATCCGTGCCCGGCTCGACAGTGCGATCCGCACCGGCGTACCGCCGGACCCGCGGACCGCGGCGCTTGCCGCACTGGCCCACGCGGTCGGACTCGGCAAGCACCTGTACCCCGGCAACGAGGGGCGGTCGTCCAGGTCCCGGCTGCGGGACCTGATCCGGCACGACCCGATGGGCGGACTCGTGGCGCACGCCGTGATGGACGTCCAGAACGGTGTGGCCGCACAGCCACGCCGCGACCGTGCACCGGCACCGCCCGCCCGGGCCACGGCGAGCGGGGTTCCGCTCCAGCCGCGCCGGACGGGTGCGATGGCCCGCGCGGCCGCGCACTGATCGACCCGCAACACCCGTACGGCCGCAGCACTCGTACGACCCGCAGCACGGCAGCACCGCACCACGGCAGCACCGCACCACCAGGCTCGGATCCACAGCTCCATCGCAACGCCATCGCCGTAACCGACGTCCGTAAAGACCCGGTTCGGGAGCCGCCAGCGCGCGGGGTGGTGCGGCCGGTCCGCCGGTCACACCGCCCCGCGCGTCTGTTTTCCCGGCCGTTCCCCAGCGGCGCCGCGCCCTTCGGTGGCAGTCTGCTCAGCATCAGACACGCAGAGAGACAGAAACAGAAGAAGGCGGAGGTGCCGTTCACGTGGCGTCCAATGTCAATCCCACCGTCCGACGCCGCCGACTGGGCATGGAATTGCGCAAGCTGCGCGAGGACAAAGGCATGACGGCCGAGCAGGTGGCCGAGCGCCTCCTCGTCTCCCAGTCGAAGATCAGCCGACTGGAGAACGGCCGTCGCTCGATCAGCCAGCGCGACGTCCGCGATCTGTGCGACGTGTACGAGGTCGAGGACCGGCGGCTCGTCGACTCCCTCATGCAGATGGCGAAGGACTCCCGCCAGCAGGGCTGGTGGCACGCCTTCGGCGACATCCCGTACAGCGTCTACATCGGCCTGGAGACGGACGCCGCCAGCCTGCGCACGTACGAACCCCTGGTGATCCCCGGACTGCTCCAGACCACTGAGTACGCCCAGTCCCTCGTCCGCGGCGCGTGGCCCGAGACCGCCCCGGCCGACGTGGACAAGCGCGTCCAGGTCCGGATGCACCGCCAGAAGCGGCTCTCCGAAGCGGACAACAACAACCCGGAACTGGGGCCGCTGCGCCTGTGGGCGGTCATCGACGAAGCCGCGCTGCGCCGCCAGGTGGGCGACGCGCAGTTGATGATCCGGCAGCTGCAGTACTTGATAGAGCAGTCGGAGCAGCCCCACGTCACCGTGCAGGTCATGCCCTTCTCGCTGGGCGCCCATCCCGGGGTCAACGGCCAGTACGCCATTCTGGAATTCCCGGACGCCTCCGACTCGACCGTCGTCTACATCGAGGGCGTGACGAGCGATCTGTACCTGGAGAAGGCCAACGACGTTCAGAAGTACAGCGTGATGTACGAGCACCTGCGCGCTCAGGCCCTCAATGTCGACCAGACCCGGAAGTTCATTTCCGACATCATCGAGCACTATGCGGGCATGACGATGTAAATCCGGAGGGGTCGGGCCGGTCGTGAAGGCGAGGCCGTACGGTACACCGTCAGTCCCCGGCCACAGAAGGCCTGAATGGAATATGCCACTCGGTCGGGTGAATGGCCTCCGCTCCCCTCCGGAGCTGCGGGTAGCGTCGATCACGTCAGCCGGAGAAATGGCCGACACGACACCGGAACTACTCGCTGAACCGGAGAAAAAAATGGCTATTCGCCAGGGCGCCACGATCAACTGGGTCAAGTCCTCGTACTCTGCCAACGGCGCCTGCGTCGAGGTCAAGTCCCCCGTCACGGAAGCCATCGCGGTCCGCGACTCGAAGGTGCAGGACGGTCCGTCCCTCACCTTCGCGCCCGGCTCCTGGACCTCGTTCGTCGCCGACGTCACCGAGGGCCGGCTGGGTCGCCTCGCCTGAGCGTCACGGCATGCATCCCAACCGCCCCACGTGCAGCATTGACTGGAGCCCTCTCGACCGACCCGCCGTCTTGGCCGAGGGGGCTCGGCCATGCCCGCCGCCGTACGTCGACGTCTGCGTCCGCGTCCGCGTCCGCGTCTACCGCAGCTGGTCGACGTAGCGATCGGTCCCCGGCACCGTCGGGATGAACGGCGCCACCAGCTCCACCCGCCCCAGCCCCGCTCCGGCCACCTCCAGGTCCAGCCCCTGGAAGCGGTCCCAGCAGCCCCGGGGGTCCTCCTCCAGGAACCACAGCAGCGTGAGGCGGGTGTCGACCCCCTCGACCTGCTTGACGTACGTCATCCGGTCGCCGGGCAGCGGTGTCGGCCGGAAGACCGTCACCATCGCCGCGGGTGAACCCTGCAGCCGCGCCGGCAGGGCGCGCGAGCGCAGCCATTCGAGCAGCTCGGCCCGCTGCTCGGGCCCGTCGGCATCGATGACCTGCACGACCAGTCCCGCGTACGGATGGTCGAGCGCGTGGAAGTCCCGCGGTCCGGCGGCGCCGTCGCGGTAGACCGTGGCCGCGTGGTCCTGGAAGGCCGTGAAGACGTGGGTGCGGTCGCGGTAGACCCGGCCGTCGCGATTGAGGCGCTTGTTGATGCCGACGGTCCACTTCATGTGCTCGTCGTAGCGGCCCTCGGTCACCCAGTACGTGGATATGTAGCACCCGGCGGTGACCGGCTGGGCGACGGCCGACTTCTCGGGGTAGCGCAGCTCCTGGAGCTCGCGGGTGGCCACCCAGCGGCGGCCGGCGTACATCCAGGGCATGGCCATGGCGCCGGCGTAGTAGTGGTCGTCCTCGTACCAGCGGTTGTACGCGAACTCGTGGCCCGGATGCGGCTCGACCATCGTGATCAGCGCATGGCCGGGGCGGACCCCGTACGGGCCGACGGCCGCGAGGTCCGCGTAGTCGCCGACGCGGGTGTCCTCCGGCTGGTGCTGCCCCTTTGCCTGGTCTCGCGGTTCCTGCGTCTGCCTCTGTTGCTGTTCCTGTTGCTGTTGCTGTTGCTGTTCCTGTTCCCGCGCCTGCCCCTGCCCCTGTTCCCGCTCTGATGTCGTCATGGGAACGGTGTAGCTGATGGCGCGTCACATCGGGAGGGGCCGGGTGCTTGATTCACCATCCGATACATACATGCCGTCTGCACCTTTCTCCGGCTACGATGCGCCCACCCGTCCCCCGGAGGAGCCCCCGTGTCCGCTGTCGCCCTCGTCCCGCCGCCCGCGTTCGCCGCCCGCTCCACCTGCGTGGAGGGCTCTCCCCTGCGCGAGATCCTCGCCCTCACCCAGCGCCCCGGGATCATCTCCTTCGCCGGCGGCCTGCCCGCGCCGGAGCTCTTCGACACCGAGGGTCTGCGGACCGCGTACGACGCCGCCTTCGCGGTGTCCTCGCGAAGGGCGCTCCAGTACTCGACCACCGAAGGCGCGCCCGAGCTGCGCGAGTCCGTCGCGGCCCGGGCGGCGGCGCGCGGCCTGCCGACCGGCGCGGACGACGTACTGATCACCTCTGGCTCCCAGCAGGCCCTCAGCCTCGTCACCACCACCCTGGTCGAACCCGGTGACGTGGTCCTGGTCGAGAACCCCACCTATCTGGCGGCCCTGCAGTGCTTCGGGCTCGCGGGGGCACGGGTCATAGCCGTGCCCTGCGACGAGGAGGGCATCCTTCCGGACGCCCTGGCCGAGATCGTCGCGCGCGAACGCCCCAAGCTCCTGTACACCGTCCCCACCTTCCAGAACCCGACCGGGCGCACCCTGCCGGGAACCCGCCGCGCGGCGGTGGCGGACATCGCGGCACGCCTCGGACTGTGGCTGGTCGAGGACGATCCGTACGGAGACCTCCGCTACGAGGGCGACCACGTCCCCTGGCTCGCCGCCCACCCGGGAGCGGAGGACCGTACGGTCCTGCTCGGCAGCTTCTCCAAGATCATGGCGCCGGGGCTCCGGCTGGGCTGGCTGCGGGCCCCGGCGGCGCTGCGCCGCGCGGCGGTGATCGCGAAGCAGGCGGCCGACCTGCACACCTCTACGGTGGACCAGCTCGCCGCCGCGCACTACCTGGCCGCAGCGGACCTGGACGCCCACATCACCGCCGTCCGCGCGGCCTACCGGGCCCGCCGCGACGCCCTGCTGGCGGGCCTCGGCGAAGCCCTCCCGGCGGGCTCCTCCTGGAACCGCCCCGAGGGCGGCATGTTCATCTGGGCCCGCCTGCCGGAGGGACACGACGCGACGGCCCTGCTCGCGTCGGCACTGGCCCACGAGGTGGCCTTCGTCCCGGGAGCCCCCTTCTTCACCACCCTCCCGGACCCCCGCACCCTGCGGCTCTCCTTCACGACGCACACGCCCGAGGAGATCAAGGAAGGCCTGCGCCGCCTGGGGAGGACGATCGGCGCGGAGGAACGCTGAGAGCGCTGGGGGGTCCCGCCGCTACGTGCCCGCCGAAGCCCCCACCCCGTCCCACCGCGCCCCTTCCCAACCCCCGCCGACCCCCGTAACCTGACGCACCGTCAGGTCGATGGATGTGTCGTGCGGAGGGTCGTCATGCTGTTGCGAGGGAAGACCGTCGTCGTCTCCGGGGTCGGGGCCGGGCTCGGACATCAGGTGGCCGCCACCGTCGTGCGGGACGGCGGGAACGCCGTGCTCGGGGCGCGGACCGAGGCCAATCTGGCCAAGTCCGCCGCCGAGATCGACCCCGACGGCGCCCACACCGCGTACCTGCCCACCGACATCACCGACGAGGCGCAGTGCCTGGCCCTCGCCGGGCTCGCGCAGGAGCGGTTCGGCGGTGTGGACGCCGTCGTGCACGTCGCCGCCTGGGACTCCTACTTCGGCGGGATCGAGGACGCCGACTTCGGCACCTGGCAGCAGATCCTCGACGTGAACCTGCTCGGCACCCTCCGGATGACCCGGGCCTGCCTGCCCGCGCTCAAGGAGCGCGGCGGGTCCGTCGTCATCATCGGGACGCAGTCGGCGGTCGCCGCCCCCAACGAGGTGCAGCAGGCCGCCTACGCCGCCTCCAAGGGGGCCCTGACCTCCGCCATGTACTCCATGGCCCGCGAGCTGGGCCCGCACCGGATCCGGGTCAACACCGTGCTCCCCGGCTGGATGTGGGGCCCGCCGGTGCAGGCCTTCGTCACCTTCAGCGCCCACTCCGAGGGCGTCCCCGAAGCCGAGGTCCACGCCCGCCTCACCGCCCGCATGGCCCTGCCCGATCTGGCCACGGACGGGGACGTGGCCGACGCCGCGGCCTTCCTGGCCTCCGACCGGGCGCGGGCGATAACCGGCCAGTCGCTGCTGGTCAACGCCGGTGAGGTGATGCGGTGACCCACCCCGCGCCCGGAACACCAGATCGTATGCTCGCCGTATGACCACTCCGAGTGACGCCCCGACCGAAAACGCGATGCGCCGCGCGCTCCGGCGGGCCCGCGACGGCGTCGCGCTCGACGCGACCGAGGCGGCCGTTCTCCTCCAGGCGCGCGGCGAGGACCTCCGGGACCTCAGCGCCTCCGCCGCCCGGGTCCGCGACGCGGGCCTGGCCGCGGCCGGACGGCCGGGCGTGATCACGTACTCGAAGAGCGTGTTCATCCCCCTCACCCGCCTGTGCCGCGACAAGTGCCACTACTGCACCTTCGCCACGGTCCCCGGCAAACTGCGCCGCGCCGGCCACGGGATGTACATGTCCCCGGACGAGGTGCTCGACATCGCCCGCCGCGGCGCTGCCCTCGGCTGCAAGGAAGCGCTCATCACCCTCGGGGACAAGCCCGAGGACCGCTGGCCCGAGGCGCGCGAGTGGCTGGAGGCGCACGGCTACGACGACACGATCTCCTACGTACGGGCCATCTCCATCCGGATCCTGGAGGAGACGGGCCTGCTCCCCCACCTCAACCCCGGGGTGATGTCCTGGTCCGACTTCCAGCGGCTCAAGCCGGTGGCCCCGTCCATGGGCATGATGCTGGAGACCACGGCGACCCGTCTGTGGTCCGAGCCGGGCGGCCCGCACCACGGCTCCCCCGACAAGGAACCGGCCGTGCGACTGCGCGTCCTGGAGGACGCCGGGCGCTCCTCGGTCCCCTTCACCTCCGGTCTGCTCATCGGCATCGGCGAGACGTACGAGGAGCGCGCCGAGTCGCTGTTCGCGCTGCGCCGGATCTCCCGCGCCTACCACGGCATCCAGGAGCTGATCATCCAGAACTTCCGCGCCAAGCCGGACACGGCGATGCGCGGCATGCCGGACGCCGAACTGGACGACCTGGTCGCGACGATCGCCGTCGCCCGGCACATCATGGGCCCGTCGGGCTGCCTCCAGGCGCCGCCGAACCTGGTGGACGGGGAGTACGCCCGCCTGATCGGCGCCGGGATCGACGACTGGGGCGGCGTCTCGCCGCTGACCCCCGACCACGTCAACCCCGAGCGCCCCTGGCCCCAGATCGACCTGCTGGCCGAGCAGTCCGCGGCGGCCGGTTTCGAGCTGCGCGAACGGCTGTGCGTGTACCCGGAGTTCGTGCAGCGGGGAGAGCCCTGGCTGGATCCCCGGCTGCTGCCGCACGTACGGGCGCTGGCCGACCCCGGGACGGGGCTCGCGAACGCGGACGCGACGGTCGAGGGGCATCCGTGGCAGGAACCGGAGGAGGCCTTCACCTCCTCCGGCCGTACCGATCTGCACGCCAGCATCGACACCGAGGGCCGCACCGGTGACCGCCGCGAGGACTTCGACCACGTCTACGGCGACTGGGAGGCCCTGCGCGAGGCGGCCGCGCCCGGCATGGTCCCCGAGCGGATCGACACGGACGTCCGCGCGGCCCTGGCGCAGGCCGCCGACGACCCGACGAAGCTGACCGACGAGCAGGCCCTGGCGCTGCTGCACGCGGACGGGCCGGCGCTGGACGCGCTGTGCCGCATCGCGGACGACCTGCGCAAGTCGGTGGTGGGCGACGAGGTGACGTACATCGTCACCCGGAACATCAACTTCACCAACGTCTGTTACACCGGCTGCCGTTTCTGCGCGTTCGCGCAGCGCCGTACGGACGCCGACGCGTACACGCTCTCCCTGGACCAGGTCGCGGACCGTGCCGCGCAGGCGTGGGACGTCGGCGCCGTCGAGGTCTGCATGCAGGGCGGCATCCATCCGGACCTGCCCGGGACGGCGTACTTCGACATCGCGCGCGCGGTCAAGCAGCGGGTTCCGGGCATGCACGTGCACGCCTTCTCGCCGATGGAGGTCGTCAACGGCGCGACCCGCACCGGGATGTCCGTACGGGACTGGCTGACGGCGGCCAAGGAGGCGGGCCTGGACTCCATCCCGGGCACGGCGGCGGAGATCCTGGACGACGAGGTGCGCTGGGTCCTGACCAAGGGCAAGCTGCCGACGGCGGACTGGATCGACGTGGTCACCACCGCGCACGAGCTCGGGATCCGCTCCTCGTCCACGATGATGTACGGGCACGTGGACCAGCCCCGGCACTGGCTCGGCCACTTCCGCACGCTGGCGGGGATCCAGGAACGGACGGGCGGGTTCACGGAGTTCGTGACGCTCCCGTTCATCCACACCAACGCGCCCGTGTACCTGGCGGGCATCTCCCGGCCCGGTCCGACGGTCCGCGACAACCGGGCGGTGACGGCGATGGCCCGGATCCTGCTGCACCCGCACATCCCCAACATCCAGACGAGCTGGGTGAAGCTGGGTGCGGAGGGCGCGGCCGAGATGCTCCGGTCGGGGGCGAACGACCTCGGCGGGACCCTGATGGAGGAGACCATCTCGCGGATGGCGGGGTCGAGTTACGGCTCGTACAAGTCGGTCCAGGACCTGATCGCCGTCGCGGAGGCGGCCGGCCGGCCCGCGAAGGCCCGTACGACGCTGTACGGGGAGGTTCCGCGGGAGCGGCAGGACGCGGCGCGCGCCTCGGACGGGCACCTGCCGGAGCTGCTGCCGGTACTGGACTGACCGCGTACGCGGATCCGGGCCCGGCGGGCGGGCTCGGATCCGCGGGCCCGGGCCGGTCCGACCGCGGAGCCGTACGCGAAGCCGGATCAGCCGACCAGGAGGTCCTTCTTGAGCTGCTTCAGCTCGCGGGAATCGATGCCGAGCCCGTCCTCGAGGTAGCGGTCGAAGGAGCCGTACCCGGCCTCGACCTCGTCGTATCCCGCGTTGAGGTACTCGGGGCGCACGTCGAGCAGCGGCTTGTAGACGACGGCCTGCTGGGGCGGCAGGTGGGAGAGGATCGCGTCGTTGGCGGCCTTGCGGTAGTCGTTGCTGGCCAGGTAGTCGGCCTCGACGGTCGCGCGGGGGACGCCGAGGGCGGTGAGCAGGGCGGCGTTGGCCCAGCCGGTGCGGTCCTTGCCGGCGGTGCAGTGGAAGAGGACGGCGCGGCTGCGGTCGCGCTCGATGCCCTCGAAGACCTGCGCATAGGCCTTCTTGCCGCCCTCCCCGCCGACCATGGCCTTCTCGGCGTCGATCATGGCCTTGACGGCCTCGTCGGGGGTCTTGGGCAGGGTCTGGAAGGAGCCGGAGCCGGCGAAGACGTCGGCGACGACGTACGTGGCGCCCGCGGGGACCTTGTCGGCGTCCTTGGTGCGCTCGTCCTGCATGCGGAGGTCGAAGACGGTCTTGACGCGCAGGCGCTGGAGCTTGGCCAGGTCGTTCGCGGTCAGCTTGTCGAGGGCGTCGGAGCGGTAGACCTCGCCCATCTTGACCCACTGGCCGCCGGCGGTGCGGTAGCCGCCCGCGTCGCGGAAGTTGGCCGTGCCCTCCAGCGTGATCAGGCGGTCGGCCAGGCGCAGGCCCCCGCCGCGCTCCGGCTTGAAGTCGAACCACTGGCGGTCGGCGGCGGGAAGGCCGCGGACCTCGGCGGTGCCCTGGGCGCCGCCCTTGGCGACGACCTTGCCGTTCGCCTTGATCTCGACGCGCTCGGTGCCCTGGGCCTTCCACTTCAGGGTGAAGGAGCCGTCGGGGCCCGCGGTGACGGTGGCCTCGGTGAAGGGGATGGCGGAACGGTCCTGGCCGCGGCCGGACCAGGGGAGGTGGTCCCGACCGGTGGCGGTGGCGGAGGGGACCGCGACCAGGGGGACGGTGAGAGCGGAGGCGACGACGGTCGCGGCGAGCAGTGCCTTCTTCATGCCCCTGAGGCTGTTGGCCGCCGGAGAACTGCGCATGAACGAGGCGTGGCTGAAATCAGCCGCCCCGAAGTAAACTGGCAAAACGTGCCACTGGACAGGGTGAGGCCGGAAGTGTTCGCATTCCGGCCGTTCTCCGCTCACTTACGCGCCGCTTGGCGCACTCCCTCCGATTCCGACCGAACCTGTCCACTACAGTGCGCGCCAAGTACTGCCGCGAGCTGGGCAGACGCGGGTGGGACAGCAGCAGGCACGGTCGGGGGGACGATGGTGACAAAGGCGGAGGCACAGGCGGACGCGGGGAGAACCGCGCCCGGCACGGCGGCGTACGCGGCCGGGGACGCGGGCGCGGACGCGCCGCTCGGCGTGATCGCAGCCGTAGCCACAGCCGCGGGCACGTCCGCGGCCGGAGCGGAAGCCGGCCACCGCGGCGCCCCCGGGCACACGGCCCCCGGCGCCGGCCCGGCCACCGCCGCAGCCCCCGCCCCGGCCGCACCCACGACCACGGTCACGGTCACCACCGGCCTGTGGGGCCGCGTCGAGCAGCAGGACTTCCGCAGCAGGGTCCGCGGCACCCTCCTCGGCTCCGCCATCGGCGACGCCCTCGGCGCGCCCGTCGCCGGGCTCTCCCTCGACGGCATCCGCGAGACCCACGGCCTCGGCGGCCTGACCGAACCGGCCCCCGCCTACGGACGCCGCGGCACGGTCACCGCCTCCACCCAGCTCGCCCTGTTCACCGTGGACGGGCTGATACGGGCCCACGTACGCCGGGACACCGGTGCCTGGCACCCGCCCACCGACGTCCACCGCGCCTACCTGCGCTGGGCCGCCACCCAGCACGACTGGGGCCCCGACGAGCGCCGCAAGGACAACGGCTGGCTCGCGCAGGAGGAGTGGCTCTACGCCCGCCGCGGCCCGGACCGCGCCTGCATGACCGGCTTCGCCGACGACATCCTCGGCACCCTGGAACAGCCCAAGAACCCCACCGCCCGGGACGCCGCGGCCGCCGTCCGCTCCGCCCCCTTCGGGCTGCTGGTCGGCTGGGAGCCCGCCCTGGTCCTCCAACTGGCCGTCGAATGCGCCGCGCAGAGCCACGGCCACCCCACCGCGTACCTCTCGGCCGGGGCCCTCGCCGTCATCGTCCACGGCCTGACCCGCGGCGACTCCCTGGACCCGGCCGTCCAGCGCGCCCTCGGCCTGCTCGGCTCCCGGCCCGGCCACCAGCCCGTCTCGGACGCCCTCCAGCGGGCGCTCCAGGCCGTCACCCAGGGCGCACCGAGCCCCAAGATCGTCGAGTCCCTCTCCCCCGGCGACGGCCGCGACGCCGAGGACGCCCTCGCCGTCGCCGTCTACTGCGCCCTGGTCGCCGAGGACGTCCCGCACGGCCTGCGCCTCGCCGTCAACCACGGCGGCGACTCCACCGCCACCGGCGCCCTGTGCGGAGCCCTGCTCGGCGCCCTGCACGGCGAGACCGCGCTCCCCGCGGCCTGGCTCGCCGACCTGGAGGGCCGCGCCACGATGCTGGAACTGGCCGACGACTTCGCCCTGGAGATGACCCAGGGCCCGTCCCTCCACGGCCCGGCGATCTCGGCCCCAGGCTGGCTGGCGCGCTACCCGCGCGGCTGACCGTACGGCTGACGCCCCCTCAACAAAGCCGACCGCAGACCGTACCGTGGCGTGTCCCACGTCTCGGAGGTGTCAGGACCCATGCGGATCGCCACGACCATCTTCCTCACCGACCGCACCGTCTCCCCCGTCCGTCTCGCCCGAAGCCTCGAGGAACGCGGCTTCTCCGGGCTCTACCTGCCGGAGCACACCCACATCCCGGTCGCCCGCGACACCGCCGCCCCCATGGGCGGCGACCTCCCCGAGATGTACGGGCGCACCCTCGACCCCTTCGTCGCCCTCGGCCAGGCCGCCGCCGTGACCGAGCGGCTGGCCCTCGGCACCGGGATCACCCTGGTGGCCCAGCACGACCCGATCGGCCTCGCGAAGCAGGCGGCCACCCTGGACCACCTCTCCGGCGGCCGCTTCACCCTGGGCATCGGCTACGGCTGGAACGTCGAGGAGGCCGCCGACCACGGCGTCGAGTGGCGCACCCGCCGCGAACTGGTCCGCGACCGTATGGCGTTGATGCGCGCCCTGTGGGCCCCCGAACCGACCGCCTACGTCGGCCAGTACTCCTCCGTCCAGGCGAGCGCCGCCCACCCGAAGCCGGCCCAGGCCCCGCGCGAACTCGGCCCCGGCGCGCCCCTGTACGGCCCCCGCACCCTGATCGGCGGGGCGGCCGGCCCGAAGCTCTTCGCCGCCGTCGCCGACCACGCCGACGGCTGGCTGCCCATCGGGGGCGGCGGGCTCAGCGAGTCCCTGCCGGTGCTGCGCCAGGTCTGGGAGACCGCCGGGCGCGACCCGAAGTCCCTCCAGGTGGTCCCGTACGCCGTCCGGCCCACGCCCGGCAAGCTCGGCCACTACGCCGACCTCGGCATCGAGGAGGTGGTCCTCCAACTCCCCTCGGCGGCCGAACCGGAGGTCCTGCGCACGCTCGACGAGTTCGCCCAGTACCTCTGACCCTGCGGGGGGGGCTCGGCGGGTGGGGGCTTGGCTCTGGCGTGCGGGTTCGGCTGCGCCGGGGCTCGGCCGCGGCTGCACGGGGCTCCGCCCCGGACCCCGCGCCTCAAACGCCGGCGGGGCTGTTATTGGCCCTCGCCGTGCTTGGCGTGGTTTCGGGGTGTGGGCCGGGGCCGCTCCGGAGCGTCTCCTCGGCTCGCGCACTTAGCCCCGGCTACGAAGCTTCCGGCCTGGGTTGCGCGCTCGTCCTGCGGGGA
>NZ_JBEZMA010000091.1:0-20934 GCF_040652415.1 Streptomyces sp. NPDC048255
TGGAAACCCGTCCGCTCCTCGTCGAAACCCTCCTGCCCGGGCAGGAACACCTCACCCTCGACCCGCGACACCAGCGAAGAGAACTCACTCATAAGGCAACCTTTCCACGAAGGCGGAGCCAAGCCCCGCCTGCATAAATGATGTTGATGCGGCCGGCACTCCTTGTCCAATAAGAAATCGTGCTGGCCGTCAGAAGCCCTGCCTATTGGACGCGGTCGCGCGGATGCCGCACGCTTTTCCCGGCGAACTCAAGTCAAGGAGCCGGTATGGGTAATTCGGAAAGCACGGCGGAGATGCACCGTGTGTTCAACACGGCCGCGAACGTGTACGACCAGAGCGGAGTCGACTTCTTCGGCCCCATCGGCCGCCGGCTGGTCGAATTCTCCGGAATTCGCGGCGGTGACTCGGTGCTGGACGTGGGCTGCGGCCGCGGCGCCGTACTCTGGCCCGCCGCGGCGGCCGTGGGCGACACCGGAGAGGTCATCGGAATCGACCTCGCCGAGGAAATGGTCAAGTACGCGGACGCCGACGCGCGGTCGCGGGGCATGACCCAGGTGACCACCCAGGTCATGAACGGCCAGGTGCCGGACTTCCCTGCCGGGCGCTTCGACGCGGTGGTCGGCGGCTTCAGCGTGTTCATCTGGACGCACGGCGCGGCCGAACTGCGCCCCTACCGCACGATCCTGCGGCCCGGCGGTCTCTTCTCGGCCAGCGCGCCCTCCTTCTTCCCCACCGCCACGGGCAAGTGGGGATTCCTTCCCGAGGACGTGCACGACCTGCTGCTGCCGCATCTGACCCAGCCCAAGGAGGGCGATGCCTACGACTGCCCCTTCACCAACATCCACAACAACTGGCTGGTGACTCCCGAGGCCGTCACGGCCACCCTGACCGACGCGGGCTTCACCGACGTGGCCGTCATGGAGGAGGACCTGCCCATCGTCGTGGAGTCCGGGGCCCAGTGGGTCGACTGGACCCGCTCGCACGGCATGCGCCGACTGTGGGACAGGATGCCCGCGCAGGAGGCCGAGGAACTGGCCACCGAGGTCGCCCGGCGCCTGGACCTCCTGCGCTCGGCCGACGGCACGATCACCCTGCCGACCCCGATCGTGTACCTCCGCGGCCGGGCCCCGCAGGCCTGACCGTCACCCCGCCGCGGTCATCCGCCGCAGCCCCGCCCACTCCAGGGCCGCGTACACCCCCACGACCAGCGCGCCGATCAGCATGAACACGATGCCGAACCCGGTGAGCGGGACGAAGTCCCCCGCGGCCACCACCAGGCAGGCGACGGCGGAGCCGAGATTCACCCCGATCACGGCCTTGACCAGGCCTGCCGGGATCACCGGGTACCCCGCGACGAGCGCCAGCGAGGCCGCCCCGCCGAGCTGGAAGAGCCCGAAGCCGATGCTGAAGGCGACCGGCATCCCGGTGGCGGAACCGAGCGGGCCGTAGGCGGCGATGAGCACGGCGGCCATCACGGCGGTGCTGACACTGTCGATACGCAGGACCAGCCGCAGGAAGCGGTCGGACGCCTGCCGGACGGCAGGGTCGGTCGTATGCACGGTCTGTGTCATGGCAGAGCTCCTTCGCACCGGACTGTGCCCCCACCGTGACACGGGACAGGTCGCGGACTCCATGACCTCTGAGGTCATGGAGTCCGCGACCCCGGTGGATACGGTGGAGGGTATGAAGACCGAAGACCCGCCCCGCGTCGGGCTGTTGCTGCGCGACTGGCGCCAGCGCAGGAAGTTCAGCCAGCTCGACCTCGCCCTGCGCGCAGAAACCTCCACCCGGCACCTGTCCTGCGTGGAGACGGGGCGGGCCCGGCCCAGCCGGGAGATGGTGCTGCGGCTCGCCGAGCACCTCGACGTGCCGCTGCGCGACCGCAACAGCCTGCTGCTGGCGGCCGGCTACGCCCCCGCCTATCAGGAGAGCCCCCTGGGCAGCGACCGCATGGCGATGGCACGCCAGGCACTGCGGAGCATGCTGGCCGGCCACGAGCCCTACCCGGCGGCGGTCGTCGACCGGCTCTGGAACATCGTCGACTCCAACCGCGCGATGTCCCTCCTGCTGGACAGCGTCCCGCCGACCCTGACGGCCCAGGGTGCGAACGTGATGCGCCTGATCCTGCACCCGGACGGCCTCCCGCAGCACTGCCTCAACTTCGCGGAGGTCCGCGCCCACGCGCTCGGCCGTCTCCTGCACCAGGCCAACGGCACCGGCCACCCCGAACTGCGGGCGCTGTACGACGAGGTGTCCGCCTACCCGCCGCCACCGGACACCGGCGCCCCGGCCGGCCCGGTCGACGCGACCGGGATGGTCGTCCCGCTGCGGCTGCGCACCCCCTTCGGTGACATGGCACTGTTCAGCATGATCGCCACCTTCGGCGCGCCCGCGGACGTGACGCTGTCCGAACTCGCGGTCGAGACCTTCTTCCCGATGGACGAGGAGACGGCCCGGCTCCTGCGCCTGCACGCGGCGGCGGCCGGCCCGCAGGGCCCCCAGGGCTCCTGACGCGGCGCGGCCCCTCAGCCGGATCCGGCCCCGGTCCGGGCGGCGGCCGGTACGGCTGAGGGCCGGTTCACCTGGTGTCCACCCGGTGTCCAGCCGTCCGTCCGGGATTGTCGGTGGGGTTTGTCGGTCGGGCGTGCTTTGCTGGGGGCATGATCGATGAGTTCCTGGCCCGTGACCTGTCCGATGTGGAAGAGGCCGTACGCAAGGCGGCGGCGATCGAGATCATGCCGAGGTTCCGGCAGCTCGCCGACCACGAGGTGGACGAGAAGACCGGACCGCACGACCTCGTGACCGTCGCCGACCGCAAGGCCGAGGAGCACCTCACGGCCTCCCTCACCCGGCTGCTGCCCGGCTCGGCCGTGGTCGGCGAGGAGGCCGTCCACGCCGACCCGACCGTGTACGGGGCGCTGCGCGCGGAGGCCCCGGTGTGGATCGTGGACCCGGTGGACGGCACCCGGCAGTTCGTCGCCGGCGACCCCGCCTTCTGCACCCTGGTGGCGCTGGCCCACCGCGGGGAGATCCTCGCCTCCTGGACCTTCGCCCCGGCGCTGGACGAGCTGGCGACGGCCGTGCGCGGGCAGGGCTCCTACGTCAACGGCGAGCGGATCCACAGCGGTTCGCCCGAGCCGGGCGCCGAGCTGCGGATCGCGATGGCCCACCCGCTGTACACCTCCGAGGCCGACAAGCGGACCCTCGCCCGGCTCGACGTGCCCGGGGTGGCGGCCCGGCCCTGCGGTTCGGCCGGCCTGGAGTACCTGAAGGTGGCCCGCGGCGAGATGGACGGCCTGGCCTTCACCTGGCCCTCGGCCTGGGACCACGCGGCCGGGCTGCTGCTGGTCGGGGAGGCGGGCGGCGCCCAGAGCACGGTCGAGGGCGTCCCCTTCCGGGTGGACCGGGACAACGTGCTGCCCTTCGCGGTCGGCAGGGACGAGGCCACCGCCCTGCGGATCCGCGAGCTGCTGCGCGGAGCGTAGTCCTAGGAGGGCGTCCGGCGGGGCCGGGCGATGAGGGCCCGTACGTACGGGCGGAATATCCTGGGTGTGGTGGCGCCGCCGGACGAAGGAGTCGCAAGTGCCGTCGATTCTCGATGCGGTCGTGGTGGGGGCGGGGCCCAACGGGCTGACGGCCGCCGTCGAACTGGCCCGGCGCGGCTTCTCGGTAGCCGTCTTCGAAGCCGCCGACGCGGTCGGCGGAGGAGCCCGGACCGAGGAGCTGACCCTCCCCGGCTTCCGCCACGACCCCTGCTCGGCCGTGCACCCGCTCGGCGTCGGTTCGCCGGTCTTCGCCACGATGCCGCTGAAGCGGTACGGGCTGGAGTGGCTGCACCCCCCGCTGCCGATGGCGCACCCCTTCGACGACGGCACGGCCGCGGTCCTCTCCCGTTCGGTCGCGGAGACGGCGGCCTCCTTCGGGCCGCGCGACGCGGGCGCGTACCGGCGGCTGGTGGAGCCCTTCCTCGGCCGGTGGGACACCCTGGCCCGCGACTTCATGTCCCTGCCGAGCACGGCCCTGCCCCGGGACCCGGTCAACCTCGCCCGCTTCGGGCTCGCCGGACTGCCGCCCTCCACCTGGCTGCTGCGCCGCTTCGGCGACGACCGGGCCCGCGCACTCCTCGCCGGGCTCGTCGCGCACGTCAACGCCCCGCTCGGCGGGATCGGGACCGGCGCGGTCGGCCTGGTCTTCGCCCTGGCCGCGCACGCGAACGGCTGGCCGCTGCCGCGCGGGGGCTCGCAGTCCATCTCGGACGCCCTCGCCGCGTACCTGCGCGAGCTCGGCGGGACCGTCCACACCGGCTTCGAGGTGAAGCGCCTCGACGACCTCCCGCCCGCGCGGGCGTACGTCTTCGACACCTCGCCGACCGCGCTGTCGCGGATCGCCCGCCTGGGGCGCGCGTACGACGGCTACCGGTACGGCCCCTCCGTCTTCAAGATCGACTACGCGCTGGACGGCCCGGTCCCGTGGACCGCCGAGGAGCCGCGCCGGGCCGGCACCGTCCAGATCGGCCCGGGCAGCCGCGACATCGACGCCGCCCTGCAGCTCGCCTCCAGCGGCAGGGCCCCGCGCAACCCCTTCCTGATCACCGCGCAGCCCAGCCTCGTCGACCCGGGCCGGGCGCCCGCGGGCAAGCACGTCTTCTGGGCGTACGGGCACGTCCCCGCGGGCTGGGACGGCGACCTCACGGAAGCCGTCGAGCGCCAACTGGAGCGGTTCGCCCCGGGCTTCCGCGACCTGGTCCTGGCCCGCGCCACGGCCGGCCCGCCCCAGCTCGCGGCCCGCAACCCCAATTACGTCGGCGGGGACATCGCCTGCGGAGCCACCTCGGGACTCCAGCTCCTGCTGCGCCCGAAGCCCTCGCTCTTCCCGTACGCGACGGCGCACCCGGCCGTCTTCATCTGTTCCTCGGCGACCCCTCCGGGCCCCGGGGTGCACGGCATGTCCGGCCACAACGCGGCCAAGGCGGTCTGGCGCCGCCTGCGAAAGGAATCCTGATGGTCCGCATCACCCTCGTCCAGGGCGACATCACCGCCGAGAAGGCCGACGCGGTGGTCAACGCCGCGAACTCCTCGCTGCTGGGCGGCGGGGGAGTGGACGGCGCCATCCACCGCCGGGGCGGGCCGGAGATCCTCGCGGCCTGCGAGGACCTGCGCCGCTCCCACTACGGCAAGGGCCTGCCGACGGGCCGGGCCGTCGCCACCACCGCCGGCCGGCTGCCCGCCGACCACGTGATCCACACCGTCGGCCCGGTCTGGTCCCGCGACGAGGACCGCTCGGAGCTGCTGGCCTCCTGCTACCGGGAGTCCCTGCGGGTCGCCGACAAGCTGGGGGCCCGGACGGTCGCCTTCCCGGCCATCTCCACCGGGATCTACGGCTGGCCGATGGACGACGGGGCCAGGATCGCCGTCGAGACGGTGCGGGCTGCCGCGACCTCGGTGGCGGAGGTCCGGTTCGTGCTGTTCGACCGGGCGGCGTACGAGGCCTTCGAGGCGGCCGTCGCGGCCCACCCGTAGGACGCAGGCGTTCCGGGGGCGGCCCCGCTCAGACGGCGGCGCGGCCGACGGACACGGGAGCGGCGGGCGGTACGGGGGCGCCGGACACGCGGCGGCGCAGGGGGGCGAAGGCCAGGAGGTAGCAGAGGCCGCCGAGCGGCATGAAGTCCAGGCTCGACGCCATCGCGGCCGTGCCCAGCACGAAGAGCACCAGCGACCGGGCTGCGTCCCGGCCCCTGAGCGTGGCGAGCAGGGCGGTCATCCCCAGGTAGAGGAAGAACGGCCCGACGGTGTACACCACGGGCATCACCCCGGGAACGTCCTGTACCCGCGCGAATATCTCCTGCATCTCCGGCTTGTCGGCCGCCCGGAGACCGGCGTACAGGTCGATCACCGCCTGCGCGGCGGCCGCGCCCGCACCCACCAGCCCGGCCACCGTCCCGGCGAGGGCCACCCGCCGCCGGACCGGCCCCCCGGAGGCGGCCGCCATCCGGCGCAGCCCCTCGCAGGCCGCCCCGAAGAACAGCACCCCGGCGAGGAAGGCGAGGTGGCCGGTGGTCCACGCGGCTCCGGGCTCCTTGGAACCCGGAGCGAGGAGACGGACGGAGCCGTAGACGATCAGGAGGACGGGGGCGGCGACGAAGGAGAACCGGGTGAGTCTTGCTGCTCGCTCTGTCATGGCTCAACCTTGCGGCCCGCCCGTGCGGCGCCACCATGGGTGATCACCCCGACAACACCCCTACGGCGCCGGCGGGCTGACTGGGGGTCGGTTCAGGGTCGGGGCCGGGTTCCGCCCGGGTGGGGGCGGGGGTAGGTCCTGGACTGCTTGACGCTGCCGTACGCGAAGCTCGATTCGATCGAGGCGATGCCCGGGATGGCGTGGATCCGGTGGCGCACCAGCGCCTCGTAGGCCTCCAGGTCCTCGATGACCACCCGCAGCAGGTAGTCGCTGCTGCCCGCCATCAGGTAGCAGTCCTGGATGTGCTCGATGCCGGCGACGTGCTCCTCGAAGAGCCGCACCGCCTCCGCCGTGTGGCGCTCCAGGCGGATCCGGACGAAGACGGTGACCGGGAGGCCGAAGGCGACCTGGTCGACCATGGCCGTGTAGCCGCGGATGAGGCCCGCCTCCTCCAGCCGCCGGACCCGGCGCAGGCAGGGGGACGGGGACAGCCGGACCCGGTCGGCGAGGTCCTGGTTGGACAGGCGGCCGTCGGCCTGCAACTCCCGGATGATCTGCAGGTCGACCGCGTCCATGGCCGCGCTCCTCGGTTTCTCGGCGTTCCTGGGAGGTCGCCGGGGTCTTCTTCGGCGCTCCTTGGCAGATTCTGCCCCAAACGTATGTCCGAGAGGCAGAACTGGCAATCGGCTGCCCCGCCCCAGGCCCTACCGTTGCCCAGGCACGGACCGGACCGGTCCGGGTCCCAGAGGCTGGAGCGTTTCCCTTGGTCGCGACGAACACCACCGGCGCGGCCGCGCCTCCCGACACGGCAGCCCCGCGGGCCGGAAACCCCGGCCGGCGCGGGCTCTCCCCGCAGGCCCAAGGCATGGCGGCGCTGCTGGTGACCGTGGCCATCTGGGCGGCCTTCGCGCTCAGCGCCCGCGCCCTGAGCGCCTCCTCCCTGCTGCCCGCCGACGCCGCCCTGCTGCGCTTCGGCGTACCGCTCCTCGTCCTGCTGCCCGCCCTGTGGCGGCGCCGCCACCGCATCGCCGCCGTACGGCCGGGCCCGGCAGCCAAGATCATCTGTGGCGCCGGGGTGCCGTTCTTCCTGGCCGCCATGCACGGCGGCGCCCTGACCTCGGCGGCCTTCGTCGGCTCGATCGTCCCCGGCATGGTCCCGCTCTTCGTCAGCGCGCTCATGGCCGCCCGGGGCCACGGAGCGCCCCGCGGCACCCAGCCGGCCGGGCTCGCGCTCATCGCCCTCGGCGTGGCCGCCCTCGTCTGGCGCTACGTCGTCCCGGTGGACGCGGACGTACTCGAAGGGGCCGGCACGCTCCTGGTCGCCAGCGGCCTGTGGGCCCTGTACACCGTCGGGCTGCGCGACGTGGACCTCGACCCGGTGGGGTCCATCGGGCTGCTGTGCCTGCCCTCCTTCGCGGTGATCGGGGTGCTGGTCCTGGCCGGGGTGCTCCCGACGGGGATCGCCCACGCCGCCGGAACCGACATCGCGCTGTTCCTGGTGGTGCAGGGGCTCGGGGTCGGACTGTGCGCGGGCCTGCTGTACGCCTTCGCCATCCGCAGGCTGGGCGCCGAACGCAGCTCCGTCGTGGGCAGCCTGAGCCCCGTCGCCGTCGTCCTGCTCGCCGTCCCGCTGCTCGGCGAATCACCGACCCCGGCCGTACTGGTCGGCGTCCCCCTCATCACCCTGGGCGTCGTCCTCGCCAACCGGCGCCCCCGCACCGGGCCCCGTACCCCCGCCCGCACCCGTACCCGTAACCGCCCCGAGGTCCCCGCAGATGCTTGAGCTCCTTCCCCCGCCGCCCACCGACCCGCTGTGGGACCTGACCTACGAGTTCGGCACCGACGAGCGCCCCGAACGCCTCAACCTCGTCCTCGGCGTCTACCGCGACGCGGCCGGCAGCACCCCGGTCATGGCCGCCGTCCGCGCCGCCGAGATCCGGCTGGCGGAGCGCTCCGAGTCCAAGGAGTACCGCGGGCTCTCCGGCAACGCCGCCTTCAACCGCGCCCTGCTGGGCATGGTCCTGGGCGCCGGCGGACCCGCCGGCCGGGCGGCGGCCGTACAGACCGTCGCCGGCTCCGGGGCGCTGCGGCTGCTGGCCGATCTGATCTGCCGGACCCGCCCCGGCACCACCGTCTGGATCAGCGACCCCGCGTACGTCAACCACCGGCCCATCCTGGAGGCCGCGGGCCTGAACGTGCGCACCTACGCCTGGCGCGACGCGGCGGGCGACTTCGACGCCGACGGGGCGCTGCGGGACCTGGCCGGGGCCCAGCGCGACGACGTCGTCCTGCTCCAGGGCTGCTGCCACAACCCCACCGGGGCCGACCCCTCGCGCCAGGCCTGGGAGGCGCTGGCCGAGCTGGCCGGACGGTCCGGCTGGGTGCCCTTCGTGGACCTCGCCTACCACGGGCTCGGCGACGGGCTGGAGGCCGACCTGTGGGCCACGCGCATGCTGGCGGAGCGGGTGCCGGAGATGCTGATCGCCGTCAGCTGCTCGAAGAACTTCGGCCTCTACAGCGACCGCACCGGCTGCGCCATCGTCCTCGGCGCCTCGGCGCAGGCCCTTCGGCACGCCGAGACGGCCCTGCAGAACGCCGCCCGGACGCTGTACTCCATGCCGCCCGAGCACGGCGCGGCCGTCGTGACGACGATCCTGGAGGACGAGGGGCTGCGGGCCGCCTGGCGGACGGAGCTGGAGGTCATGCGGGGCCGGATCACGGCCAACCGTACGGAGCTGACCGCGCGCCTGGACGCGCTGGGCCACGGAGCCCTCGCCGCGTCCCTCGCCCGGCAGAAGGGCATGTTCTCGATGCTGCCGCTCACCTCGCCCCAGATGCTCCGGCTGCGCAGGCAGTTCGCCGTCTACGGCACCACGTCGGGGCGGATCAACATCGCGGGCATCCCGGCGGACCGGATCCCCTGCCTGGCCAGGGGCATCGCGGGCGTCGTGGACGAGTGAGTCCGAACCGGCCCCTCCCCCGCGGGCGGCACTTCGGCCGCCGACGGGTCCGGACATGACAGTCCCCGGCAGTTCGTCGAGTCCATGAGCCATCCGCCGTCGCCGATGGCTCCCCTGGATCGCGGGTGCTGCCGGGGGCCTGGCCAGAGCCTCGACTAGGGTCACGCGGGCCTCCGGACGTCTCCGGAGGGAGGTGCGGCTCTATCTGGTGTTCCGGTGTATTGATGAGTTTCCTCCCTATTTGCCCCACGTCAAGAGGTGGGGAGGAATCGACCCGCCCGTTCGCCCGCCGAGCCGTCCTCACCGCAGACGCAGCGCCCCGCGCCGAGCCCTCGGATAGGGTGAATCGGTAGGAATCAGGCCCCCCGGGGTGAGGTCGGTGCGTTGGACACTTACCAGTCGGCGAGCGAGGTGCCGGAGCAGCCGGTGGCTGCTGTCGGCTACGCGGGCGTGCTCCGCGAGCTGCTGCCGATCGCCCTGTGGCGGGAAGACGCGGACGGGCGCGTCGTGGAGTGGTCACTGGCCGCGCAGGACCTCCTGGGCCACCGCCCCGAGGACGTCATCGGCCGGCCGGGCACCGCGGTGCTGGTACCCGAAGCCAACCAGGAGCTCGCCGACGAGCTGACCCGACGCGTCCAGTCCGGCGAGACGGTCGTCGGCACCCTGCCGGTGCGCCACCGCGACGGGCACCGGGTGCCGATGGAGATGTGGATCGTGCCCGCCCGCGACCCCCAGGGGCGTACGGGGGCCCTGCTCATCGCCGTGGAGACCTCCCAGGTCCTGCACATGCGGGACTCGCTGGCGGCCCTCCAGAGCCTCTTCACCCAGTCGCCCATCGGCCTCGCCACCCTCGGCCCCGACCTGCGCTTCCTGCGGGTCAACGACGCCCTGGCCCGGATGAACGGGGTCTCCGCCGACGAACACCTGGGCAGACGGCTCACCGAGGTGGTGCCCGGGGTCAACGCCACCGCCCTGGAGGCGATGATGCAGCGGGTCCTCGACGGGGGCACCGCCGTCGTCGACGTCCGCCGCACCGGCCGCACCCCCGCCGATCCCGAGCACGACCGGACCTGGTCCTGCTCCTACGCGCCCCTGCTCGACGGTTCCGGGCGCCGCCTCGGCCTGATCGCCTCCCTGATCGACATCACCGACAGCGAGCGGGCCCAGGCCGACGCCGAACGGGCCCGGCACCGGTTCGCCCTCCTCGCGGAGGCCGGCACCCGCATCGGCACCACCCTGGACCTGCGGCAGACCGCCCAGGAGATCGTGGAGGTCCTCGTACCGCAGCTCGCGGACTCCGCCGACGTACAGCTCCTCGAAACGGTGCTCGAACCCGACGAGGCCGCGGCGTCGACGCACGGCGTCCTGCGCCGGCTGGCGGCCACCTTCCCCGACCCGACCGCGCCCACCGCGAAACTCACCGCCGGCCAGACCTTCCGGATCCCCACCGGCACGGTCTACGAGGGAGTCATCGCCGAGGGCCGGCCCATGAACCTGTACACCTCCGACATCCCGGCGCTGATCAAGGACCCGCGCGCCGAGCAGCTGCGCGCCTACCTCGCCACCCTCGGGTCGGCCCGCATGATCCCGCTGGTCGCGCGCGGCACGGTGCTCGGGGCGGTCGCCGTGACCCGCACGCGCGAACGGGAGCCCTTCGACGAGGAGGACTGCGTACTGATCGACGAACTGGTCGCGCGCGCGGCCCTCAACATCGACAACGCCCGGATGTACACCCGTCAGCGGCAGGCCGCCCTGACCCTCCAGCGCAGTCTCACCAACAGTGCGCTGCCCGAGGTCGCGGCCCTGGAACTGACCGGGCGATACCTGCCGGCCAGCGACCACGACGTGGGCGGGGACTGGTTCGACGTCATCAGGCTGCCCGGCGGGCGGACCGGACTGGTCATCGGGGACGTCATGGGCCACGGGATCCACGCCGCGGCCGTGATGGGCCAGCTGCGCACGGCCGTACGGACCCTCGCGCGCCTGGACGTGCCCCCGGCGCAGCTGCTCCGCTCGCTCGACGCGGTCGTGGCGGACCTGGGGGAGGACGAGATGGCGACCTGCGTCTACGCCGTCCACGACCCGGGGACGGGCACCTGCGCGATCGCCCGGGCGGGCCACCCCCCGCCGGCCGTGGTCGGCCCCGACGGGCGGATCACCTTCCTCGGCGGCCCGCCGGGGACCCCGCTGGGCACGGGCGGGCGGGACTTCCCCGCGCAGGAGGTCCGGCTGCCCCCGGGGAGCCTGCTCGTGCTCTACACCGACGGCCTCATCGAGGCCCGGGACCGGGACCTCGACCAGGGCATGGACCAGCTGGCGCAGGCGCTCGGCGGGGCGGAGCAGCCCTTGGACGCGCTGTGCGACGGGATCCTGGAGCGGCTGCTGCCGTACGCCCCGCAGGACGACGTGGCGGTGCTGCTGGCCCGCACCCGGCAGCCCTGACGGGCCGGGCGGGGGGAGCGGGGCGGGACGAGGAGCGGGGCGGGACCGGGCCGGGCCGGGAGCGGGCCGGGACCGGGCGCCGGGCCGCCGGTCACCAGGCCAGGTCCTCCAGCGCGTCGAGGTCCAGCTCCGCCACCCCCGGCAGTTCCCCGCCCCCGGTCAGCGGCAGCTCGGCCCAGATGACCTTGCCGCGGTTCGTGTAGCGGGTGCCCCACCGCTCGGCGTACTGCGCGACGAGGAACAGCCCCCGCCCGCCCTCGTCCGTGGTGGCCGCGTACCGCAGGTGCGGGGAGGTGCTGCTGCCGTCGGAGACCTCGACGATCAGGTTCCGGTCGCGCAGCAGGCGGACCCGTACGGGCGCGCTCCCGTACCGGATGGCGTTGGTGATCAGCTCGCTGAGGATCAGCTCGGTGGTGAAGGCGATGTCCTCCAGGCCCCACGCGCTGAGCTGCGCCGAGCCCGCGTTGCGCACCCGGGAGACGGCCGACGGGTCGCCGGGCACCTCCCACTCGGCGATCCGGTCGGCCTCCAGCCGCCGGGTGTCGGCGATCAGCAGCGCGATGTCGTCGCTCGGCACCGGGAACAGCAGCGCGGCGAGCACGTCCGCACAGGCCTGGTCGGGGCTGCGGCCGGGCCGCGACAGGGCCTCGCCCAGCAGCCCCAGCCCGGTGTCGAAATCGCGGTCGCGGTCCTCCACCAGGCCGTCGGTGAACAGCGCGAGCCGGCTGTCCTCGGGCAGCTGGAACTCGGCGGCCTCGAAGGGCATGCCGCCCACGCCCAGCGGCAGCCCGGTGGGCAGCTCGGGGAACTCCACCCACCCGTCGGGGCTGACCAGCGCGGGACCGGGGTGCCCGGCGCTGGCCATCACGCACCGCCCGGAGACCGGGTCGTAGACGGCGTACAGGCAGGTGGCGCCGGTGACCTGGGCGGGCTCGCCCACACCCTCCGAGGCCCCGCCGTCCTCGCCCTCGCCCGAGCCACCGCCACCGCTCTCGTTCTGGTCGATCCGGTTGATCAGCTCGTCCAGGTGGCCGAGGAGTTCGTCGGGAGGCAGGTCGAGCGTCGAGAAGTTGTGCACGGCGGTCCGCAGCCGCCCCATCGTGGCCGCGGCGTGCACCCCGTGGCCGACGACGTCGCCGACGACCAGCGCCACGCGCGCCCCCGGCAGCGGGATCACGTCGAACCAGTCCCCGCCCACACCGGCCTTCGCCGGCAGGTAGCGGAAGGCGACGTCCACGGCGTTCTGGTCGGGCAGCACCCGGGGCAGCAGGCTGCGCTGGAGCGTCACGGCCATGGCGTGCTCGCGGGTGAAGCGGCGGGCGTTGTCGATGGAGACCGCGGCGCGCGCCGCCAGCTCCTCGGCGAAGGACAGGTCCTCCTCGTCGAAGGGCTCCGGGGTGTCGGCGGCCCGCCAGAAGTTGGCCATGCCGAGGACGACTCCCCGCGCCTGGAGCGGTACGGAGATCAGCGAGTGCAGCCCGTAGCCGAGGGCCAGCCGCGTCCCCTCGGAGTCCTGGGCGCGCCAGCCCATCGCGGCGTTCAGATCGGCGGCGAGCACCCCGTGCCCGGCGTCCAGGGCCGCGGCCATCGGCGCCGTCGGCACCTCGAAGCGGATGACGTCGCCGACCGGCTGGAGCGGCTGGTCCGTGCGGACACCGCTCATGGCCGCCCGGCGCATCTCGGTGAAATGGCCGCTGACCAGCGAGGGTTCGTCCCCGCGCAGCACCGGGTCCAGCAGTTCCACGGTGGCGAAGTCGGCGAAGCGCGGGACGGCCACCTCCGAGAGCTCCTCGGCGGTGCGCACCACGTCCAGGGTGGTGCCGATCCGCACCCCCGCGTCGTACAGCAGTTGGAGCCTGCTGCGGGCCACCTCGGCCCGGCCGGAGAGCGCGGCGAGCTCGGTGGAGTCGCGCAGCGTCATGACGGTGCCGGAGGGCTGGCCCGCGTACGGCTTGGTGGGCCGGACGTTGACCGCGAGCAGCCGGTCGCCCGCCCGGTGCACCTCGTCCGTCGCGATCCGGCCGGAGGTGAGCAGCTGCGCGGTGCGCGGGTCGAGGCCGAGGTCGCCGACGTGCCGCTGTTCGGGTTCGGGGGGCAGGTCGAGGAGCCGGCGGGCCTCGTCGTTGGCGAGGACGAGCCGGTGGTCGGCGTCGATGATGAGGACGCCCTCGCGCACGGCGTGCAGGACCGCCTCGTGGTGCTCGTTCATCCGGGTCATCTCGGCGGCGCCCAGGCCGTGGGTCTGGCGCCGCACGCGGCGGCTGACCAGCGCGGCTCCGCCGGTGCCGAGGAGGAGGGCGCCCGCGGCGGCGCCCAGCAGGAGCGGGAGCTGGTCCTCGACCGCGTCGGAGACGTTCGCCACCTCGATGCCGGTGCCGACCAGGCCGACGACGGTCCCGCGGGAGTCGCGTACGGGAACCACCGCGCGGACGGCGTCGCTCGGCTCGCCCGTGAAGGTCTCGGTGAAGGACTGCCCGGCCGCGGCGCGCGCCAGGTCGCCGGTGGCGCGCTGGCCGATCAGCTCCGGCCGCGAGTCGGTGTAGCGGATCCCGTCGGTGCTCATCACGGCGAGGAAGTCCAGGCCCGAGGCCTTGCGGGCGGCCTCGGCCAAGGGCTGGAGCCGGGCGGTCGGGTCCGGGGTGAGCAGAGCCTCGGGGAGACCGGGGGCGTGGGCGAAGGACTCGGCGGCCGCGAGGGAGCGGTTGGCGGCGTCGCGGCGGCTGTCGTAGCGGGCCTGGACCACGAGGGCGGCCGCGGCGGCGGCGATCAGCAGCAGCACGATCACCGCCTGGAGGGCGAAGACCTGACCGGCGACGCTGTGGACCCACTTGGACAGGCGCGCGACGACGCGCTGGCCCCATCCGGTCGGCTGCCGACCAAAACGTCCGGTCATGAGCCATTTCTAACACTGTCGCGGGAGTTTGGGAGTGGCTGCCGGTACGGAGGTCACCGGGCGGTGCGGCCCGGCTCGGCCGTCCACCGGGCCGGCGGGCGGCTCACCGCGGGCGGCCGCCCTCCCGGGGGAGCCGCACGCGGCGGCGGCCCGGCCCCCTGTGGGGATCCGGGCCGCCGCCGTACGGGGTGGGTCAGAGGACGTCGGCGGCGATGTTCGCCGCGACCTGCTCCAGCAGGGGACCCGCGTTCGGGATGGACTTCGCCGGGTCGGGCTCCAGGTCCGTCAGCGGGTACGCCCGGCGGATGCCGGCCGCCTCCAGGGCCTCCTGGCCCAGCAGCAGGCGGCCGCAGACGGCCACCACCGGCTTGCCCGCCGCGCGCGCGGCTGCCGCCACGCCCGCCGGGGCCTTGCCGTGAAGGGTCTGCTCGTCCAGCGAGCCCTCACCGGTGATGACCAGCGTGGCCCGCTCCAGGGCCGGGGCGAAGCCCAGCACCTCCAGCATCAGCTCGATGCCGGGACGGAACGTGGCGCCGAGCAGCAGGGCCCCGTAGCCGATGCCGCCCGCGCCGCCGGCACCCGGGAGCACCGCGCATTCGGCGGCCTTCGCGCCGATCGACTTCTCCAGCACCACCGCGAAGTGGGCCAGGGCCGCGTCGAGCGTCGCCACGTCCTCGGGCGAGGCGCCCTTCTGCGGGCCGTAGACCGCGGGCGCGCCCTTCGGGCCGGTCAGCGGGTTGTCCACGTCGCTGGCGAGGACGAAGTCCACCTCGGCGAAGCGCGGGTCGACGCCGGACAGGTCGGCCGAGGCCAGCCCGGCCAGCGCGCCGCCGCCCGGACCGACCGGTTCGCCGTTCGCATCCAGGAACACGGCGCCCAGCGCGGCCAGCATGCCGGCGCCGCCGTCGGTGGTGGCGCTGCCGCCCACACCGAAGACGATCGAGCGCGCGCCCGCGTCCAGCGCGGCCTTCAGCAGCTCGCCCGAGCCGTACGTGGTGGCCGTCAGCGGCGCGAAGGTGCCCGCCGGGAGCAGCTGCAGCCCGGAGGCCTCCGCCATCTCGACCACCGCGGTGCCCTCGCGCAGCGCGAAGGCGGCCGTGACCTGGTCACCGAGCGGTCCGGTGACCCGTACCTCCCGGCGCTCGAAACCGGCCGCCACCGCGGCCGCGACCGTGCCGTCGCCGCCGTCCGCGACGGGGAGGGTCTCGATCTCCACGTCCGGTACGGCCTTGCGAAGGCCCGCCGTCACCCGCTCCGCGACCTGAACGGCCGTGAGCGAGCCCTTGAATTTGTCCGCGGCGATGAGCACGCGCGCGGTCTCAGTTACTGCTCCGTCCGTCACCTTGCTATTCCCTTGCTATCGAACAGTGCAGTCGCGCCGCCATGAGCTTATCCGGAGGATCCTCCTATGCCCATGAGTGGCCTGGGCCACACCCGGCGCGCCATACCCCTAAAGGGGGATATACGCCTGCATAGTGTGGCCGCATGAGCGCGGATTCACTGGAACAGTCACGTCCGGACTCCCCGGGCGGCGGCTCCGGCGGACCGGCCGGGGGCACGCCCGACCTCACCGTCGTGACCGTGGGTGTGATCGCCGTGCTGGCCGTCGTCGGCTGGGCGGCGCTCGCCAAGGGCTCCTTCGACACCGCGTCGAGCACCGCGCTCGCCTGGGTCCTGGACAACTTCGCCTGGCTGTTCGTGATCGCCGCCGATGTCTTCCTCGTCATGTGCGTCGTGCTCGCGGTCAGCCGCTTCGGCCGGATCCGCCTCGGCGCCGACGACTCCGAGCCCGAGTTCACCAACCTCGCGTGGATCGCCATGATGTTCAGCGCGGGCATGGGCATCGGCCTGATGTTCTACGGGGTGGGGGAGCCGCTCACCCACTACCTCAACCCGCCCCCCGCCTCCGGGGCCGCCCCCGCCACGGGCGCCTCGGCGCTCGCGGCCATGGAGTACTCCTTCTTCCACTGGACGCTGACCCCGTGGGCGATCTACGGCATCGCCGGTCTCGCCCTCGCCTACGCGACCTTCCGCAAGGGCCGCGGCAACCGCCTCAGCTCCGCCTTCGTCCCGCTGATGGGCGAGGAGCGGGCGAACGGACGGCCCGGCAAGGCCATCGACCTGCTCGCCGTCTTCGCCACCGTCTTCGGCACCGCCACCAGCCTCGGGCTCGGGGCGCTCCAGGTGTCCAAGGGGCTCAGCCTCACCACCGGGATCGAGGACTCCACCGGCGTCGAACTGGTCATCATCGCCTCGCTCTCGGCGGCCTTCGTCCTCTCGGCCTTCTCCGGCCTGCACAAGGGGGTCAAATGGCTGAGCACCATCAACATCGTGCTCGCCGCCACCCTGATGCTCTTCGTCTTCCTCCTCGGCCCGACCGTCTACGTCCTCGACGTGATCCCCTCCAGCGTCGGCGGTTACCTGCACCAGCTGCTCCCCATGGCCAGCCGCACCGGCGCCTTCACCGACTCCGCGTGGCTCGGCGCGTGGACGATCTTCTACTGGGCGTGGTGGCTCTCCTGGGCGCCCTTCGTCGGCACCTTCATCGCCCGCATCTCGCGCGGCCGCACCATCCGCGAGTTCCTCATCGGCGTACTGCTCGTCCCCAGCGGGGCCACCGTGATCTGGTTCTGCGTGATGGGCGGCACCGCAATCCGCCTCGACTCCACCGGCGCGGTGGACTTCGCCGCCAAGATCAAGGACGGGACGGAGGCCTCGCTCTTCGCGATGCTGGACGCCCTGCCGCTCTCCGCGGTCACCTCGTGGGTCGCCATGCTCCTGGTCATGACCTACTTCGTCACCAGCGCCGACTCGGCCTCGCTGGTGATGGGCTCGCTCACCAGCCGCGGCTCCCTGCACCCGCCCACCTGGCTCGTCGTCACCTGGGGCGTGCTGATGGCCGCCGTCGCCGCCGTGCTGCTCGTCGCGGGCGGCCTGAAGTCCCTCCAGACCGCCACCATCCTGGTCGCGCTGCCCTTCGTCATCGTCATGCTGCTGCTGTGCTGGGCCCTGGTGAAGGAACTCCGCGAGGACCCCGGGGCCGGACCCGCCCGCCACCACGCCCTGCACGGCATGCGGGACGCGGTCCGGGCCATGGTCGGCGACGCCCTCACCGAGCAGGGCGCCGACCGCCACCCGCGGCTGCGGCGCGTCGCCGACTCCAAGGCCCAGGGCCGCGAGGACGGCGGCCCCGGCGCCCCAGGGGCGTGATCCCCGCACCATGATCCGCGGACCCCGGGACGGCTGGGTAGGGTTGCGGCGTGACCACCACGGATGACTACGCCACCTACATCGCGAGCCTGCCCCGGGTGCTGGCCGGAGCGGCCGCCCTCTACCGGGACGCCGAGGGCCGGGTGCTGCTCGTCGAGCCCAACTACCGCGAGGGCTGGGCCCTGCCGGGCGGCACCGTCGAGTCGGACCAGGGCGAGTCGCCGCGCACCGCCGCCCGCCGCGAGAGCGCCGAGGAGATCGGCATCGACGTACCGCTCGGCCGGCTGCTCGCCGTCGACTGGGTGCTGGGCACGGCCCGCCCGCCGATCGTCGCGTACCTCTACGACGGCGGGGTGCTGGACGCGGCACAGCTCGCCTCCGTCAAGCTCCAGGAGGAAGAGCTGATCTCCTGGCGGCTGGTGGAGCCCGCCGAACTCACCGCCTACCTGCCCGGAGCGCTCGGCCTGCGCACCGTCGAGGCCTGCCGCGTCCTCCAGTCGGGCGAGGGGACGGTCGAATTGGAGAACGGCCGCCGCCCCGCCGCCTCGTGACATTCAGGGCCCCGTGACCGTGCCGACGCCGAGCAGGACAGAATCCAGTAAATGATCACCATGTACGCCTGGCCCAGCACCGCCGACGGACCCGAAGCCCTCCCCATGGTCCACTTCACCACCGACCAGCAGGCCGGAGGTGAGGTCACTGCCGAGGGGACGCCGGTCTGGCTGTTCGACACCGCGATACGCGAGGGCGGCTGGGCCCAGTTCACCGACTTCGACGGCTGGTCCGTGCCCGCGACCGGCTGGCAGGCCTTCTACCGCCGCGAGGACGACCTCCTCGCCGTCACCGGCCCCGGCTCCTGCGAGGGCTGGTACCAGGGCAACCTCGGCGCGGACCCCGACTGGGTGGAGGCGGCCGCCGCCCAGCAGAGCGTGGTCCTGCTCGCCGCCCCCGTCCAGCACCCGTCGCTCTACAGCTACGCGGTGGAGGCCGGTGCCGCCTTCGCCCTGCTCGTCCCGCTCGCCGTCGTCTGACGGACCGCCGCCCCCGGCGCTACTTCTTCTCCAGCTCCAGCAGCCGCACCTTGCGGTCCAGCCCGCCGCCGTAGCCCGTCATCGCGCCCGAGGCGCCGATGACGCGGTGGCACGGGACGATGATGCTGACCGGGTTCTTCCCGTTGGCCAGGCCCACCGCCCGCGAGGCGTTCGGCTTGCCGAGCTCCGTCGCGAGCCGCCCGTACGACCAGGTCTCGCCGTAGGGGATCCGCAACAGCTGGTCCCACACGCTGCGCTGGAACTCGGTGCCCTCCAGGTGCACCGGGACGGTGAACTCCGTGAGCTCCCCGGCGAAGTACGCCGTCAGCTCGCGGACCACCTCCGCGAACGGGGCCGCGCTCGCCGGCACCCGTTCCCCGAAGGTCTCCTCACCGGGCCGGTGCCGGTGGTCGGTCATGTACAGGGCGCTGAGGACCCCGCCGGTGGAGACCAGGGTGAGCGGCCCGAGCGGGCTGTCGACGAGGGTGTACTGCTTGCTGGTGGTGCTCATGGATGCGCTCCTCAGACGGGCAGGTGGTTGATGGCGTGGTCCTCGGCGGCCCACAGGTACTGGACGGCGTACGCGCGCCAGGGCCGCCAGTCGGCCGCCCGGGCGGTCAGGGCGCTGGGGGTGGCGGGCAGCCCGAGCCCCCGCGCCGCCCGCCGGACCCCGAGGTCGGACGGCAGGAAGGCGTCGGGGTCGCCGAGCGCCCGCATCGCGATCACCTCCGTGGTCCACGGGCCGAAGCCGGGCAGCGCCGAGAGCTGCGCCCGCGCGGCCTCCCAGTCGCTGTCGATGCCGAGCGGAAGCGAACCGTCGGCGAGCGCCGCGACCAGCGTGGTGAGCGTGGTGCGCCGGCTGCGCGGCAGGGCCAGCGCCTCCGGGTCCAGCCCGGCCAGCGCGTGCGGCGAGGGGAAGAGGTGCGTCAGCCCGCCCTGCGGGTCCTCCACGCGCTCCCCGTACGCGGTGACCAGCCGGGCGGCGTGCGTCCGGGCGGCCGCCGTGGACACCTGCTGGCCCAGCACCGCCCGTACGGCGAACTCCGCGGCGTCCACCGTACGGGGGACCCGGCGCCCGGGGGCCTTGTCCACGAGCGGGGCCAGCAGCGGGTCGGAGCGCAGCTGACCGTCGACCGCCTCGGGATCGGCGTCCAGGTCGAGCATCCAGCGGCACCGGCTGATGGCGATGGTGAGGTCGCGCAGGTCGGTGAGGGCCAGCCGGCAGCCGATGTGGTCGGGCTGCGGGGTCAGGGCGACGACTCCGGTGCCGTAGGGCAGGCGCAGGGTGCGGCGGTAGGCGCCGTCGCGCCACTCCTCGACGCCGGGAACGGCCGTCGCGGCGAGGTGGCCGAAGAGGTTGTCGGGGTTCAGCGGGGTCCGGAACGGCAGCCGCAGGCTGATCGTCCCCGGGATCCGCGGCTCGGCCTCCTTGCGGCGGCTGGCCTTCGCCGCCTTGTCCCGCAGCTCGCTGGGGGAGAGGGCGAAGACCTCGCGGACGGTGTCGTTGAAGGTGCGGATGGAGGAGAACCCGGCGGCGAAGGCGACGTCGCCCATCGGCAGCTCGGAGGTCTCGATGAGCAGCCGCGCGGTCTGGGCGCGCTGGGCCCGGGCGAGGGCCAGCGGCCCGGCGCCGAGTTCGGCATTGAGCTGCCGCTCGACCTGGCGGGTCGAGTAGCCGAGGCGGGTCGCGAGTCCGGGAACGCCCTCGCGGTCGACGACCCCGTCCTGGATGAGCCGCATGGCCCGGGCCACGGCGTCGGCGCGGGCGTTCCACTCGGGGGAGCCGGGGCTGGTGTCGGGCCGGCACCGCTTGCAGGCCCGGAACCCGGCCTGCTGGCAGGCGGCGGCGCTGGGCAGGAACGTCATGTTCTCGACCTTGGGCGGAACCGCGGGGCAGCTGGGCCGGCAGTAGATCCGGGTGGTCAGGACAGCGGTGAAGAACCAGCCGTCGAAGCGGGCGTCCTTCGACTGCACGGCTCTGACGCAGCGCTCGGTGTCGGTGTGCATGGCTCCAGGATCCCGGGTGCGATCCACTGAGGCTGGCGGTTTTCCGACACCAAGCGTACTGGCGCTGCCGGTCCTGCGGGTCGTGTGCGCTGCCCTCCACGCAGCCGGCCCCCGGCTCCGCCCAGGCCCCTGGGGCTCCGCCCCAGACCCCGCGCCTCAATCGCCGGCGGGGCTGGATTGCCCCTGCCGTCGGCCGGTGCGGCAAAAGCCGGCC
>NZ_JBEZMA010000092.1:0-20531 GCF_040652415.1 Streptomyces sp. NPDC048255
GCACAACCTCGCCCTCGCCGGATAGACCAGCGGGCCCGCACCGCAGCCGACCATGCCTGAGACGACTCGAGATCATTTACGGGACAGCCCTTAGGAACAACGCCATCCGAAAGCCACAAATACGGGAATGATTCCCCTATTTGGGTGGACAGGGAGGGATGTGATCACCGACACCGGTGACGTAGGCATGTCCCCTTGGCCTGGGCATCGTCCAGACCGCCCACCACGGCACGGGCTCACCCCCGGCCTTGGGGAACATGGACACAGCGGTTGCCGGGGGAGCCGGGGGAGCCGGGGGAGCCGGGGCGAGGTCCGTTGACGACGGCGGTACGTGCCGCGAGCGGGCTGCGTGTCAGGTCCTAGTCAGCGAACTTGGTCGCTCTTCGGCCCGATGCCTGTGATCCTGGTCGGAGTTCCCTCCGGGGCGAACGAGTGGTGGAAGGTGAAGGCCTGCGGCGTGGAGCCGTGGTCGTGGAGGTGTTCCAGCCTGGAAACCCCGTCCTGCCAGGTGGGTATCACGCCGTCGGAGACCCACCAGAACGCGTAACTCGGGTGTCCTGTCCTCTCGAACCAGTCGTAACGCCTGTTCAGCGCCTCTCGGTGCAGACCGGTGTAGATGGCGTCGAAGGCGGGGCGCAGGTCGGTCCAGAGTGAGAGGGTCGTGGCCAGGGCGGTGGTTTCCACCGTATGGCCCTTGCCGTACCAGGTCGGTACGGCGAACTCTCCCCATGCACCCCAGTCCAAGTCGAAGTGTGTGCCCCGGTCGCCGTCTGCCGCTTCAGCATGAGCGAGGTACCCGGGGTGCTGGCTGATCTTCCGGTAGATGGGCTCGCCGCTGTCGTGGAGTTCGCGCGTGAGAGGTGCGGGATCGGCGAGAGGTGACTTCAGGACGCCGAATGTGTACAGCGCAAGACGGGGCATGTGTCTCTCCCTGGTTGGGGGTGCCTGGTGTGGACCCTGTTCGGTGGCTTACGCATGGGGGCGAGGATTCGTGGGGCGTGACCAGCTCATCCGTCGAGGGTGGCTCAGCCCTGAAGGAACTCCTGTGCGACCGTGGGCGATTGCCGAAGACCAGGTGAAGGTAGCTGCCTCTGCGGGCCCTGTCGAAGTTGCGTTTTCCCTGTCCAAGTGGCCTGTCCCGCCTAGTTCACATCGCTGCAGCCCGCCGAGGTCAAGGCGCTGGCCCGCAGGCTGCCTGCCGAGAGAGCGGCGCAAGAACCCTCTCGGATCCCGAAGCGGCTGACACGAAAATGAAGCCGGCCACCGCTGTGTGCGGTGGCCGGCTTCACGGTTCTTCCCGGGAGAGCTTCAATGGTCAGGCAGGACGCTTCCGTCGGGGGCGATACGCAGCGGGCCGCCGGGCTTGCCGTGGTCACCGTTGCGGAGAGCATTCTTCAGGTCTTGGAACGTCATCTCGCCGGGTGCAACAGGCGGGGCGTCCTGGTGATCGGCGGTGGGAGGCGACGGCTCGGCCATGGCGGTTGCCGTGACGAGTCCGACCGCCGCCAGGGCGACGGCGGTCGCCATCGCGCGTGTGCGTGCCCTTAAGGCCATGAGTGTCTCCGAGTTCGGGTGGGTCCAGCCGGGGCGGCGTGAGGGCCCCGGACGGCGGCCTTTCAACCGTACGGCGTTGTAGACGGCCACGGCCTGAGATCCGTGCTCGGAGGAGAACAGGCGGTTGTCGAGCCATCCCCCGCTGCTGTTGGTGTAGCGGTGGCTGTTCACCCCGACGATCTGGGCGCTGGTGGTGAAGTTTTTCACGATCGGGCCGCCAGAGGCTCCTCCGCCCATGTCGCAGTTCATCTGGAGGCGCTGGTCGAGCGGGTTGAAATCGGACGCGTCGACCGTGGGGCCGGTGCAGTACCGCATCTTGTCGTCGGCGAAGTCCGAATCGGGCCGGTTGTAGCCGTTGGCGGGGTAGCCCAGGGAGAACACGAACGAGTTCTCGGGCGAGTTGCTGCGGAACTCGTAGCCGTAAGCGCCCACGACGTTCTGGATCTTCGCGCCGTTCGTGGCCGGCTTGAGGGTGATGGCCGCCATTTCGGAGTAGCGGTAGTCCGTGTCCGTGATCCACGACGTGGGGACGTAGGAGGTGGCCTTCTCCCATACGCCGTAGGGGGCGCTCTCGCCGTCGTAGCCGGGTACGAACGCCATCTGCTTGTGGTAGCCGTTGCCGGTCTTGCCCGTGTGCACGCAGTGCGCCGCTGTCCAGAGCGTCGACTTGTTGTTGTGGACGATGACGGCGGCCGTGCACCTGTAAGTGCCGCCGTTCGCGTGCTCGTACAGGAGGAACCCGGTCGCCTGCCACGGCCACTGCCCAGAGGCGGGAGACGGGAGTGACCGCGACGCGTCCGTGACCGCCGCGGGCCCCAGCCCCGCCTGCCCGGCGGGCTGCTTCGCCCCGGGGCCGGGCGCCGCAAATGCATGGGCGGCCGGTTCGGAGTCGGGGAACCGGTGTTCGGCCGTGACCGGCAGGCGAGGGGCGAGGTCGTCGGCCAGCCCGTCAGGGCATGCGTGAGGAAGGCCGCCGCGCCGGGCCGGCCCGGGGGCGGGTCGGGCGGATGCCTGCAGGCCAGGTAGGTAGTCAGGTGTGGACGCGGCTGTTGGTGCCGTGGTGGCTGTCGGCTTGCTCGTCGTCGAACCAGTAGTCGCCGGCCGCGAGGTAGCGGAAGGAGTGTGCGCTGTGGGCGGGAAGGACGACCGTTGCCGCGCGGGTGCCGTCGCCACGGGGCTCCAGGGGGTGGGCGGCGGGGTTCCAGTGGTTGAAGTCTCCGACGACGCTGACGGGACCGTCCGGAGTGTCCTCGGGCAGGATGAAAGTGACCCGGGTACGGCCCTTGAGCTGTTTGCGTTCGAGCACTGGAAGTCTCCAGTCACGGAAACGGGGAACCGGCCCGTGCATCCTCGCGCTGCCGTGGGTACAGTGCCGCGGTACAGCGCCGTGGGCCAGGCGGAGGTCACCCGGGTGGCCGCGAGATGCCGCCGCCGTGGCCTACGGCGGGGCCGCTGACCGAAAGACGGTGCAGACGATCGTTCCGGCCTCGAGGTGTTGTGCACCGCTCCCTCTGGCCCCTTAGCCTGAGCGGCATGGCAGACCATCCGGAAGAAGACCCGACTCCCGCTCGTGCGGGCGGAAAGCGGAGAAGAGAGCGTCGTCGTACGAGTCGGCGGTGAGACCGACCTCGACCGGGCGCCCCTGCTGCGCAACGCCCTGCACGCGGTGATGACCCGGCCCGACTGCCCGAACGAGATCGTCGTCGACCTGCCCGATCTCACCCTCTACGACTCCTCCGGCCTCAACACCTGCTGCAGGGCCCGCCTCACCGCCCAGGAACACGGCCGACAGATCCGCCTGCACGCCTCGTCCACACAGGTCACCCACCTGCTGGAACTCATCGGCCTCGACCAGCTGTTCTTAACCGCACGCCCGGGCAGCTGACCTCGTAGGCGACGGCGTCGCGGCCTCTACCGGGCAATCGAGGCGAGGACAATGCGCAGGGAGTATCCGGTCCGGCCGGGGAAGGGAAGGACCGAGTGAGCTGGTTCATCAATGCGGTGGGCTGCGTCCTGGTGCTCTACGTTCTCAGGGACGTCTTCCATACGCTGTGGCACCCCACACGACACGGAGGTCTGAGCCGGCTGATCATGTCATTCCTGTGGGGTCTGTCAGGGACCCTCACGACTCGGCGCCGGGCTTCCGGGCTGGCGGGACCCCTCGCGATGGTGGCCGTGGTCGCCGTCTGGACGCTGACCGTAGTGGTGGGCTGGGCCCTGATCTACTGGCCGCACATGCCCGACGCCTTCACCTACTCCGCCGGACTGCGGCCCGCCGACCACGCCGGGTTCCTGGACGCGCTGTACATCTCCCTGGTCCAGGTCTCCACGCTCGGCCTGGGCGACATCGCACCCGCCGACGGCTGGCTGCGCGTCCTCGCCCCGATGGAGGCTCTCGTCGGCTTCGTCCTCCTGAGCGCGACGGTGTCGTGGACCCTCGGCATCTATCCGGCACTGGCCCGGAGGCGCTCACTGGCGCTGCGCCTCTCGCACTTGTCGCGCACCCACCCCACGACAGAGCAGATCGACACGGACGCGGGAGTGGCGGTCCTCGACAGCCTCGCCGCCGGCATCTCGGTGATCTCCGTCGACTTCATGCAGTACGCCGAGTCGTACTACTTCTACGACGGAGACGACCGCACCTCTCTGGCCCGCCACCTTCCGTATGCCGACAACCTGGCCGACCAGGCGGCAGGAGCCCGCCACCCCGACGTCCGCCTCGCGGCCGCTGTACTGCGCGCCGCCCTGGAAGACCTTGCCATCATCCTCGACCAGCGTTTCCTGCACACCGAGGGACTCCCCGGGCAGGTGTTCGACGCCTTCGCGCACGACCACGGACGCCACGCCGGCCCCTGAGAGGAATCGGCCTCCGGTGTGATCCCGGCAGCCTGCGCGTGATGCTGGCGTGGCCGGTCGTCTTCTGTCACTGCGGTTCCGTGGGGGGCTTTACGAGTGCCGCGAAGGGCTCCCGTGCCGTGCCACTGCTAAAGAAATATAGGCCGTAACTAGTGGACGTTTCCTGCCAATCAAGTGCGCTGGGCTCACGCCTCTCTTCATTTTTCAGTGAGATCGTCGCCGCCAGGTAGCTCTTTTGTTCGAATTCCGATGTGTGGGTGACCCACCAAATAGTGGCGTAGCGAGGGCGGCGGGTTGCATTGAGAATCTCGTTGCTGTAATAGAGTCGAGCCTGGTATTTGAGGTACTCGTCTCCTGGATTGGCCACCCACTTGGGGGCATCTTCCGTATGGGAAAGGCTTTCACGATCCCATGACGTAGCGAGCGACGACAGGAAGTCGGGGCTGAGTGTTGCCCGGTCCATCCTCATGGCCACGGCCTCAGCGACGCCTTCGATCGAATCAAATTCCGAGTCTGCAGGGATGGTCAGGACCTTTTCCTCGATCACGGAGTCACCTGGTTCCAAGGAAGAGCCGCCAGAGTCTTCCATGACCTCCCCGGAGCTGATCAGGTCGTACCCCATGACCCTGGTGTTCCGCTCCACACTCTCGCTGTCCTGGATGTCGGCTTTCCAGTCCGCAATGCCCTTGGCCTTTGCGGTGAAGGCTGCCGAACGTCCGTAGACGTTGTAGAGAGTGCCCAGGATGTAAAGCGGAACCTTTCCGTTGTTCTTGACCGTCACGGTCATCGGAACGTACAAGACGGTGCGCTTGGCGTTCAGCTTTGGTTCCTCGAACTTGACTACCATGTCCAGGGTGAGGGGGCTGGAGTACGGTACGTACACCCGTGAGTAGAGCAAGTTTCCGAGGGATAGTAGCCCAGCTACTGCGGCGCCGGTCGCGACTTTTTTAGGGTGGGGTGACGTTCTCCATACCTGCTGAGGGTTGATCTTCCACAGTGCCCAGAAAGACCAGACCAGGACGGTGGGCCAAATCCAGGCGTAATGAGTGTATTCTCCGGCATCGATCTGCATGACGAGCAGTAGGGCATTCAAGGCCAGTGCGATCACGATGCCTATGAGAGCCGCTGCTCCGGAGTAGACCCAGCGCCGTTTACCCAAATAATCGAAGGCGGAAATTGCCGCGATCATCTCCACGGCGCCCGCAAAGAGAAACGTGGCGCCTGCTGCGCGTCCCCCGAACGTCAGGGCATCCGAGACGTCCGTTTTCCCGATCTTGCCGAGCACGCCTGCGGTGATGAGAAGACCCGCAGCCATCAGGACAGAAGTTGCCCGCCGTCTCCAGGGCCGGTCCGGCCAGACCTCGGATCCGCCACCCCGCCAATGCACAAGCTCACCGGCATCCAGGTCCAAGCCCTTCGGGAAGCCGGCACGACGCAACAGGTTGCGCAGGTCTCCCAGAGACCAGGCCCGTCCCATGACTTCACCCCGCAAGCGGACATCCCGCAAACCACGACTGTCCGGCGGCTCCACCACTATCCGAGGTTTGCTGTTCACATCACCAACCTGATCCGGAAGGAGACAGGACCGCATGCCGGGCACCCCCGGACGCGCAGCGGTACGGTGCTGGAGATCCAGGTCAAGGCGCAGGCCTCAAACCAGCCGAGCGCTACGCCGTGTGGGTTACGGGCGGGATGCTTCTGCCGTTCCAACCACCTGCCCAGGGCGTCGCTCCCGAGCAGGACCGCGCCGGCCTCGGTGTCGGTGAGGTCGGCGAGGACGCCGTGGTGGCGCTGCCGGTCCAGCGGTCATGGGTCATGGGCAGTTCCAGTGATCCGCTCGACCTTCGTGCTGCCGTCACGGTTGAGGCGCAGCTCCCGGCCGTTGTCCTGCACGCTCTCGACCAACGGCGTGTATCGGAAGTGCTGCCAGGGGCCTGAGCTGCGTGCCCGAACGATGAGCGCAGCTCGGTGGCGTCTGGAGGGGAAGTCAGGAAGGCTGGGGCACATGGTTTCGATATTGCAGAACGTGGCGATTGACTGTGCGGATGCCTACGAGCAGGCCCGGTTCTGGAGCAGTGTGACGGGCAGTCCGATGCATCCGGATGTCACACCGGGTGACCGGGAGACTCAGGTGCTGCTGGCGGAGGGCCCAGTGCTGTACTTCAACCAGGTGCCCGAGGCTAAGACGATCAAGAACCGGATCCATCTGTGTTTGCGCCCTGAGACCTCGCGTGATCAGGAGGTGGACCGGCTGCTGGGCCTCGGTGCCACCTTTGTCGCTGATCACCGGAATTCTGATGGTTCAGGCTGGGCCATCCTTGCTGATCCCGAAGGCAACGAATTCTGCGTTCTGCGCAGTGAGTCCGACCGAGCCGCGATGAATTCCTGACGTTGACGCGCCGTCCTGGCCGGTTCGTACGACAGCCGGGCACAGCCACTCGTTGATGCCCACGATGGGAACGGTCGCTGAGTAGCGGACGGCGAGCTTGTCGTACCGGTGGCCACCGCCGGGTGCCTCTTGAGGCGATTGGTGCCGCCGTCGACTGCGTGGCGCTCGGTAGTCGGTCGTGCCGAACGTCGGCGGGCGGCCACCGGGAGCGCCGAGCTTCCGGCGGTCCGCGAGCTGGTCGACCTTGTCCGGGATGGTGCAGCGGAATCCACGTTCCACCCTGGGAGCCGCGGATCTCGGCGAAGCAGATCGCCTCCAACCGCGCTGGCCGGGGGTGTCGACGCCCTCCCTGATACACCCCTAGGGGTAGAGCGCGTACCACTCGGGGCGTAGCCGGTGATCAACCCCTGGTGGGCCGTGCTCAGAGGAGCGTACGGGATAACTTTCAGGCCGTCAGAACCCATCAGCGCACGTCAGTGCACTTCATGAAGGAGTTCCCATGGCACAGCAGGGTTTGAAGTCCGCGGGCCGTGGCTTAGCGGCCGCGGCCGCCGCCGTAGGCCTGGTCCTCGCTCTGGGCGGTTCGGCCGAAGCTGCCGGCGGCACCCACACCGGTACCACGGTGAAGAACAGCTGCGGTTCCGCCAAGGGCAACTACCAGTGGTTCGAGACGGCCGACGGTCCTGCCTCCGGCAAGATCTACCGTACGGAGTGGTCCATCACCCTGAAGGATCAGTGCCCCAACGATCAGGTCGGCCTGTACACGAAGTTCAAGTCGTGGGAGGGCGGTACCTGGGTACCGAAGCCCTTGAGGAAGATAGCCACCTCGGGCAGCGGCAAGAACCTGAAGGATGTCGAGCTCTACGTCTGCCTCGTAGGCAAGGCGGACACCTGCGGCCGACTGAAGCAGTCCTGACAGAGTAGAGGCCCGGCTTCCCGCCGCCCTGGCACAGGCGGCGGCGGGAAGGCACGGAGAGGAACGTAGCCGGCACCCAGGCCCTGGGACAGGATGACCAGGGCGGGCTCGCACCCGTCCCAGTGATGACTCGCCAGAGGCGTCTCGGTCAGGACCGCGGCGACGTTCTCCGTGCCCCGGCTGTCGATCGTTTGCGCCACCTCGTCGGCACACGAGGCATCGCACCCGAGCCCTTCATTCGCGTGACCGTGCGTCGGCGGGTAGGGCGCCGGGAAGGCGAGTCCGAGGGACCGTAGCGGTCTTCCGGGCGGGGGTTGCGGATCTGGTTGCCCGCGACGCCGAGGGTGAACATGTTGTTGCCGCGGTACGACAGGCTGGACGTCAGGATGTCCCCGCGCCGCTTCCCGTCGCCGACCCGCACGATGTTCCTCGCCAGGCCCCACCGCGACCTCCACTCCGAGCGTCCCGCACGTGGTCAGCGCGACGGAGTGCTCCGGACGGCCCACGGCGCGGCACAGACGGTCCATCAGCTCCACCTGGACGTGGGGCTGGACGACGGCAGCCCCACCGAACGTGGACTTGGCGTACTGCCGCTCGATGCGCGCGAGGACCGCGGGGCTGCTCTGCCCGACGTTCGTGCAGAGGACGCCGCTCGATCCGTCGAGGATCCGGCGGGTGACCGACCGGTCCGATATCAGCCGCATGCTCGGCCGATCGGTCCCTGGTCCGCTGCGGCCGACGCGGGACAATCGTCGTATGCCCCTCTCGAATACCGCGCTTTCCGTTGCCGTCGGCGCACTCATGGCCTTGGTTCCCCTGGCGCATGACGTCTCCGCCGCAGACCCCTCCCCTTCGGCGGCCTCGGCCGCCTGCAAGGGTGCCAGGACCTGCTACGTGGACGTGTCCGTCGCCCAGATCTGGGTGAGCCCCGACAGAGTACGGACGGTGGACGCGAAGGCGCTCACCAACCCGGTTGACATCCGGGGCTGGTTCGCCGCGATGGCCCACGACATCAACCTGCGCCGAGACGTTCCGGGTGAGACACAGGCTCTGTACGGGGGCCGGGTCACCGTGGTGGACACGATGACCAAGGACGGCGTGCTCTGGGACAAGGTGGTGGTCCACGGTCAGCCCACGCCCAGGGATGCGGCCGGCTACCCCGGATGGGTGCCCGACCGGCAGCTGACGAAGCTCCGGAAGAAGGCCCCGTCCGGCACGACCGTGGAGCGCGTCACGAGCCCGACGGCCTGGGGCTACGGCTCTCGTCAGGCACTGGCGGCGGGGGCGCCGTCCAAGGCAGGCACCGAGTACTCGTTCAACACGGAGTTCGCCGTCAAGCCCGTCGCGGGCGCCCCATCCGTCGTGGAGGCCCGGGCCAACGACGGCACTCCGATCTACTTCGAGCGCGGCGACCTCGCGAAGGTCCCGACGTCCGGGGTGAGCGGCGACGACGTGGTCGCCGAAGCGCGCAAGTTCCTGGGTCTGGAGTATCTGTGGTCCGGTACGGCCGGGTTCGGGTACGACTGCTCCGGCCTGACGAGCCAGGTGTACTCCGCTCTGGGCATGACGATCCCGCGTGACAGCCAGCCGCAGTTCGATGCGGGCGACGGCGGGGCGCCCGCGGGCTCGGCCGAGGGCGAGCGGATCACGTCGCTGACCGACCTCCGGCCCGGCGACGTCCTGGGCTTCGGCAGCAGCACCTCGAACGTCACACACGTGGGCATCTACGTCGGCAGGAACGACAAGGGCGTACCGATGATGATCAACTCGCCCAGGACCGGGGAGAGGGTAAGGGAGGAGCCCCTGGCGAACCGCCCGTTTGTGGGCGCCACCCGCTTCATCGGCTCCTGAACTCGTGCCCTGAACAACGCGGCGGCCTTGGCAGCACCGGTCACCCCTGCCCGCGGTCGATGCACACCAGATGCACCGACGGGCCCCGCGGATGCGCACCGACCGTGCGGTCGGTGCGCTTACCGGTGCCTTCCGGGCGCGCAGTGCGTCGTGCCGGCCTGGATCGGATTCAGCAGCGGGGCGCCGGGTACCGCAGCAACGTGGCACCCTTCCCTACTCGCTCCGAGTGCGTGCCTTCAGTGCAATGACCGTCCGGCGGCCGCCCAGAGCGGCATCAGATGCGGCCGGATGGCGACACGACCCGATCGCGCGCCCGGGGCCAGGTGGGGCAGTCGCCTCGGGGGCTGCGTCAGGGACCGCTGCCGGGGTCGGTCACCAGCGCAGCAGCATCACCGCGCCGCTGGCGCCGCTGGCGAGTCCGAAGAGCGCGACCGTGTCGCCCGGGGTTAGTCGGCGATGGCCGACGGCGTGGGCGAGTTGGAGGGGCAGGGTCGCGGCGGCGGTGTTCCCGGTGTGCGGGAAAGTGGGGATGATCTGCGCGGTGTCGATGCCCATGCGGGCGCGGAAGGCGTCTACGAAGGGCACGGACGGCTGGTGGACGCAGACGAGATCGAGGTCGCGCACGTCGACGTGCTGGTCCTTGAGCCACTGGGCCCCCTGGGCGTCGAGGTCGACGAAGGAGCCCAGCAGGGCGTCGGAGTCGACGTGAAGACCCTGAGGGTGGTCGGGGGCGTGGTGGGGGTCGTAGAGGGTCGCGGCGGGCCATCCCCCGGAGTTGGCGAGGAACACCGAGCCGGTGATTCCCGGCACGGGTGAGGACTCCACCAGAAGGGCGGCACCCAGGTCGGCACCGGTCAGGGAGGTCAGTCCGGTGCGCAGCTGATCGCGGGTGAGGTTCCATCGGGAGAGGCGGGTGAGGGTTTCCCCGCAGGTGATCAGGACGCGGCGGTGCTGGCCGGTGCGGATGAGAGCGTCGGCGACCTGGAGAGCGTTGACGACACCGTTGCAGGCGTTGCCGATGTCGAAGGCCGGGCAGGTCATGCCCGTCTTCGCCGCGACGATATGGGCGTTGGCCGGTTCGCGGACGTCCGCACTGACGGCGGCGAACAGCAGCAGGTCGATGTCGGCCGGCACCAGGCGGGCGGTGTGCAAGAGGCGGGCAGCGGCACGGGCGGCGAGGTCGGAGGGCAGATCGCCGGGGTCGGCGACGGCGCGTTCGTGCAGGCCGAAGGCGCGCTGTAAGAGTCCGGTGGGGAGTTTGAGGGTGGGGCTGTAGCGGTCGAGGAGTTGTTCGATCTCGGTGACGTGCTGGCGTCGGTCGGGCAGGTGAACTGCGGCGTGGGTGATGCGGCTGTAGGGGTTCACGCCGTCTCCTTCACGCGTCCGGGCCTTTCTCCGGGTTCAGGTTGTGGTGGTGCGGCGGGTGCGGAGGTGCGGGGAAGCCCGGTGATCGTGTGCTTGAGGTGGTCGGTGAAGGCCAGTGGCAGGAGGGTGTGGAGGGGAATCAGGAGGCGGGCGTCTCGGCCGACGACGTAGCGGGGACGCGGCCGGCGGGCCGTCAGACACGCTTCGACGGTGCGTGCCACCGGTTCCGGTCCGGGCACTCGGCGGTCCACGGCGGTGAACAGGCGTGTGGTGCCCTCGTATCCGGGGTTCGCCGGATCTCGGAGGGTGTCGAGGTCGGTCAGGGCGCGGCTGAGCATGGGAGTGGCGAACGCGCCGGGTTCCACCAGGCTGACGCGGACGCCGAGGTGAGCGGCCTCTACGCGCAGGCAGTGGGTGAGGGCCGAGAGGGCGTGTTTGCCGGCGCTGTACCAGGCGCCCATCGGCCAGGGGACCCGGCCCAGGCCCGAGGAGATGTTGACGATCCGGCCGCCGCCACGGGCGGCCATGGCCGGCAGGACGAGCCGACACAGCCGAGCCGGACCCAGCAGATTCACCTCCAGCAGGCGACGGGCCTGTTCGTCGTCCACGTCGGCGACCGCGCCTGCCTGCGGGATGCCGGCGTTGTTGACCAGCGCCCACGGACCGCCACCGGTCATCTCGGCGCACTCGCGCAGCGCCTGGCGGCAGGATGTCTCGCACGCGACGTCCAGCTGTACGGTGCGCAGGGCCAGGCCTCGCCCGGCGGCATCTGCCACGAGGCCCTGGGCCTTGTCCGGATCGCGTGCACCGGCGATCACGTCCCAGCCCGCGCCCGCCAGCCGGAACACGATCACCCGGCCGAAACCTCCCGTCGCCCCTGTCACCAGCACACTCCGCCCGCCCGACCCCGCCACCGACACCCCAACGCCCTTCCCTGCACGACTCGCTGTACCCCGGTCCGCAGGCCGCGCCGCGCCCCGCACCAGGACAACGACACGTCCCCAGCGAGGTAGTGGCCCCCCGATCGACAGCGGGCGGGCACCGCCGTGGACGAAGACGCGCTCGCTGACGACGGAGCGTTCCGCCGGACATGAAGGTGCGGACCCCCAGTTCCGTGCCCCGCGAATGTCAACCCGGGGATGCACGGCCGCCGGTCGGCCGGCCACCGGGTGGCGTGCGCGCGGAGCCGTCCACCGGGTGGCTCCACGTACGGCGCGTCGGGTTCAGTCGGTGATGTACCAATCGTTCTTGAGGTACTCCAGGGTGTAGCTGCCGAGGTCGCTCTCGGAGAAGGCTGCCGAAGCCCTGACCGCTTCGACCGGCATCTCGATCTTGCCGGGGGTACGCACGGCGATGCGCTGCGGGTCGACCGTCGCGGTTTGCAGGGCCTTCTTCTGCGCGGGCGAGATCATCTGGAACACGATGGCGTACGTCGACGTGCACGGGCCGAGCCCCTGGTCCTGTGGCTTCTGCGCGGCGGGCCCGGCCACTTTGCAGACCTTGTCGATGTCCTCACGGCCCAGGGCATGGAGGTATTGCTCGTACCGCTGGATCGCGCCCTCCGCCGTCCTGGGCGCGGGCAGGTCGCCGGTTGGCCCGGCCGACGGCTTCTCGGGCAGAGCGGACACGGACGGCGTGGCCGACGGCTCTTCGGCCCGCGTGGACGCGGACGGCTTTGTTCCCGAGCCGGTCCAGGCGGGACTTCGGCCATTCACGGAAACGAGCAGGGTGAGTCGGGTGCCGACGCTCTGGCCGACGCGGGGCGAACCGTCATTTAAGATTCAGGCTGGCCGCGGGTCTGCGGCTCGTCGCTGTGCGCGGCGACTGCGGAAAGGGCAGGCCGGCCGGTCGATGAGAGCTGCTTGTGTCAGATTCTGGTCCGGACGGGGACCATATGACGCTGATCATGAAGCTCCCAGGGAATCGCGTGCCCGTCGTCGTGCGTCTCGGTGGTGTGAGGTGCCCAGCTGACCCGCCCACGAACAGAAGACCCCAGGGAGAAGTGAGGGATGCCAGTGATCTGCGTCGGAGGCATGATCGGAATCGGCAAGACGAGTGTGGCCGAACTGCTCGCCAAGGAGTTGGGCAGCGAGGTCTTCTACGAGAGCGTGGACGACAATCCGATCCTTCCGCTCTTCTACACTGCGAGCCCCGAGGAGATCCAGGCGAGGCGCTACCCCTTCCTGCTCCAGCTCTACTTCCTGCAGACGCGGTTCGCCTCGATCAAGGAGGCGTACAAGCAGGGCGACAACGTCCTCGACCGGTCCATCTACGAGGACTGGTACTTCGCCAAGGTCAATCACGACCTGGGCCGGATCAGCTCCCTCGAGATGCGGGTGTACGAGGGGCTGCTCCACGAGATGATGCGCGAGATCGACGGCCTGCCGTACCGCAAGGCACCCGATCTCATGGTCTACCTCAGGGCGGACTTCGAGACGGTGCTGCACCGCATCGGCCTGAGGGGCCGGGATTTCGAGCAGGACGAGAGCCTCGTCGAGTACTACCGGACGCTGTGGTCCGGCTATGACAACTGGGTGCACCAGCACTACTCGGCCAGTGAGGTCCTCGTAGTCGACATGAACCACACCGATGTGGTGAACAACCCTGAGGACGCGGCCCGCGTGGCGCAGGAGGTCAAGGACGCCCTACTCGCGGTCAGGCACCGGGCCTGACCACAGGGCGCGCCCCGGCTGCGACGGGCAGTCCCGGACTTCGGAAGACGTGGTGCTCGGCGTCGACCGCGAACACCTCGCAGCCCTCCCGCGCGCCAGCCCGCTCGATGCCCTCGACGCCCATCGCGAACGCCGCCGTCGCCGTTGCGCCTGCCTCGGTCAGCGTCGGGGCCAGCACGGTCATGCTCAGCAGTCCGCTCGCCGGGCAGCCGGCGTGGCCGTCGGGGATGTGGTCACCGCGTTCGTATCGCGCGGAGGTCGCCACCGCGCCGTCGGTGATCTCCAGCACCGTGCGCAACCGGTCGGCCTTCTCGGGATGCCGTACGCCCACTCGCCACGGACCGCCCGCCGAGACTCCTACGACGTAGCCGATGCTTTCGACGGTGTATCCGATGGTTGTTCGCACGGATCAACCCTCTCGCGGCGGTGCCGCAAGATCGTCCTCCACAGGGCCGCAAACACAGTAGGCCAAAGGAGGCAGGGGCGTGCGGAGCGCGTTCGTCCGCTCGACTACCCAGCGGACCGAGCCCAGGCCGGAGCCGTACGGAACTCCGCGTCGGGCGATGACCGGCTTGATGCCGCGCTTCCACAGGAGCCGACGGTACTTGTCGAAGTCGTAGCCCCGGTGGGCGAACAACTGCCGCGGCCGGTGACGGGGGCGACCGGTCACTCCGCGGATCCGCGGGATCGCGTCGAGCAGGGGCAGCAGCTGGGGCGGCAGCCACTCCCACTGGATCCCGGTGTGCAGCACGAACAGGATGCCCTGCAGGCCTGGAAAATAGGGTGCGGTCGGCTGAGCCGGGGTGATAGGTAAGCGATGTGACAGAGAGTCTTGAGTTTTCCGCCCTGCTGCAACTGATCGACGAGCGGTCGGCCGCGTTCCGGAGTGCGGTTGCCGCCGGGCCCAGCCTTGAGGCGCCGGTGCCGTCCTGCCCCGAGTGGACGTTGTTCGATCTGGTGCAGCACCTGGGTACGGGCCAGCGCTGGTGGGCCGCGATCGTCGCCGCGGGCCCGGCCGAGGCTCCGCCGGCCAAGGATGCTGCGGAGGTGCCGCGCGAGCTCGAGGCGCTGCTGGCCTGGTACGCCGAGTCGAACGAGCTGCTGCTGAGTGCGCTGCGCGAGGCTGGCCCGGAGCGCGAGTGCTGGGTGTGGTGGGGCGCCGGCGTATCGCCGACGAATGCCTGGGGCGTTGCCCGGCGCCGGGTGCACGAGGTGCTGGTGCACACCTACGACGCCCAGCTCGCCGCAGGCGCCGTGCAGCCGATGCCGGCGGACGTCGCGATCGACGGCGTGGCCGAGTTTCTCGACACCTGCAACTCGACCCCGGCGGCCTGGCCGCACGAGGCCGCCACCATCCACTACCACGCCACCGAGGGCCGCTCCTGGCTCCTCGCGTTGGACGGCACCGGCGCCTGGCCCGCACCCCTCACGGACGACGCCGCGCCCGCCTCCGCTTCGGCCACGGGCACGGCCGAGCAGCTGCTCCTCTTCGTCTGGGGCCGCCTCACGCTGAGCGACCTGAAGATCGAGGGCGACCAGCAGGTGTTCGAGCAGCTGATCGCCTGGGAGCCCGAGGAGTAGCCAGTCCATACCGCCGGCGGACGGCCTTGATGACGTCCGCCTCGGTGAACATCGCGAACAGCTCCTCGTCCGCGCGGCGGACGGCCAGTACGGCCTCGTACAGCTCGGGCCCGAGCGCCTCCCGCAGCACTGCCGACTCAGCCAGGAAGGGGCGCTGGGCGGCCAACCACAGGCGGAGCGGCCGCGACGTTGCGGGTCTCGTGCATGATCAGCAGGCCGTTGACCACCATCAGTGTCGCGGTCAGGCCGTGGACGCCGAGCGCGGTGGCCACGGAGCCGTGGTGGGCCAGCAGGTTGGTCATGTCGCCGTACGCGGCGAGTGCTTCCATTCTTCTCCATGCGAGTCTTCGTCAGCTTGGTGAGCTTCGTGGAGCTTGCCGAGTCGTGTGAGGCCTGATCAGGCCGCGTGGACGCGGCCGATCGAGGGGCGCAGCTGCCGGGATCGCAGTTGTGGGATCTGAGCGGCAGCTGCATTCCCGGATGTCGGGGATTTCGGTGGTCAGCCGCCCCCGAGGAGTGGGGATCGGCCACCGGCGCGGCCTCGGCCCGCGGGGTCAGAAGTCCGATGCCCTCACAGACTCACCCCGACGGGGCAAAAGCGGTCGACATACAGCGCGAACCAGGACATGTCGGGGCGGTGGTGGTATCAGGCGAGGGCGGCGACCAGCAGGGTGAACGCGGTGACGATGACGGCGACGCGGACGTAGTGGTAGCGGTTCCAGCGGTGCAACTGCTCCTTCCAGTCGGCGGGCCGGTTCTCGGGGGTCCAGGTCTTGTTTCGGTTGTTGATCGGGACGAGCAGCAGGATCGACATGACCACGCTGAGGATCAGCAGTCCGGCGGCGATGACGACGAGTCCGGCGCCGTGGTGGTGCCGGCCGGCGACGGCCCAGATCGCGCTGAGGACGAGCGAGCCCGTGTACCAGAACGGCATCAGGGCGCCGAGCATCCGGCCGCCGTGGGCGTGGCCGAGCTGGCCGCTGTCCTCCGGAAGCGCGTCCAGGATCCGGTTCATGATGAAGAGGACGGAGAACTCCACCCCCACCATCAGGCCGACGACGACGGTGGTGACGACCTCGAGTGCGTCGAGCATGACGATCCCTCCGTGAACTAGCGTTGCTAGATGATGAGGCAACGCTAGTACTGCTAACGCTCGATTGTCTAGCGGTGCTAGGATCGAGTCATGTCGGTAAAGGAACGCAAGGAGCGCGAACGGGCGGAGCGCGAGCGCCTCATCGTGGCGACAGCCCGTGAACTCGCCGAGCAGCAGGGCTGGGACGCAGTCACCACCCGCCGGCTCGCCGAGCGCATCGAATACAGCCAGCCCGTCCTGTACAGCCACTTCCGCGGCAAGCGCGCGATCATCGGCGCCGTCGCCCTGGAAGGCGCCGTCGAGCTCGCCGCGACGGTGCGTGCCGCGGCCTCCAGAGCGAACAGCCCGCGCGAGCGGGTCGCCGCCCTCGCCCGCGCCTATCTCGACTTCGCCGAGCGCAACCCGGCGGTCTACGACGCCTTGTTCCAGCTCGACGGCGGCCTGGCGTACGCGCAGGAGGACACCCCCGAGCCGCTGAAGGACGCCTTCGCCGCCCTGCTCGAGTGCCTCGCCGAGGTCGCCGGCGACGGCGTCCATCCGGGGCTGTTCACCGAGGTGTTCTGGGCGGCTCTGCACGGCCTGGCGACCCTGACCCGAGCGGGCCGCCTGCTGCCCGAGGACGCTGAGCCTAGGGTGGAGCTGTTGGTGGACCGGCTCGCCATGCTCTGACACGCCGTCCCGGCGGGCATGCAGTCGGGGCCCTCGGGGCCCCGCCACTGCCTGCCTCCGGCAACGCCTCCGGTCACTCGCACCCACACGGCGCAGCCGCAGATCGGCGGCGCGCTCTCGAAGTGTGGATGCATCTCGCCGCCAAGGCCGGGTGGACGGTGGGTACGGCGCCGGATGCGGCACTGGACGCCGGTGCGGGTGACTGAGGCGTCGTCGACGTGGAGGGTCTGCGTTATCGGAGCCGTCTCACTCCTCGGGGTAGGGCGACGCTTGTCGATGACGCGGGCGGCGGGATGTCGCAGCGTCCGGTGTTTGCTCACGCAGCGCAGGCCGGGCCCGGCCCACAATTATTGACCGACCGGTCCAGATAGGGCTATGGTCTTCGACGTGGCCAGGACCAAGGAATTCGATCCGGACGCCGCGCTGCAGTCGGCCCTTGAGCTGTTCTGGCGGCGCGGCTACGAAGCGACGTCAGTGGCGGATCTCGTCGAGCACCTCGGCATCGGCCGCGCCAGCATCTACGCGACCTTCGGTAGCAAGCATGAGCTGTATCTGAAGGCCATGGACCGGTACGCCGAGATGCGCGACCCGTTCCTCCTGGCCGAGCTGTCCCAGCCGGGCCCCGCACTGCCTGCGGTGCGGGCGGTGGTGCGCCGCTTCGCCGCGGAAGCCGCCTCCCCGGAAGGGCGGCTGAACGGCTGCTTCGTCACCAATACCGCGGCTGAGCTGGCCCCGCACGACCCTGCAGCGGCCCGCCGGGTCGAGATCAGCTGGGAGCACGTCGAGACCCCACTGCACTCCGCGCTCGTGCGGGCCCAGGCCCAGGGCGAGCTTCCCGAGGACCGTGATCCGCGCGCGCTGGCCCGCATGCTGCTCGTCCTGCTGCAGGGCGTACGAATCGTCGGCAAGGCGTCGAGCGATCCCGCCCGGGTGCGGGACGCGGCCGAACAGGCGCTGGCCCTGCTGGACTGAATCACACCCACCGGACCCACCGGACCCACCGGACCCACGGGGCCCCTTTTGCGCGTCCAAATAATGAACCGATCGGTCAAATATCAGGGGGGAAGTATGACCGCCACGGGCACCGCCCGCGTCACCACCATGCAGCACCGATGCGCGTTCGTCCTCCTCGGCAGCGTCCAGACCACGCTGATCTTCACGCTCGCCGCGATCGCCATACCGCTGCCCCGTCTCGCTCACGAATTCGACCTCGAGCGAGCCGACTTGATCCTGCTCAGCGCCGCCTACGGACTGACCTTCGCCGGGCTGCTGCTCTTCGGCGGACGCCTCGCCGACCGCTACGGCGGGCGGCGCGCCCTCACCGCAGGCCTTGTCCTCTTCGCCGCCGCCTCGGCCGCCGCCCCGCTCGCCCCCAGTATCGGGACACTGCTCGCGGCGCGCTTCGCACAGGGCGCGGGCGCGGCCCTCGTCGCGCCAGCTGCCATGGCCGTGCTGCGCGCCGTCTTCCCCTCCCCGGCCGCGTATGGCAGGGCGATGGCCACCTGGGGCGGGCTCTCGGTGCTCGGCGCGACTGCGGGCAATCTGCTCTCCGGCGTCATCTCGGCGCTGCTTTCCTGGCGTTGGACCTTCGCCGTACCACTCGTGGTGGCGGTCACAGCCCTCGCCCTCACGCCCCGGCTGCTGCCGGACACCGCACCAAACCGGGGCAGGACGCTCGACCTGCCGGGTGCTCTGCTCGCCACCGCCGGGATCACTCTCGCCAGCTACGGGCTCGTCGTCACCGACGCCCAACCCTGGTCGTCGGCCGGCGTGCTCGTGCCGCTGCTTGGCGGGACCGTGCTGCTGGCCGCGTTCTGGTACGCCGAGCGCCGGGCCCGCGACCCCCTGCTGCCACCCCGATTCCTGCTTGACCGGCGGCGGGCCCTGGCCCTCACGGCCATCGCACTGAGTGCCTGCGGGACCGCGATGACCTTCGTGGTTCTCTCACTCCACCTCCAGCAGGCGCGCGACTGGTCACAGTTGCAGACCTCGGCCGCCTTCGTACCGTTCGCCGTCGCACTGATCGCCTCGGGCCGGGCGGCAGGACCGCTCATCGGCCGGTACGGGGCCGGAGCCGTCACGGCCGCCGGGCTGGGCACCGGCGCGGCCGGCCTCGCCCTCCTCGCGTTCACCGGGCTCGATGCGCACACCTGGTACGCGTACGGCCTGCTGCCGGGCCTTGTGCTGCTGCCGGCCGGTACCGCGGCCTCTTTCGCGGGAGCCGCCGTGCTCGCCACCGAAGGTGTACCGCAGCAGCAGACCGGGCTCGCGGGTGGCGTGCTGAACACTGCGATGGAATGCGGCCCGACCGTCCTCTTCGCCGGCCTGCTCACGCTCGGCAGCGACGCTTCGTCCCTGGCCGCGACGGGGGCCGCCCTCGCCGTCGTGGCCCTCCTGAACCACCGCACCAAGTAGTCCATCACTCAAGGGAGTCACCAACATGAACCGCTTCACGGGCAAGACGGTCCTCGTCACCGGCGCAGGCTCCGGCCTCGGCCGCGCGATCGCGCTGGCCTTCGCCGCCGAGGGCGCATCCGTGGTCGCCGCGGGACGCACCGCGGCCTCCCTGGACGAGACGGTCGGTCTCATCGAGGCCACCGGCGGCACGTCCGCCGCCGTCACTGCCGATGTCACCGACTCCGGCCAGTTCCAGAACCTCGTACGCGAGAGCGTCACCCGCTTCGGCGGACTGGACATCGCGGTCAACAACGCCGGGATACTCCGCGCCACCGTACCCGTCGGCGAGGTGAGCGAGGAGGACTGGGACACGGTGCTGCGGACCAATGTCACCGGCGTCTGGCTGGCCATGAAGCACGAGATCGCCCACATGAAGGGAAACGGCGGCGGCACCATCGTCAATGTCTCCTCCAACCTGGGTGCACATATGCGGATCCCGAACGCCGCCGCGTACATCACCTCCAAGGCGGCGGTCTCCGCGCTGACCCGCGCCGCCGCTCTCGACCACATCCACCAGGGCATCCGCATCAACGCGGTCAGCCCCGGCGCCTCCGCCGCTCCCATGTCGCTGCGGCCTGGCGAGACCGAGGCCGACCGTGCCGAGCGGGTGAAGACAGAAAACCCGCTCGGCCGGGTCGCGGAGGCCGAAGAAGTGGCGGCCGCGGTGCTCTACCTCGCCTCGCCCGCGGCCGGCTCGGTCGTCGGCACCGACCTGGTCATCGACAGTGGATCATCGGCCTGACGGTTCGTAGGCCGGGGTGCCAACTCCCTCAGGTTGAGGGTGACAGTGCAGCCGAGCTGGGTTACGGCCCGGCGGGTGGCGCGTTCGGGATCGGGTTGGGTGAAGTCGGCGCCGGCGAGTTCCTGGTAGGCACGTTGTCGGTGAGCATGTGCCAGGTCCCGCCCCCCCGACTCACCGTCCTGCGCGACCGGCTCCAGCAGCGGGAAGAGGCCCGCCCCTGCGGGGCGCGCGGACCGGGCACCGCCGGGGCGGGCTGCCGCGCAGAAGCTGTCCTCCGCCCCTAGGGAGTGTCGTCAAAGTGGCGTCGGCCGCCCGGAGGGCGGTGCTGGTGGGGTCTGGTGCGTGCGATCGCAAGGCGGAGGAGGGAGTCGATGCGGAGCATCGGC
>NZ_JBEZMA010000093.1:0-19013 GCF_040652415.1 Streptomyces sp. NPDC048255
CTCCCCATCCGCATGCCCGGAAAGGCCGGCAAGGCCTACCGCGCCGGCGACAACCTCGCCCTCACCGGCACCCTCGTCGGCAAGCGCACCTGGGAGGAGTTCCTCGCCGAGCGCGTCGCCTAGAGCACCGCACCTCTGCTGCCGGGGCCTCGTCCGGGGGTCCCGGCAGTGTGCTGTCCGCACGCGGGGCCGTACCGCCGGCTGCTGCGCAGGGGGCACGCCTAACCGCCGCGGCGTTAACGGCGTTAACGGCGTTAACGCCACGCCCCGACATACGCGTGTGCCCAGACCCCCAATTCGGGTCTGGGCACACGGACGCGTAGGACACCCGCAACGCGCGGTCGGGCTCGGGAGGGTCAGGCCCCCTGGCCGGCCTTCTCGTAGAAGCCGTCCTCGTGGATCGCCTCCACGCGGACCTCCTGGCCGTTGGCCTCAAGCCACTCGGCGCGCAGCCGCGCCGCCTCGTCGTCGGCCTGCGAGGCGGGGACCAGCCGGCCGTCCGGCGTCAGCCGCTGCGGCGTCTCGCCGCACGGCCGCCAGTCGAACTTGGCCGCGATCTTGAACAGGTCCTCCTGCGTCAGCGGGCCGCCGTTGTCCTTCTCGGCCTGCAGCGCGGTGGGGTGGTAGTTCTCGTAGCCGCCCGGCATGTGCAGCGTGAGGAAGTGCGCGCCCTCCCCGGGCGGGGTCGCCCAGGTGTGCCGGGTGCCGCTGGTGATGTACGCCATGCTGCTCGGGCCGAGCTCCACGACCTCGTCGTCCACCTGCACGATGAGCTTGCCGGAGACGACGAAGTAGGTCTCGGTGGACTCCGCGTGCGTGTGCAGCGGCGGACCCGACCAGGCAGGACCCTGGCGCGTCTCCACCAGCGATGCCGCGCCGTCGGTCATCTTGTTCGACAGCACGATCTCGAACCCGCGGCGACCCTCCGGCCGGTCCCCGGGGTGAACGACGTACGTCATCGAGTCCTCTTTCAGCTTGGATGTCTGCGCATCCCCGATCTAACCGAGACCGGTGCCCGTCCGACTGCGGCCCGCCTCGCGCAGTTGAACGGGTTGCCGCCGCGCCGCGGGCCGCCGTACGCGGGCGGGTGCGGGCACCCGCGCCCGCCGCGACCCGTCTGGCCTGGGGCGCTGCTCAGAAGGCGAAGTCGACGTAGTCGATGTCGGTGAACTCCACGCGCAGACCCTGGGCGCGGGCTCCACCGTCCTTGAAGTAGACCTCTTGCAGGCCTTCAGCCGCGATCCGCTGAAGCTGGATCTCGGTGGCACCGGCGTCCTGCGCGGCGAGCAGGCGCCCCGCGTACTCGGGCGGCAGGTGCTGGGTGATGCGGCGCATGCGGCCGTCGTCGCTGGTGCCGGGGGCCGCCGTGAAGCCGAAGCGTGCGCGGGTCTCGATCACCAGGCCGGTGGTCCTGGCCGCCCGGTCGCGGGCCCGCTTGCGCACCAGGGGCTGCCAGCGGCGGCGGACCTCGCCCTCCAGACGGGCCGCGAGGGCCGGCTTGGGCTGTTTGATCTGGTCCTTCACGTACCGCTCGACCGTGCGCTGGGAGATGCCCAGCAGGCCGGCGACGGCCTTCGTGGACTTGAGCTGCTTCACCAGGAACCGCATCTGCGCGCCCGCCGACTTGGGGACGGGGCGGGTGAAGTTCATTTCGTCGGCCCGGGTGAGGCTGTCGCTGATCTCGGACATGGGTGGAAGCTACTCTCCGTCGGCCGCGGCGTCGTGGCCCTTGATGTGGCGGGCGGGATTGTGGCGTTCGTCGAGCATCCGGACCGCCCACAGCAGGGGCTGGGTGCCCTCGTGCTTCACCATGCCGGGGCTGACCCCGAGGCGGAAGCCTCCCGGCACCGGCTTGCCCTCGGGGGTGCGGGGCAGGAAGTCGAGCGGGCCGGGGCCGTCGGAGAGGTACACCGCGCAGTCGGAGAGGACGGCGATGGGGTACTCCCCCGCGGCGGCGAGCTTGCGCATCTTGCGGTGCATGTTGACCCGGGCCGTGGAGATCACGGCGGCCCTGATGTCGGGGCGCCAGGTGGGGCGTTCGAGGGCGGGCCAGGGCTCGCCGGGACGGTAGCCGGCGCCCTGCGGGCGTTCGCGGAGCTTGCCGATGCCGCCCTTGACGGTGGACTTGATCGCGGACAGGACCGCCGTGCGCGCGGGGTCGTCCCGCTTGTGGGTCTGCATCGCGGCGAGGAACTCGGCGTCGTCGAGCCCGGGATGCACGCCCAGGTCGGCCATCGTGGCCAGGTACGCGTCGCGCAGCCGGGTGTACCAGGCGTCGAGGTACGGGCCGTTGTCCGGGCGCAGCCAGGCCTCGGCCGGGCGGACCTCGTGGCCGAGCTCCTGCGCGTAGGCGAGGGTCGGGGTCGCGTACCAGGCGGGACCGGCGGGGGCCTTGCCGTGCGGGGTGAACGGGCTGGGCAGGCGCGGGTCCAGGCTCAGCCCGGAGAGGTCGGCGAGCCAGCAGCCGGGGGTCTTGGGGTCGAAGCGGGGCGCCGTGGTGTGGACCGCGGGGCCGAGGCCGACGGTGAGGCGGTTCGCGGCCGCGGCGAAGGCCATGTTCACGTCGATGCCGACGGCGTGCGTACGGGCGCACTCGGCGTCGGTGAGGAGCTCCGGGTCGCGGATCCAGTCGTACGCCTCCTCGTCGAGGACCTGGTCCGGCGTCCGCTGGTGGGCGCGCGGGTACAGGGCCGCGACCACCGGGTGCTCGTCGGGGGCTTCCGGGGGCGCCGGGTCGACGGGGCGGGTGAGGGAACCGGCGACGGGCGCGGACTCCCAGACACCGGTGCCGGGGTTGCGGGCGGCGCGGGTCGGCGGGCGCAGGGCCGTCATGAGCTCCAGGCCGGAGACGGCGGTGGAGCCGCGGGGGGTGAGGACCCGGGCGGCGTAGCAGGTGAGCAGCTCGGCGAGTTCCGGTGCGGGCAGCGCGGCGGTCTCCTCGCCCCAGGCGCGGGCGTCGAGGGCGCCCCAGGGAAGGATCGCGAGCTGGACGCACTGGCGGCCGCCGCCCTGGGTGGCCGGCCGGTAGATACGGGGCCACGGGCCGAAGCCGCGCCGGGTGAGCTGCCACTTGGCCTTGGCGAGCTGGCGCAGGACCGGGTGGTCGTCGGGGAGGCGCAGACCCCGGCGGTCCTCGAGGACCAGGGGCAGGCCGAGGGCATGCGTGGCCTCGGGGGTGAGGACGAGGAGCGGGTCGCCGTCCTTGCCGTTGCGGTGCAGGCGCGGGGAGCGGAGGTCGGCATCGGGGCCGAGCGCCCAGTCGATGAGCGCGGGCAGGCCGCTGGTGGGGTGGTCGAGGACCAGCCCGCCGGCGGCGTGGGCGCGGCCTTCGCCGTCGAGGACGGCGAGGGGGCCGTTCCCTTCCAGGGCGGCGGGACGGCTCCACGCGGCGGGCCGCCGGGCCGGGGCGGCGTTAACGGCGTTAACGGCGTTAACGCCGTTAATGATCGCGGAGCCCGCAGACGCCTCCGGCTCCGATTCGACGGCCGGACCGCCGGGGGCGTTAACGCCGTTAACGCCGTTAATGATCGCGGAGCCCGCAGACGCCTCCGGCTCCGGCTCGACGGCCGGACCGCCGGGGGCGTTAACGCCGTTAACGCCGTTAATGATCGCGGAGCCCGCAGACGCCTCCGGCTCCGGCTCGACGGCCGGACCGCCGGGGGCGTTAACGCCGTTAACGCCGTTGACGCCGCCGGTGCCGCCCACGCCCCCGACGGGGTGGAGCGCGGCGAGCCCGTCCAGGAGACGGATGTAGGCCGCGCGCTTCGGCGGGCGCGGAGCCGTGCGGCCGGTCTCCCAGGAGGTGACGGTCTCCCGGCGGACGGACAGGGCCTTGGCGATCTGGTCCTGGCTGAGCCCGGCGGCCTCGCGCAGCCGCTTGCGCTCGTCGGGGTGCGGCAGCGCGTCCTGCGCGGCCGCCTCTTCGAGCAGGGCGTCGACCGCGGCGAAGAGGCCGTCTTGTTCCTCGTGCATATGGGGTACCTCCGAGTGCAGCCTATGTGAAGCGCACGCTTGAACGCACACGAAACGCACGTGGGGACGCGTCGGTCGGCGTTAACGCCGTTAACGCCGTTAACGCCGTTAACGCCCCCCGTCGTGAGTTCCGTCCTCAGATCCGGCCCAGCAGCAGCTCGGTGACGGCCTTGAGATCGTCCGGGGACAGCTGGGCGGCCAGGGCGTCCGCGATGTCCTGCGGTGAGTCGCCCGCGATCGTGATCCGCCGCGCCTCCCCGACCCCGGAGGCGTTAACGGCGTTAACGGCGTTAACGCCGTCAGCGGTCGCTCCCCCGGCACCGTTAACGCCGTTAACGCCCGCCGCCCCCGCCGCCCCCGCCGCGTTAACGCCGTTAACGCCGTTAACGGTCGGCCCCCCGCCGCCCGCGCCCGCCCGGCTGCGCTGCCGCGGGGGATTAACGGCGTTAACGGTCGCCTCCGCCGCAGCCCCTTGCTCCTCCTGCGGCAGCCGCCCGATGCGCCGCGCCGGTTCCACCTTCAGCTCCCCCGTCTCCACCTTGTCCTGGAGTTCCGGGGTGAGCTGAAGCAGGGTCAGCCGCTGCGAGACCCAGGCCGCCGTCTTGCCGAGCCGCTTGGCCACCTGGGCCTGGGAACCGTGCACCTCCACGAGCTCCTGGAGGGCACGCGCCTGGTCCATGGGCGCCACGTCGACCCGGTGGACGTTCGCGATCAGCGCCGACTCCAGGATGTCGGCCGCCGACGTGGCCAGGGAGTCGTTCACGTGGATGTGCATCGACTTCAGGCCCGCCAGCTGGGCCGCCGCCAGGCGCCGGTTGCCGTCGATGACCACGTACGGCGCCCGGCCCAGCCCGTCGGTCTGCCCCGGGTGCGCCTCCATGAAGGCCATCCGGGTGGCGACCGCGAGCGGTTGGAGCTGGCCCCGGATCGTGAGGGACTGCGCCATCTCCTCCAGCTCCGTGAGCTCCTCGCGGAGGTTGAACGGGTTGTGCGCCAGCGCCTCGATCGGCACCTCCGACGGCGGGACGACCCCGGACGTGGGAGCGCCGGTCGCCTCGGCGATCGCCGCGCGGCGGGAGCTGACACCGGCCGGCTGGGCCCGGGCGAACGACGCCGAGACCCCGAGTTTGTCGGCCTTGCTCATGAGATCTCCCTTGCGAGGGCGCGCAGCGCGACCGCCTGGTCGCCCTTGGGCGCGTAGACGAACAGCGGCTGCTTCACCCGCACCGCTTCGCGCTGTTCCTTGAGGTCGGGTACGACGGCCACCACCCGCGGATCCTTTATGTCCATCCAGGCCTGGAGGGAGGAGGTCGCGATGTAGCCGCGCCGGCCGTCGTAGAGGTTGACGACCAGCCCGAGGTAGTCGATGTCCAGGCTGAGGTCGTCGCGCAGGTCGTTGATCTGGGAGGTGAGCAGGTCGTACGCGTCGGCCGACGAGTCCTCCGCCTGTACGACGATCAGCGCGCCGGAAGCGCCGGGCTGTTCGGCGTCGCGGCGGCGTCCGTAGTAGATGGCCGCGTCCATGCTGAGGCCGAGGCTCGGGGGGCAGTCGACGAGGATGACGTCGTAGTCGGACTCGACGGGGGAGAGGGCCCGTTCGAGGGCGGCCTCGCGGGCCCGGACGGTGGAGAGGCGGACGTCGAGGAGGAAGGCGTCCGTGCAGGCGGGCAGCAGGTGCAGCCGGTCGCCGAACCGCTCGTCCGGGACGGGGACGATCAGGTCGGCGAGGGGGCCCTTGGCCTCGCCCGCCATGTGGCAGGTGAGGCTGTCGCCGCCGATGGGCAGCGGCTGCTGGCCCAGCTGCTTGGTCAGATGGCCCTGCGGGTCGAAGTCGACGAGCAGGACCCGCATGCCGAGACCGGGCAGGTCCTCCAGGTCGAGGGAGGCGGCCGCCGGGTCCGGCTGCCGGCCCTCGTCCTCGGTGCCCGTGAGGCGGGCGAGCTGCCGGGCGACGCGCACCGGGTGCAGGCTCGACGGGTCCTCGGCCAGCGCCTCTCCGGTCCCCGCGGTGATCGCGGTCTTGCCGACCCCGCCCTTCTGGTTGCACACGACGATGCGGCGTACGACGGCGGGCCGCCGGACGGTGGGGGCCGGGTTCATCTCCAGCCAGAGCCGCACCGCTTGGGCCAGTCCCTGGATCAGGGAGACCCCGCGGTCCTTGGACCCGGCGCGGAAGGAGTCCCACTGGCCGGCGGGCAGCCAGGTGGAGAAGGACTCGGCTCCCGAGGTGTCGACGGGGGAGGGGGCGGAGGCGAGCGCGCTCCAGTGGGCGATGCCCTGGTGGACGGCGTCCTGGATGTCCACCCGCAGTTGAGCGGTGCGGATCTTCAACTCCTGGCGCAGCCACGGGGGGAGCTTGGAGACGACCTTCTCTCGGTCGCTCTGGGACGAGGGCGAAGTCATGAGAGGGACTTTACTAACGTTCCAGGCCTCAGGTGACCGCCACGCTTGAGTTTTGCTAACGAAATGTGGCGCGGCACGGATCCGAGGCCGGAAGCCGAGGCGGATCCAGGCGGAAGCCGAGACGGCCACAGGGTCCCGGGTACGCAACAGGGCGGCCTCGCACACGCCGTAGCGAGCACCCCCGTGGTTCACCACGGCGTGTGCGAGGCCGCCCTGGAAGCGGTGTCAGCCGGCCGTGACTCCGGGGGAGTCCGGGGCCGGCAGAGCGAACCCGGCCCGGCAGGCGGGCGAGCCGGCCAGGTCGAAGTGCGGGATGCGGTCGGCGGGCACGATCCCCGGGAGGAGGAAGCTCCACAGGTCGATGACCCGGCTGTGCAGGTCCTCGCGGCCGGTACGCACGTGCGAGGCGACCTGGATCCCGGTGAACGAGCCCACGAGCAGCGTCGCGAGGTCGTGCACGTCGAGCGAGGACCGTACGTCGCCGCGCTCCTGGGCCGGGACCAGACAGCCGATGCAGGTGTCGATCCAGGTGTTGTACGGGGCCGGGTCCGGGTGGGTGAAGGAGCCGAACTCGATGACCAGCCGTATCCCGGCGCGGATGCGGACGTTGGTGCGCAGCCCGTACGCCATCTGATGGGTGAGGTCGATGACGGTCTGGAGGCCCGGGTCCGCGATGGCGGGCACGCCCTCGGCGACCTGGAACTGCTCGTCCATCAGGGTGCGGGCGAGGGCTTCCTTCGACTGGAAGTGGAAGTACAGGGCGCCCTTGGTGACTCCGGCGTGCTTGACCACGTCGCTCAGGCTGGTGCCTTCGAAGCCGCAGGCGTCGAAGGCGACGGCCGCGCCGTCGAGGATCGCCTGCCGGGTGATCTCGGCCCGTTCCTGCCTGGCCCTCGCCACGTACCTGTCTCCTGTGCTCGGCGAGCAGGACGCGACGGTGTCTGCTGGAGGCTCGCTCGAAGAGCAATCTAGTGGGACGGCGGCAAAGAAAACCAGTCGGCAAGTACTTTTTCAGCGGAAGCAACGGGCATTCGCGGGGTCTTGTGACGTTTTGTGCTGTCGCTTTACGGCAGACCACGGCGCGAGGGCGTTAACGCCGTTAACGGTCCGCGGCGTTAACGCCGTTAACGCCGTTAACGGCGTCAACGGCGCCGGACATGACGACGGGCCCCTCCAGGACGGGGGAGGACGCGGTCCGGGACGGGGGCAGAGCGGGGCGGTACGAAGGGTGTGTCGGCGTTACGCCGTTAACGGCGTTAACGCCGTTAACGGGTGGGTGGGCCGGCGCGGACCCGGTCCGGGTCCGCGTCCGGAGTCCGGCCGGGTCAGGCCCAGGCGCCGCCAGCCAGCTGGTGCGTGGCGATGTTGATGCGGTTCCAGACGTTGATCAGGCCGACGTGGAGGATGAGCGCCCCGAGCTGCGCCTCGTCGTAGTGCTTGGCCGCCTCGTCGTAGACCGCGTCCGGGACGGCGTCGGTGCGGTCCGCGAGACGGGTCACGGACTCGGCGATCGCGAGTGCGGCGCGCTCGGCGTCCGAGAAGTAGCTGGTGTCGCGCCAGCCGGCGAGGACGTGGATGCGGTCGTCGGTCTCGCCGTGCTTCTTCGCGATCTTGTGGTGCATGTCCAGGCAGACACCGCACCCGTTGATCTGGCTGGCCCGGATCGACACGAGCTCCAGGGTGCGCTCGCTGATGCCGGTACCGGAGACGGCCTTGTGGGCCGCCTGCAGCGCGTCCATCGCGCCGGGGACGACGACGGCGGGGTTTCCCATACGTGCGGTCACGGTGAGCTCCTCGGTTAGGTGGTTACACCGCACTGACGGATGGGCGACCGGAAGTGTGACCGTCTGCGGGAGCCTCTTTCCCACTGGGGGGCGTTAACGGCGTTAACGCCGTTAACGGTGCCCGGAGGAAGCGGCCCTGACCGTTGACGCCGTTAACGCTCGCCCGCCGACGCCCCCGACCGTTAACGCCGTTAACGGTGGAGACCGTTAACGGCGTTAACGTTCCCCCGCTCCTCCAGCCGACCGCCCGACGGGCCCTACGCAAGAACCGTCCGCCCCCGGTCCACCGCATCCAGCGCCGCCTGCCACGGGAAGTAGTCAGGCGAGTCGGGACCCGCCGGCCCCGGAATGAAGCCGCCCTCACCGTGCAGCACCCTCACCCCGGCCCCCCGCAGGACGGCCAGCGACTGGTCGAACTGCGGGTGCGCGGCGAGCGCCGAGTTCAGGCAGGGCACGGCCACCACCGGGGTGCCCTTGCCGAGCGCCTCGGCGGCGACCCCGACCGCGAACCGGTCGGTGAGCCCGAGCGCCCAGGAGTTGATGGAGTTGAAGGTGGCCGGAGCGAACAGCAGCGCATCGGCCGCCGGCCATATGTCGGGCTCCCCGGGCAGTTTGTACTGCCACCGCACCGCGTGGCCGGTCAGCACCGCCAGCCCGTCGAGGCTCCCGGCCAGCCAGTGGGCCGCCGTCGGCGTCAGACCCAGGCATACGTCCCAGCCCCGGGCCCGGGCGTCCTCGATCACGTGGGCCACGTCGAACACGGGCGGGGCGGCGGAGCAGAACAGGTAGAGCGTCCTCGTCATACCGACATGTGATCACATTGCTTGACCTCGGCCTCGGTTGAGGGGTGGAGATCGCCTGCCCGAAGACCGTCCAAGTTTTTTCCGGCGCGACCGATGAGTTCCCTGCAGTGCGGCGGTCTCTACTCCTGACAGCGGATACAGAGCGAGGAAGAGGAGCCGTTCCCATGCGGATCGTCATCAGTGAGTTCATCAGCCTGGACGGCGTCGTACAGGCCCCGGGCGGTCCCGGCGAGGACACCGACGGCGGCTTCGCGCACGGCGGATGGAGCCACCCGTTCTTCGACCCGGAGACGATGGGCGCCGCCTTCACCGAAGCGATGAGCAGCACCGGGGCGCTGCTGTTCGGCCGCCGCACCTGGCAGACCATGGCCGCGGCGTGGCCCGAGCGGGCCGGCGACCCGTTCGCCGACCAGATGAACGCCCTCCCCAAGTACGTCGTGTCCCGGACGCTCGGCGACGCCGACCTGACCTGGAACAACAGCACGCTCATCCCCGGCGACAAGGCCGTCGACCTCATCCGGGAACTGCGCGAGAGCGACGGCGGCGACCTGTCGGTCATGGGCAGCCCCACCCTCGTCCGCACCCTCCTGCAAGAGGGCCTGGTCGACGAGCTCCGGCTCATGATCATGCCGGTGCTCCTCGGCGGCGGTAAGACGATCTTCCCCGACGGCGGCACCCTGCGCACGCTCGAGCTGGTCTCCACGGTCACCAGCAAGACGGGCGTGCACGTCTGCACCTACCGCCCGACCGCAGGCCGATGACCAACCCCGGCACCCAACCACACCCCCACCCACAGACGGGAACCCCCACATGACCGAAACCCCGAAGGGCCCGGCCTCCTACTTCCCCTCGATCGAGAAGAAGTACGGCCTCCCGGTGGCGCACTGGAAGGACCTCATCCGCTCCTCGCCCCTGACCCGGCACATGGACCTCGTCTCCTGGCTCAAGACGGAGCACGCACTGGGCCACGGCCATGCCAACGCCCTCGTCGCCCACACCCTCGCCGAGGACAGCGGGAAGTGAACGGCTGTCCCTGAGACGCACGCGTATGCGACTGAGCTTTGCGGCTATGGCCCGTCTCGCGGCAGTGGATTTCACTGAACCCATGACACAGAAGACGCAGCACACGCAGCCCACCCACAGCGCGCAGACCACGGACTCGACGGACCCGACGGCCTCCGCCACCACCCTCGTCATCGGCGGCAACGGCAAGACCGGCCGCCGCGTCGCCGAGACGCTCGCCGCCCGGGGCCTCCCGGTCAGGGTCGGATCCCGCTCCGGCGAACCGCCCTTCGACTGGAACCGGCCCGACACCTGGGGACCGGCCCTGGAGGGCATCGACCGGGTCTACGTCACCTACTACCCCGACCTCGCCTTCCCCGGAGCCGCGGAGCAGGTCGGCGCGTTCTCCGAGGCGGCCGTGGCCGCCGGAGCGCGCCGCCTGGTCCTGCTCTCCGGCCGCGGCGAGGAGGCGGCGCAGCGCGCCGAGGAGAAGCTGAAGGCCTCAGGCGCCGACTGGACCGTCGTCCGCGCCGCCTGGTTCAACCAGAACTTCGACGAGAGCTTCTTCCTGGATCCGGTCCTGGCCGGCGAGTTCGCCCTGCCGACCGCCGACGCCGTGGAGCCCTTCGTCGACGCCGGGGACATCGCCGACGTGGTGGTGGCGGCGCTCACCGACGACCGGCACATCGGCCGGACCTACGAGCTGACCGGCCCCCGCCTCCTCAGCTTCCACGACGTCGCCGCCGAGCTGTCGAAGGCCACCGGGCGCGAGATCACGTACGCCCCCGTCTCGGGCGAGACCTACCGCGCGGTGCTGCGTGAACACGGCCTGCCGGAGGACTTCGCCGACCTGTTCACCCTGATCCTCGACGGACGCAACGCCCACCTGGCCCACGGGGTCGAGGAGGTCCTGGGCCGCGCGCCGCGGGACTTCGCCGACTTCGCCCGCGAAGCGGCGGCGACCGGCGTCTGGAACGTCTGACTGCCTCGGGGGAGGACGGGGAGGATGTACGCATGGACACGCTGACCGGCCTCCTCGAAGGCCCCCAGGCCCGGGGCGCCTTCCTGCTCAAGTCCGTCTTCAACCCGCCCTGGTCCCTGCGGGTCGAGGACCGGGCCCCGCTGTCGCTGGTGACGATGGTGCGCGGCTCCGCGTGGCTGCTGCCCGACGAAGGCGCGCCCGTCCTGGTCGGCCCGGGCGACGTCGCCGTCGTACGGGGCCCCGCGCCGTACACGGTCGCGGACTCCCCGGACACCCCTGTGCAGATCACGGTCGACGCCGACCAGCGGTGCAGCACACAGGCGGGCGAGGACATCACCGGCTCCATGGACCTGGGCGTGCGCACCTGGGGCTCCGCGTTCCAGGACGAGCACTCCGCCGTGATGCTGAGCGGCACCTACCAGGCACCGAGCGAGATCGGCCGGCGGCTGCTCGGCGTGCTCCCCTCGGTCCTGGTACGCCGCCGCCCGGCCTCCTCCGACACCACCCTGGTCCGGATGCTCTCGGAGGAGATCGGCAAGGACGAGCCCGGCCAGGAGATCGTCCTGGACCGGCTGCTGGACCTGCTGCTCATCGGGGTGCTGCGCAGCTGGCTGGCCGCACCCGGCACCGGCGCCCCCGCCTGGTACCGCGCCCAGGCCGACCCGGTGGTGGGCCCGGCCCTGCGCCTGCTGCACGAGAGCCCGGCCCACGGCTGGACGGTGGAGGAACTGGCCCTGAAGGTCGGGGTCTCCCGCGCCTCACTGGCCCGCCGCTTCACCGAGATCGTGGGGGAGCCGCCGGTGGCGTACCTGACGGGCTGGCGGCTGGCGCTGGCCGCCGACCTGCTGCGCGAACCGGACGCCACGGTCGCGACGGTGGCCCGCCGCGTGGGCTACAGCAGCGCGTTCGCCCTCTCCACCGCCTTCAAGCGGGTGCGCGGCGTCAGCCCCCGCGAGTTCCGCACCGCCCCGGCCGCCGCCACCGCGCCCGCCCCGTCCGGCGCACCGCGTACGGTCGTCCTCCCGACCCCCTGACCCGTCCTGAACGGGTGTCAGCCCGGCCCGGGTCTCAACTCAGGACCACGATCAGCCCAGGTCCAGTACACCGACCGTCTGCCCGCCGCTGGACTCGCCCGTGAGGCGGAAGCCCAGCCCCAGGTAGAAGGGTTCGGGGCTGTCCTCGCCCGGTTCCCAGGTGACGTGCGCCCGCCCGGCCCCCCGCCGGCGGAGCTCCTCCGTGACGGCCCCGACGGCGAAACGGCCGTAGCCCTTGCCCTGCTTGCCGGCGGCGACGTTCAGCCGCCAGATGCCGGAGCGGATGTCCGAGGGGTCCCCGGCCGGGTTCCAGGCGATGTCGAGGAAGGCCATGACGAAGCCGACGACCTCGTCGCCGTCGACGATAGCCCGCGGCCAGGCGGCCTCCCCGTGGACGTACGCCTCGGCGAGCGACTTCACGACGGGCGAGACGAGGTGCTCCTGACGGGGGTGGACCCGTACCGCGCACACGGCGTCGAAGTTGTCGGCGGTGACCGGCTCCAGGCGCGGTGACGAACTGCTCATCCACGCACCCTAACGGCGGCGCCTCCCCCCGAAGTGCGCGGCCCCTACCGGCTCTGGCCGTGCAGGACCAGCGCCCACGCCAGGAACCCCACGGCAACCGTGCACAGGACCGCACGCCACACGTTGGCGCGTACCCACGGGCCCTCGAACGCCCGGCGGACGGCAGCCGGATCGGCGATCCGCTCGGGCGGTCCGGCCTTCTCCAGGGCGTTGTTCAGCGGGATGTTCACCCGGGCGGTGAGAGCCATCACCAGGACGTAGCAGACGAACGCGCCGACCAGCGGCCAGAGCGCCCCGCCCCCGCCGGAGGGGATGTGCAGGGCCAGCGCCAGCCCGGTGAACAGGAGGGCGCCGATGTAGCCGAGCATGAACCAGCCGTTGAGGATGGCCACGTTGATGCGCTGCATCGCCTCGATGACCGTGCGGTCGCCGCTCCGCCCGAGGCCGGGCATCACGGCGACGGAGAAGGCGTAGAAGAGGCCGCTCATCAGGGCCATCGTGAGGGTCGCCGCGACGAGCGACGCGAGCCGTGCCGTTTCCATGCCGGTTTCCCCCTGCTGGTGCGCGGTCGGGCGCGTCGATCATAAGCACCCCGGTACCGTGCCGTCCCGGAGGCATTCCACCCCACTTCCATGGTGTCTTGAGCCCCGCCCGCGACAGTTGCTGCGATCCGGACCCTCCGGGCCGTCGGCCCCCCGGTACCGGACCCACCCCCCAGGAGGAACAGACCGTGAAGGACCAGACGGCCCCGAAGGACGGGCTGGACGCCCTGCGCGCCGACATCGAGCGCCGCAACCCCGCCCAGCCGGAGTTCCACCAGGCGGTACGGGAGGTCCTGGAGACCCTGGCCCCCGTCTTCGCCGCACGGCCCGAGTACGCCGAGGCGGGGCTCGTGGAACGGCTCGTGGAGCCGGAACGCCAGATCATCTTCCGGGTCCCGTGGCAGGACGACCACGGCCGGGTCCACGTCAACCGCGGGTACCGCGTCGAGTTCAACAGCGCCCTCGGCCCGTACAAGGGCGGCCTGCGCTTCCACCCGTCGGTGAACATCGGCGTGGTGAAGTTCCTCGGCTTCGAGCAGATCTTCAAGAACGCGCTGACCGGCCTCGGCATCGGCGGCGGCAAGGGCGGCAGCGACTTCGACCCGCGCGGCCGCTCGGACTCCGAGGTCATGCGGTTCTGCCAGTCCTTCATGACGGAACTCCACCGGCACATCGGCGAGCACACCGACGTCCCGGCCGGCGACATCGGCGTCGGCGGCCGCGAGATCGGCTACCTCTTCGGGCAGTACCGGCGCATCACCAACCGCTGGGAGGCCGGAGTCCTCACCGGCAAGGGCCAGGGCTGGGGCGGCTCCGCCATCCGCCCCGAGGCCACCGGCTACGGCAGCGTCCTGTTCGCCGCCGAGATGCTCGCGGCCCGCGGCGGCGCCCTGGACGGCCTGACCGCCGTCGTGTCCGGCTCCGGCAACGTCGCCCTGCACACCATCGAGAAGCTCCAGCAGCTCGGCGCCAATCCGCTGACGGCCTCGGACTCCGAGGGCTACGTGGTCGACGACAAGGGCATCGACCTCGCGCTGCTCCGCCAGATCAAGGAGGCCGAACGCGGCCGGGTGTCCGAGTACGCCCAGCGCCGCGGCGCCTCGGCCCGCTTCGTCCGCGGCGGCCGCGTCTGGGAGGTTCCCGCCGACGTCGCGTTCCCCTCGGCCACCCAGAACGAACTCGACGAGGCCGACGCCCGGACCCTCGTCCAGAACGGCGTCAAGGCGGTCTCCGAGGGCGCCAACATGCCCACCACCCCCGCCGCCGTCCGCATCCTCCAGGAGGCCGGCGTCGCCTTCGGCCCCGGCAAGGCCGCCAACGCGGGCGGGGTCGCCGTCAGCGCCCTGGAGATGGCCCAGAACGCGGGCCGCTCCGCCTGGCCGGCCGCCCGCGTGGAGGAGGAACTGGCCGCCATCATGCGCTCGATCCACACGGTCACCTCCGAGACCGCCGTCCGCTACGGCGCCCCGGGCGACTACGTCACCGGAGCCAACATCGCGGGCTTCGAGCGCGTCGCCGACGCCATGCTCGCCCAGGGCGTCATCTAGGACCCCCCGTCCAGGACCCCGCGTCGCAAACACGGTGCCCCCGGACTCCGGTCCGGGGGCACCGTCCGTACGGCGGCTCTACGGGGCGGCGGCCCCGGGGAGGCCGGTGACCCTCGGGCCGTTCAGCATGTCGCTGACGGTGCTCCGTCGCAGGCGGCCGCCGCCGGCCGCCCCCGGCTTGCGCAGCGAGACCTTCCCGGCCCGGATGTCCCCTGCGTCGAGCGCCTCGACGAAGTCGGCGGGAGCGGACACCCGCAGCGGGTCGGGCCTGCCGGACCGCGGTACGGATTCACCCCCGGCGGTGGTGCCGGAGGTGTGGACGGTGACGTCGTCGCCGGGACGGGATCGCCGCCCCCGCCACCGGCCCGCGGCCGCGGCCGCGTCGTAGCCTGGGCTCCCACCACGGAGAGGGAGAATGCCGCGTGCTCACTGCACTGGACGGGCTGTACGGGGACCGGAAGGACGCGGTCACCATTGCGGGCCGGTCCGCCTCGTACGAGGAACTGCTCGGCGCGGCCCGGGCCGTGGCCGCCGACGTGGCCGGAGCCCCCGCCTTCGCCGTGACCGCGACCGCCTCCCTGGAGACCGTCGCCGCCGCCGTGGGCGCGCTCCTGGCCGGGGTGCCCCTCGTACCGCTGCCGCCCGACGCGGGAAGCGCCGAGCGCGAGCACATCCTGCGCGACTCGGGCGCCCGCCCCCTCGACGTGGACTTCGCCCGGCGCTCCGACTGGACCGGGCCCGCGCCCGCGCCCGAGGACCCCGCCCTGATCCTGTACACCTCCGGCACCACCGGCGCCCCCAAGGGCGTCGTCCTGACCGCCGCGGCCCTCGCCGCCGACCTGGACGCCCTCGCCGAAGCCTGGCAGTGGAGCGCCGAGGACACCCTCGTGCACGGCCTGCCCCTCTTCCACGTCCACGGGCTCGTCCTCGGCGTCCTCGGCGCCCTGCGCACCGGCAGCCGCCTGGTCCACACAGGCCGCCCCACCCCCGAGGCCTACGCCGAGGCCCGCGGCAGCCTCTACTTCGGCGTGCCCACCGTCTGGTCCCGCATCGCCGGCGCCCCCCAGGCCGCCGCCGCGCTCACGGGCGCCCGCCTGCTGGTCTCCGGCAGCGCGGCGCTGCCCGCCCCCGTCTTCCGCGACCTGGAACGGCTCACCGGCCACCGCCCGGTCGAGCGGTACGGCATGACCGAGACCCTGATCACCGTCAGCGGCCGGGCCGGCGCCGAGGTCCGCCCCGGTACGGTCGGCACCCCGCTCCCCGGCATCCGTACCCGGATCGCCGCCGAACCGGGCGCCGAGATCGGCGAGCTCCAGCTGACCGGGCCCACCCTGTTCGCCGGATACCTCGGCCGGCCGGAAGCCACCGCCGCCTCGTACACCGAGGACGGCTGGTTCCGCACGGGCGACATCGCGGCCGTCGACGAGGCCGACGGCGTCCACCGCATCGTGGGCCGCGCCTCCATCGACCTCATCAAGTCGGGCGGCTACCGGATCGGCGCGGGCGAAATCGAGAACGCCCTCCTCGACCACCCGAGGGTCACCGAGGCCGCGGTGGTCGGCGTCCCCGACGCCGACCTGGGCCAGCGGATCGTGGCGTTCGTCGTCGCCGAGGGCGTCACCGGCGAGGAGCTCACCGAGTTCGTCGCCACCCGCCTCTCGGTCCACAAACGCCCCCGGGAGGTCCGCTTCGTCAAGGCCGTCCCCCGCAACGCCATGGGCAAGCCGCAGAAGAAGCTGCTCCTGACGCAGGAGTCCGGCGGCTGAGGACCCTCCGCGCACCGGAGTCACACCGATCGGCCAGGTGCCGCAACACGAGGGCCCACGACCACCCACAGCAAGCTGCCCCAGAGGGCCCCTCAACGGCCCCGCACCGCACAAAAGGCCCCGGGATACCCCGGGGCCCCACCAAGCCCCTGAGCACCCCTCAGAAGCCCTTCTCGCACGCGTTGCTATCCCACCGCGTGCAGCGTCCTGCGCCGCTTCGACTCCGCGGCCTTCTTCGCGGCCGCCTGCGCGGCCCGCTTCTTGCGCTGCTCGGCCAGCTGGTCCTGGTACGCCGCCACGGCCTGGTGGTAGCTGGCCACATAGCCCCGCGCGTCCAGCCGCTCCTCCGCGGGCATCTCGTTGACCGCGGCCACCGCGTCCTCGAAGGAGTTGTACCCGGCCAGCATGGGGTTGATCTGGTACACCCCGTTGCGGACCTTCCGCACCGCCTTGGCGAGCTCCAGGCTCCGCAGCGCGGCGTTCACGCTCGGCCGGCTCAGATCCAGCAGCCCGCCGACCGTGGCCTGGTCGATGAGGATCCGTCCGCCCGGCTCACTCAACGAACGCAGCTTCAGCAGCACCCGATAGGCCGCCGGCGGGAGGTCGAGGTCTGAGAGAAGCCCATCGGCGTTGACCGCAGCGAATCGCAAGGTGCTCACTGAGCTGTCCCTTCTTCCGTGCGCTTCGCCCGGCTCAGCCGACGCGCAGCGCGCTCTTTTGCCCGTTCGGCCCGCAATTCCGCGATGGCCTGCCGCATGTGGTCCAGAGACGGGAAGCGCACCAGATCCGGCAGATTCGTGTCGCCCCGAATCTCCGAGATGGTGCTGTGCTGCTCCACCTTCACGAACTCACCCGTCATCTCGGTACCCGGGATGAACTCAGCTACCCGGTAACTGTAAGGCGGGTTGAACTGATACACACCCCGCCGCACCTTGAAGACGATCCCATGGGACATCACCGTGTGGAGCGCTTCCGAGGTCTTCGTCCGAGAGACGTCGAGGATGGTAGCCATCTCCTCCTGCGTCAGCTGGATCCGCCCCCCGGCCCGCTGACAGGCGATGAGGAGCAGAATCAGCCTCAACGGCAGCGCTTCACGGAAGTACTGCGCGATGACCAGGAAGAACTCGAGGCTGTCCATCGAGAACGCGTTCGGCTGGCTCTGCGTCCCGTAGAACTCCAGCGGCTTGCGCTCGCCGTCCAGCGTCAGCTTCCGGCTCGGGAACCGCCTCGCGAGACTGTCCAGATCCTTCACCGGAGCCAGGGGCTGGCTCCAGGCCGAGATCGCGTCATCAACAGGGAGATCAGGACGCGGCGCACGCCCAGGACTCGGCCGGCGGCGCTGTGGCTCGGATGACACGAGGATGCTCTCCACTTCGTTGATCTGCGGAGAGAGTATGTCAACAAGGGTGACACAAGTGTCACGCTCGTTGACGTTCGGCGTGTCTTGTGTCCCCTCAGGAGGGACATATCTCAGCCACGCCCTCCCTCCCACCCCCGCCACCAACCCCACCCGATCCGCCCCTAGTTCAGGGACACATCTCCGCTAAAACGTCAGTATCCCCGACGTTTTAGCGCATTTTACGTCAGCCTCACTGACGTTTTGTCGTCGATGTGTCCCCCTACCAGGGACAGATCCCCCGAGATATGTCCCTCCTGAGGGGACATATCTTTTCCCCCGCACCCCCTTTGACCTGCGCAAACGCATCTCCGTACCCTCTATATGCAGCTGAGCCTTCATCTCCCGCTCACAACAACGCCCAAACAACCGCCCGTCGACCTGCATCTGACGGCACGTCACCCGCCTGAACCCTCGTACCGGATCCCCCTCCCTCTGTCCTGAACAACCCCAGAGGTGACTGATTCCCGTCTCTATCCACTGCCGGCTTTGAATCACTCCTTGAGCACCTCCGAACCCTGCCTCAAGTGACAGCCGGACTCCTCGATCACACTCCGCCTCCATCTGGTCCTTTCCCTTCACTCAAAGGACCAAGTCCGGTGCACCAAACCGCAAAAAAGCCGATAAGAAAACCAAAACGCCCGACGCACGCTCAAACCAGCTCCGCACACTCTCAGTTACAAGCTCGCCGGCCCGTTCAAAACACTTGGCCAAAATGAAGCAAGACCTACTTCGGCGCGAAGCAAGGTAAAGCTCCGTGTCTCCCGAGCACAGCGAGGCTCGAACTCCGGCGGAGCGCAGCGGAGCCGAATCCCAGCGAGCGAAGCGAGCCGGGCACTCCCCTGTTCGGAGGCTCCGCGAAGCGGAGCCTCCTGCCTGCTGAGCGGAGCGAGGCAGGCCCTTGGCCGAGCGCAGCGAGGCTCGTCTTCCCTAAGCGCGGAGCGCTTAGGTCCGCCGAGCGGAGCGAGGCGGTTCCCTCGGCTGAGCGGAGCGAGGCCGGTCGCTGCCAGGCGCGCAGCGCCTGGGCGCGCCGAGCGGGGCGAGGCGGGGCTTTCGGCTGAGCGGAGCGAGGCCCGTCTTCCCTAAGCGCGGAGCGCTTACGTCCGCCGAGCGGAGCGAGGCGGTTCCCTCGGGCGAGCGCAGCGAGGCCGGTCGCTTCCCCAGCGCGCAGCGCTGGGGGGGCCGCCCCCGCAGACGCACACCCCACGGCTGTAAACCCCACACACAACCCCGAGTAAGGAGTGAGCAAGTGAATGT
>NZ_JBEZMA010000094.1:0-18852 GCF_040652415.1 Streptomyces sp. NPDC048255
CTACATGCCGCCGCGCTGGAACTCCGACCGCCTCAACCCGCAGGTGCACGGTTTCGTCGACGGCGGGGAAATGGCCGGCCGGACCGGGCTCGGCAACGCTGCTCCCGGGCGGCAGGCCCCTTCTCCGTGCCGTCAGCGGCTGAAGAGCGGCTCACCGGGCGGGGCCGGGGCGTCCGCCGGGAGCAGCGCCAGGTCCAGTCCGCGGACCAGCCGGGCGCGCAGGGTCGCGTCCGCCGCCAGTGCCTCGGCGACCCGGCGGGCCGCCGCGGGGGCCTGGGGGCCGGCGGCGAGCACGATCGCCAGGGTGCCGTCGGAGTCCGCGCCGCCCGGGCCCAGGTGGGCTCGGAGCACCTCCGGCTCGGCGGACACGGCGGCCCGTACGGCTTCCCGTACGGCGGGGTCGGCGAGCGGGCCCGCCTCGGTGCGGCCCTCGGCCAGCGCGAGCAGCGCGGAACCGGTGAGCTGGTAGGAGACCGGGCCGGCCAGGTCCAGGACCACGGTGTCGGCCTTCTCGTGCGCGGCGGCCGCGAGGGCCTGGTGCAGCGGGACGGCGACCGGCCGGGCAGCGGGGTCCCAGCGGGCGAGCGAGGCGATCGAGGTGAAGGCGGGCAGCGCCCGCCGGTCCCCGGCCCGCAGGGTGGGGACGGCCATGTCGCTGGTCTTCTCGCGCTTCAGGCCCGTCTCCGGGTCGGTCTCGACCTCGCCGAGGACGGCGACGACCGGGACCAGCAGGCGGGCGTCCTTGAGGGCCGCCAGCACCTCCGGCTCGTGCGACCGGTCCTCGGCCCAGGCGGCCAGCGCCGCGCTCAGCCGCGGATCGGCGGAGCCGTCGTCGTCGGAGAAGCCGGGGTCGGGAATGTTCTTGTTCGCCATGTTCGCCACAGTTACCCGACCCTACTGTGCCGCGTACGGGTCCCCGTACGCGGCCGCCCCCCGGTCCCGGTGGCGGGCAGCGCGGGGCCGCCGGGCCAGTACGCCGGCCAGGACGAGCAGCGCCGCCCCCGCGGCCGCGGCCGCCGTGGCCTCCAGCCGGGCGCCCCGCTCCGGGGGCCGGGCCGGCTCGGGTCCGGGGCCGAAGTAGGGCTGACCGGCCGCCGCGGGCGCGGGCACCGGGGCCTCGGGCCGCACGGCCTCGGCGACCTGGAGCGCGGCGGCGGGGTCCACCGTCCCGTGGCCGCGGGCGTCGTCGCGGCCGCCGCCGGGCCGGTCGGAGGCGGTGTCCTCCAACAGCTTCTTGATCTGTGCCGGGGACAGGTCCGGGTGGGCCGCCTTGACCAGGGCCACGGCGCCGGAGACGAAGGCCGCGGCGGCGCTCGTGCCCCAGCCCTCGTAGTAGGAGCGGTCGGGGTCGGCGATGACCACGTCGACTCCGGGGGCGCTGACGGTGGCGTACCAGTTGCGGGTGGAGAAGGCGGCCTTCCGGCCGCGGCGGTCGACGGCGGTGACCGCGATGACGCCGGGGTAGGCGGCCGGGTAGGAGACGCGGTCGCCCGTCTCGCCGCCGTTGCCCGCGGAGGCGACGACGACCACTCCCTTGGCCAGGGCGTACTGGACGGCCTCGTCCTCCCCGGCCTCGTGGTGGGCGGAGTCGCTGTCGTCGCCCAGGGACAGGTTGATCACGTCGGCGCCGTGGTCGGCGGCCCAGCGGATGCCCTCGGCGAGGGCGCCGCCCTTGTTCTCCCGGGCCTGGGCCCGCCCCGGGTCGCCCTCCTCCAGGATCACCCGCACCGGCAGGATCTTCGCCTGCGGGGCGAGGCCGAGGACGCCCTGGCCGCGGTTGGGCCCGTGGCCGTGTCCGGCGATGATGCCGGCCATGGCGGTGCCGTGGCGGGCCCAGGCCCGGTCCCCGCGGCCCGCGCCCATGCCCACGAGGTCCGTGCCGTCCAGGACCTGCCCGGCGAGGTCGGGGTGGGTGGGATCGACCCCGGTGTCGAGAACGGCGACGGTGACGCCGTCGCCCCGGGTGGTGCCCCAGGCCTCCTCGGCGCGCAGGGCCAGCAGGCCCCACTGGCGGTCGCGGATGGCGTCGGCGGCTGCCGGGGGCGCGGCGGTGCCCGCGAGGAGGACGGCGAGGGCGAGGACCAGCGCCCCCCGGGCTCTGCTCATCGGGCGGGCTCCGGGGCGGTCGCGGCCTGCTCGGCCGGGGCCCGCGTCGTCTGGGCCTGCGTCGTCGCGGCCTGCTCGGCCGGGGCCTGACCGGCCGGGGCCTGACCGGCCGGGGCCTGACCGGCCGGGGTCTGACCGGCCGGCGTCGGCGCGGGCGGGGCGGCGAGAGTCCGGACCGTGCCCCGTATGCGGTCGGCGAGGGCCTTGGCCTCGTGGCCGAGGCCCGCCTGGGCCACGGCTCCGGTGGCGTCCTTCTTCATCACTTCCTCGGCGGGGCGGGGCGCGTCCAGGTGGCGGCCGTCGGCGAAGGCGGAGACCGCGTAGACGACGACGGGGGCCTCGGGGAGCACGGACGCGTCCCAGGCCGCGCGCTGGGTGTCGGCGAACCCGTACGCGGGCGGGGCGGTGAGCCGGCCGGTGAGCGCGGCCATCGCGGGGGCGTCGGCGGGGGTGAAGACCATGCCGACGGTGATCAGGGAACTGCGGGTGGCGTCGGTGTAGGTGGCGCGCAGGACCCGCGTACAGCCGGTGGCGGCCAGCAGGCCCTGCCAGTCGGCGGCGAGCGCGGCCGGGCAGTCCGCGTCGGGGGCCAGGGCGATCCGGGTCCAGGTCCGGTCGGCGCCCCCGGGCCCGGCCGCGGGGCCCGCCACCACGGGCGGGAAGAGGCCGTCCACCGGGGCGGCCCGCCACAGCGAACCGGCCTTGCGGTAGACGGCGTCGGCGGACAACGGGCGCTGCGCGGCGCGGTGTTCGGCCCAGGTGGTGGCGGCGGCCCCGCCGGCCAGGCCCGCCCCGAGCAGGGCGCAGAGCACGGCGGCGAAGACCCGTCCGGGGTGGCGGCGCGGGCGCGGATGCGGAGGTGGCAGCGGGCCGGGATCGCCCAGGACCGCTGTCCGCGGTGTCGACGTGGTCATCCGGCGGCTCCGCCCCCCGTTCCGTACGGCTGCCTGCCCGTACTCTACGGTCCTCCGGGCCCCGGGCCGACCCGCAGGCGCCGGGCGCGACCCCTACCCACGGGTAGAGCGGTCTGGCAAGCTGCCGCCCATGAATTCCCCCGCCGCCGACCGCGCCCGGTACGACCGGGCGACCGCGCACCTCGACGCGCCCCTGGCCGTCGTCGACCTGGAGGCGTTCGACGCCAACGCCGACGATCTCGTGCGGCGGGCCGGCGGGAAGCCCCTGCGGGTCGCCAGCAAGTCCGTCCGGTGCCGCGCGCTCCTGGAACGGGTCCTGGCGCGGCCCGGATTCGCCGGGATCATGTCGTACACCCTCGCCGAGTCGCTGTGGCTGGCCCGTTCCGGTTTCGAGGACGTCCTGCTGGCCTATCCGTCCGCCGACCGGGGCGGTTTCGCCGAGCTCGCCGCGGATCCCAAGCTCGCCGCCGCCGTCACGGTCATGATCGACGATCCGGCCCAGCTGGAGCTCGTCGACCGGGCCCGGGACGGCGGCACGCAGGAGGTGAGGGTCTGCCTGGAGCTGGACACCGCGCTGCACCTGTTCGGCGGGCGGGTCCGGGTCGGCGCCCGCCGCTCCCCGCTGCGCGAGCCCGCCCAACTGGCGTCCCTGGCCCGTACGGTCGCCGCCCGGCCCGGCTTCCGGGTGGTGGGGCTGATGGGGTACGAGGGCCATGTCGCCGGGGTCGGGGACGCGCTGGCGGGCCGGCCGCTGCGCTCCCGGGCCATCCGGCTCATGCAGGGCGCGGCCCGCAAGGAGCTGGCCGCCCGCCGCGCCGAGGCCGTACGGGCCGTACGCGCGGTCGTGCCGGACCTGGAGTTCGTCAACGGCGGCGGGACCGGCAGCGTGCAGCAGACGGCCGCGGAGGACGCGGTCACCGAGATCGCCGCCGGGTCCGGGCTGTACGTGCCGCGGCTGTTCGACAACTACACCTCGTTCCGTGGGCGGCCGGCCGCGCTCTTCGCGCAGCCCGTGGTCCGGCGTCCCGGCGTCGGCGTGGTCACCGTGCTCGGCGGCGGCTATCCCGCCTCGGGCGCGGCCGGGGCGGACCGGCTGCCGGTGCCGTACCTGCCGCAAGGCCTGCGATACGACCCCCAGGAGGGCGCGGGCGAGGTGCAGACCCCGCTGCTGGGGAGCCCGGCCGACGACCTGCTGATCGGCGACCGGGTCTGGTTCCGCCACGCCAAGGCGGGCGAACTGTGCGAGCGGTTCGACGCGTTGCACCTGGTCGAGGGCGACCGGGTGACGGCCACCGTCCCGACGTACCGGGGCGAGGGCCGCACCTTCCTCTGAGCGGTGTCCGGTCGGAGGCGGTCCGTCAGAAGACGCTGTCCGTCTGGTCGGGGATGACGCTCGTGTCGCCCCGGCGGACGGGGCCGGCGGTCCCGTCGTGGTCCACGTAGCCCGTCGTGGAGCACGGGTAGGGGCCGCTCTTCTGCTTCTTCGGCTCGATGAACATCGGGTTCACGATCCACTTGCCGTCGCTGTTGTCGTAGGCCCGGCACATCAGCTCGTTCTTGTTCCGGTTCACGACGAGCCGCAGCGCGGTCGCGTCGCGCAGGAACGAGATGTCCGTGTCGGAGTCGCCCGCGGCGAACACCTGGCGGCGGGCGGCGGGCTGGACCTTCTCGGCCGCGGCGCCCCGGACGCCGAATATCTCCTGGTTGATCCAGCAGCGCTTGCCGTCGATGTACGTGATCATCGTGTCGGCGCCGTCCTTCACCGATCCGCAGCCCTGCAGGCGGGAGGTGAACTTCCCGCCGTACGTGGTGGTGTTGCGGATGCCGATGACGCGGTCCGCGCCGATGCCGGCGCCCTCCGCCCACACCTCCACGACCGGCTGCGGCGAGGCCGAGCTGATCCAGACGTCGAAGCCGGCCTTCTGCAGGCTCTTGACCAGGTCCTTCTGCTGGTCGTAGTAGCGGACCCAGCCGGTGGCGGTGCCGCTGCCGACCCGCTGCGCGGTCCCGACGGGCGCGGCCAGGTTCTCGGTGCGGGCGGCGGCTGCGAAGCCGCGTACCTCGCGGGCGGTCCACCCCTGCATCAGCTGCGGGAGCCAGGCGTAGCCGGGTTCGTTCGTACGGCGGTCCCAGCCGGCGAAGGCGGCTGCCCCGCCCTTGGTGGCTCCGGTCGCGTACACCGCGTGGATCTCGTCGGCGCAGCGGTCGCCCCCTGCCGTACCGGTGCCGGTGGGCAGCGGGGCACCGGGGCGGGCGAGGGCGCCGCAGGCCCCGGCCAGCGCCGTGGTGGCGGCCGGGGTGAGGAAGCGGCTGGTGGTGGACCAGTCACCGGCGGGGGGCTGGCGGATCTTCCCGTTGCGCAGCAGCCAGAACATCGTGGCGTCGCCGACGTCGTTCTTGACGACGGTGTTGTCCCAGTCGAAGACGGCGACGGGCTTGGCGCGACCGGCCCGGTACGGGTTGCAGCGGCCGTAGTGGTCGATGAGCTGCTGGAGCCGCGCCCGGTTGTCCCCGTACCAGCCGGGTCCGACGGTCACCCGGGGGCAGTCGCCCTGGCCCGCCTGGGCCGGGGGCGCGAGGAGGAGTCCGGAGCCGGTGACCGCTATGAGGGCGAGGGGGGCCGCCCATCTTCTCTGCATGCTGCTCCTCCGGGGAATCGGGAGAGGGGGGACGGGAAGGCGGAGGGGGAAGGGGGACAGCCGGGCACCTTGCGGCGCCCGGCTGGCGTGGGGGGTCGTGCAGCTGGCGGGCGGGGCCTACAGCGGGGTCACGTACGCGCCGGAGATGCCGCCGTCTACGAGGAAGTCGGTGGCGTTGATGAAGGAGGAGTCGTCGCTGGCGAGGAAGGCGACGGCGGCGGCGATCTCGGTGGGCTCGGCGAACCGGCCCAGCGGGATGTGCACGAGGCGGCGGGCGGCGCGCTCGGGGTCCTTGGCGAACAGCTCTTGCAGGAGCGGGGTGTTGACGGGCCCGGGGCACAGGGCGTTCACGCGGATGCCCTCGCGGGCGAACTGCACGCCGAGCTCGCGGGACATGGCGAGGACGCCGCCCTTGGAGGCGGTGTAGGAGATCTGGGAGGTGGCGGCGCCCATGATGGCCACGAAGGACGCGGTGTTGATGATGGAGCCCCGGCCCTGGCGCTGCATGTAGGGCAGGGCGGCCTTGCAGCACAGGTAGACGGAGGTGAGGTTGACGTCCTGCACGCGGCGCCAGGCATCGAGTTCGGTGGTGAGGATCGAGTCGTCGTCCGGGGGTGAGATGCCCGCGTTGTTGAAGGCGATGTCGACGGAGCCGTAGGTGTCGAAGGCCGTTTTGAACAGGGCGTCGACCTGTTCCTTGTCGGTGACGTCCACCTTGACGAAGGTGCCGCCGACCTCTTCGGCGGCTGCCTTGCCGGCCGTCTCGTCGATGTCCGCGCAGACCACACTGGCGCCTTCGGAGGCGAGGCGGCGGGCGGTGGCGAGGCCGATGCCGCTGCCGGCTCCGGTGATGACGGCGGTGCGGCCGACCAGGCGGCGGCAGATGATCTCTTCTGTGGACATGGTTCAGGCCTCCGTGCTGATGAAGACGTTCTTGGTCTCGGTGAAAGCGGTGAGGGCGTCGGGTCCGAGCTCGCGGCCGAGCCCGGACTGCTTGTAGCCGCCGAAGGGGGTCCAGTAGCGGACGCTGCTGTGGGAGTTGACGGACAGGTTCCCGGCGGCGACGGCGCGCGAGACGCGCAGCGCGCGGCCGATGTCGCGGGTCCAGAGGGAGCCGGACAGTCCGTACTCGGTCGCGTTGGCCAGGCGTACGGCGTCCTCCTCGTCCTCGAAGGGCAGGACGACGGCGACGGGGCCGAATACCTCCTCGGCGGCCACGGGCGCGGTGGGGGCCACACCGGTGACGAGGGTCGGCGGGTACCAGAAGCCGGGGCCCTCGGGGGCGGAGCCGCGGATCGCCGTCAGGTCGTCGGTGACGTAGGACCGTACGCGGTCCAGCTGGGTCCGCGAGATCAGCGGGCCCATCTGGGTCTTCTCGTCGGACGGGTCCCCCACGACGACGCCCTCGATGCCCGGGGCGAGCAGTTCCAGGAAGCGGTCGTACGCCGACCTCTGTACGAGGATCCGGGTGCGGGCGCAGCAGTCCTGGCCGGTGTTGTCGAGGAAGGCCATGGGGGCGGCCGCGGCGGCCGCTTCCAGGTCCGCGTCCGCGAAGACGATGTTGGGGCTCTTGCCGCCCAGTTCGAGGGTGACCCGCTTCACCCGGTCCGCGCACTTGGCCATGATCTGCTTGCCGACGCGGGTGGAGCCGGTGAAGACGATCTTGGCCACGCCGGGGTGCTCGACCAGCGCGTCGCCCGCCACCGCCCCGTGGCCGGGGAGCACCTGGAAGAGGTGCTCGGGGATCCCGGCTTCGAGGGCGAGTTCGGCGAGGCGCAGCGCGGTGAGCGGGGTGGTCTCGGCGGGCTTGAGGATGACGGCGTTGCCGGCGGCCAGGGCGGGGGCGAGGCCCCAGGCGGCGATCGGCATGGGGAAGTTCCAGGGGGCGATCACGCCGATGACGCCGAGGGGTTCGAGGAAGGTGACGTCGATGCCGCCCGCGACGGGGATCTGGCGGCCGGAGAGCCGTTCCACTCCCCCGGCGGCGAATTCGAGCAGGTCGCGGACGTTGCCCGCTTCCCAGCGGGCGTTGCCGATGGTGTGGCCGGCTTCGCGGACCTCCAGCCCGGCCAGTTCCTCGACGTGCCCGTCGACGACCGCGGCGAAGCGGCGCAGCAGCCGGGCGCGGTCGGCGGGGGCCGCGGCGGCCCAGCCGCGCTGGGCGGCGGCGGCACGGGCCACGGCGGCGTCGACATCGTCCCGTGTGGCGGCCGGGACGATGGCGACGGTTTCCTCGGTGGCCGGATTCAACACCTCTAGGTTGAGAGGGGCCAGCACATCGGACACGTGGTGCCTCACAGACTTTCGGGGTTCGGGTCGGCGGACTACAGGCGTTCGAAGGAGCGGCGCAGCTCCCAGTCGGTGACCGCGGAGTCGTACGCGTCGAGTTCCACGCGGGCCATGTTCCGGTAGTGGGCGACCACCTCGGGGCCGAAGGCCGCCTTGGCGATCTCGCTGTTCTCCCAGAGCTCCGCGGCCTCGCGCAGGGTGCTCGGGACGTGCGCGTACTCGCCGGTGTAGGCGTTTCCCGCGCAGACCTCCGGGAGTTCCAGCTGGTTCTCGACCCCGTAGAGCCCGGCCGCGACGAGGCCGGCCACGGCGAGGTACGGGTTGACGTCACCGCCGGGGAGGCGGTTCTCGAAGCGCATGGAACGGCCGTGGCCGACCACCCGGAGCGCGCAGGTCCGGTTGTCCACGCCCCAGGCGACGGCCGTCGGGGCGAAGGATCCGGGCCGGAAACGCTTGTACGAATTGATGTTGGGGGCGTAGAGAAGGGAGAAGTCGCGCAGCGCGGCCAGCTGACCCGCCAGGAAGTGCCGCATCACCGGTGACATGCCGCCCGGGCCGTCACCGGCCATCGCATTGCGTCCGTCGGCGTCGCCCAGGGAGAGGTGGATGTGGCAGGAGTTGCCCTCGCGCTCGTCGTACTTGGCCATGAAGGTGAGCGAGACGCCTTCCTGGGAGGCGATCTCCTTGGCCCCCGTCTTGTAGACGGCGTGCTGGTCGCAGGTGGTGAGCGCCTCGTCGTAGCGGAAGGCGATCTCGTGCTGGCCGAGGTTGCACTCGCCCTTCGCCGACTCGACGACCAGGCCCGCGGCCTGCATCTCGTTGCGGATCCGGCGCAGCAGGGGCTCGATGCGGCCGGTCCCGAGGACGGAGTAGTCGATGTTGTACTGGTTGGCGGGGGTGAGTCCGCGGTAGTCGGCGTTCCAGGCCTGCTCATAGGTGTCCTGGAAGACCATGAACTCCAGCTCGGTGCCGACCATCGCGGTGTACCCGTGCTCGGCGAGCCGCTCCAGCTGGCGGCGCAGGATCTGCCGGGGCGCGGCGACGACGGGCGAGCCGTCGTTCCAGGCGAGGTCGGCGAGGAGGAAGGCGCTGCCGGGGTTCCAGGGGATGCGGCGCAGGGTGGCGGGGTCGGGGCGCATGGCGAAGTCGCCGTAGCCCCGGTCCCAGGAGGACATCTCGTACCCGTCGACCGTGTTCATGTCGGTGTCGACGGCGAGGAGGTAGTTGCAGCCCTCGGTGCCGTGCTCCAGGACCTCGTCCAGGAAGAACTGTGCGGCGAACCGCTTGCCCTGGAGGCGCCCCTGCATGTCGGGGAAGGCCAGGACGACTGTGTCGATCTCACCGCTGGCGACGAGGGCACGGAGCTCCTCTGTCGTCAGCGGCGGCTTGCGGTCTACCACGGGAATCTCTCCTTCGGTGAGCCGAGGAGGCCTAAGGTATTGAATAGAACCATTGCTTGGGAAGGGGAGGAGCCGAGATGACCGATACGGCGAGCGAAGGCGACGCCGTCGCACGGCTGAATCCCGTGCTGCGGCAGGTGCGGGCGGGCAACGGTTTCGAGGAGGCGCTGGAGCAGATCCTCCAGGTGGTCCGGCTGGGGCTGGTGCCGGGCGGGGAACGGCTGCCGCCCGAGCGCGAGTTGGCGGAGCGGATGGGGATCAGCCGGGTCACGCTGCGCGAGGTGCTGAAGGTCCTCCAGGACCAGGGCCTGGTGGAGTCCCGGCGCGGACGGTACGGAGGAACGTTCGTCCTGCCCCGCGCCGACACCCCGGCGGGCGGCGTCGAGGAGGAGCTGCGCCGGCGCGTCGCCGGGGTGGACATCGAGGACGTCCTGCGGTTCCGCGAGGTGCTGGAGGTGGGCGCGGCCGGGCTCTGCGCCTCCCAGGGGCTCACCGAGGAGGGCACCGCGCGGCTGCTCGGCGCACTGACGGCCACCCACGACGCCCCGCTCGCCGACTACCGCCGCCAGGACACCCTCTTCCACCTCACCCTGTGCGAACTGGCCGGCTCCGCCACCCTGACGGCCCAGTACGCGGCCGTCCGGGCCACCGTGAACGACCTGCTGGACTGCATCCCGCTGCTGGTGCGCAACCTGGAGCACTCGCAGCAGCAGCACACCGCCCTGGTGGAGGCGGTACGGGAGCAGGACGCGGCCCGGGCGCGGGAGACCATGCGCGAGCACTGCTGCGGCACGGCGGCGCTGCTGCGCGGCTTCCTGACCTGAGCGGGCCGGGGTGCGGCGGGGGCGGGCGTGCCGCCTACCCACCGCACCCCCGCCGCCTCCCCGCCGCCTCCCCGCCGCCTCCGACCGGGAGGCTTTCGTAACTTCTCTTTAACGCAGAGGTCTTGCGCACTCCACTCCACTGCGGCAAAGGTACGCCCCACAACCATTGCCCATTGCCCTGAGGCAGGAGCGCACGATGGCCGACGACATCGAGGCACGGCTGACAGCCGTGCCCGCACCCACCACGTCCCCCGAGGGCGGCGACGGCTCCGACGACTACCTGGAGCGCCGCACGCTCCGCCGCGGCAGCGCCGGCTGGCTGCTGCTCACCGGCCTCGGCGTCGCGTACGTCGTCTCCGGGGACTTCGCGGGCTGGAACGTGGGCCTGGAGAAGGGCGGCTTCGGCGGCCTCGCCATCGCCACCGTCCTGATGGGCGCGATGTACGCCTGCCTGGTGTTCTCCCTCGCGGAGCTGTCCAGCGTCCTGCCGACCGCGGGCGGCGGCTACGGCTTCGCCCGCCGGGCGCTGGGACCCTGGGGCGGCTTCCTCACCGGCACCGCCATCCTCATCGAGTACATCCTGGCTCCGGCCGCGATCGTCATCTTCATCGGCGACTACGTCGAGACCCTCGGCCTCTTCGGCCTGACCTCCAGCTGGCCCGTCTACCTCGGCTGCTTCGTCGTCTTCATCGGTGTCCACCTCTGGGGCGTCGGCGAAGCGCTCCGCTTCAGCCTCGTCGTCACCGCGATCGCCGTCGCCGCGCTGCTGATCTTCGCGGTGGGGGCCTTCACCGAGTTCGACGCCGGCGGTCTGAACGACATCCCGGTGGACGCGAGCGCCTTCGGCTCGAACTCCTGGCTGCCCCTGGGCTTGCTGGGCATCTGGGCCGCGTTCCCTTTCGGCATGTGGTTCTTCCTCGGGGTGGAGGGCGTACCGCTGGCGGCCGAGGAGGCCAAGGACCCGGTCCGCTCCATGCCGAAGGCGCTCGCCATCTCCATGGGCGTGCTCGCCCTGCTGGCGCTGATCACCTTCTTCGCGGCCACGGGCGCGCAGGGCGCGGACGCCGTCAAGGCCGGCAACCCGCTGATCCAGGCACTGGAGGGGGACGGCGGCCCCACCGCACTGAGCCGGTTCGTGAACTACGCCGGCCTGGCCGGCCTGGTGGCCTCCTTCTTCTCCCTCATCTACGCGGGCTCGCGCCAGCTCTTCGCGCTCTCCCGGGCCGGGTACCTGCCGCGCTTCCTGTCCCTGACCTCCCGGCGCAAGGCCCCGTACCTGGGCCTCGTCATCCCCGGCGCGATCGGCTTCACCCTCGCCGCGGCCACCGGCAACGGCGAGCGCATGCTCAACATGGCGGTGTTCGGCGCGACCATCTCCTACGCCCTGATGGCCCTCTCCCACATCGTGCTGCGCCGCCGGGAGCCGGACCTGGAGCGCCCGTACCGCACCCCCGGCGGAATCCTGACCTCCTCGGTGGCCTTCGTCCTCGCCCTGTCGGCCCTGGTCGCCACCTTCCTGGTGGACAAGGACGCGGCGTTCATCGCGCTGGCCGTGTACGCCGTCGCCCTCGCCTACTTCGCCTTCTACAGCCGGCACCGCCTCGTGGCCTCGGCACCCGAGGAGGAGTTCGCCGCCCTCGCGAAAGCCGAGGCGGAACTCTCGCGGGACTGAAATCCTGCTCCTGCCCGACCGCACCACCCGTCCCGGAGGTAAAGAACGTGCCCAGGCCGCTCATCGGCATCAGCACCTACGTGGAGGCGTCCACCCGCTACGGCGTGTGGGACCTCCCGACAGCCCTCGTTCCCGCGGGGTACTACGAACTCGTCCAGGCGGCGGGCGGCACGGCCGTGCTGCTCCCGCCGGACGAACCCGGGACAGCGGCGGAGGTGCTGAGCCGGCTGGACGGGCTGGTCCTGGCGGGCGGCCCCGACATGGACCCGGTCCACTACGGCGCCGCCCGCGACCCCCGTACGGGCGCCCCCGCGACCGTCCGCGACCACTGGGAACTCGCCCTGATCGCCGCCGCGCTGGAGACGGGCCTGCCGGCGCTCGGCGTCTGCCGGGGCATGCAGGCCCTGAACGTGGCCCTGGGCGGCACCCTGACCCAGCACCTCGACGGGCACATGGACGTACCCGGCACCATGTCCTGGCACCCGGTCCGCCCGGTCCCCGGCACCCGGTACGCGGCGCTGGTCCCCGAGGAGGCCGAGGTCCCGACCTACCACCACCAGGCCGTCGACCGACTGGGCCACGGCCTGACCGCCTCGGCCCACGCCGCCGACGGCACGGTGGAGGCCATCGAACTCACCGACCCCGCACACTGGTTCCTGGGCGTCCAATGGCACCCGGAACGGGACAAGGACACCCGCGTGATGTCCGCCCTGATCGACGAGGCCACCACCCGCATGGCCCTACGGGTCCCCCGTCCCGCCCCCGCGGGCATGTAAGCCGCGGAGCCCGGAGCCGGCCCGATCCAGCCCCGCCGGCGTTTGAGGCGCGGGGGCCGGGGGGCAGCGCCCCCGAATCCAGCCCCGCCGGCCCAATCCAGCCCCGCCGGCATTTGAGGCGCGGGGTCCGGGGCGGAGCCCCGGCACCAGCGTCGCACCCGACCCCCGTCAGCGGCCAGACCAGGCCAGACCAGGCCCAGGCAACGGCCGCCCTGGCGGAGCCCCGGCGACGGCGTCGCACCCGACCCCCGCCAGCGGCCAGGCCAGGCCCGGCCCCAGGCAACGGCCCCGCACCCGGCAAAGAGCCCGCCCCGGCCCGGCCAGGGCCTACACCCGACCCCGAGTCAGCGACAGCAGATCCCGCGCCGGACCGGCCGGCCTCGCCCCCGTGGGCCAGACGGCCCGCAGCTCGCGGTCCAGCGCCGCCCCCGCCACCGGGACCGCGACGAGCCGGCGCGCGGCCAGCTCGTCCCCCACGGCCAGTTCCGACAGCACGCACGGCCCCGCGCCACTCAGCGCCGCCGCCTTCACGGCAGTGGTCGACGCCAGCTCCAGCAGCGGCTCGGCCAGCCCCCCGGCCCCCGCCAGCGCGGCGTCCAGCACCTGCCGGGTCCCCGACCCCCGCTCCCGCAGGATCAGTGGCGTGGAGGCCAGTTCCGCCGCGGCCACCCCGCGCGAGCGCCGGGCCCACGCGTGCCCCGGGGCCACCGCCACGACCAGCCGGTCCTGCGCGATGACGGCCGAGTCCAGCCCCTCGGGCACGGTCAGCCCCTCCACGAAGCCGAGGTCCGCCTCGTGCGACAGGACCCGCTGCGCGACCACCGCCGAGTTGCCCGCGTGCAGCGACACCGCCGTGTCCGGCCGCTGCCCGCGCAGGGCGATCAGCCAGCCGGGCAGCAGGTACTCCGCGATGGTCATGCTGGCGGCCACGCGCAGCCGCGAGTCGCGGCGTCCGCGTAGCGCCTGCGCCCCCGCGTCGAAGGCCTCCGCCGCCTCCACCACCTGCCGGGCCCAGTCCGTGACCAGCGCCCCTTCCGCGGTCAGCGTCGACCCGCGGGGCGACCGGTCGACCAGGGCCACGCCCAGCCGGGTCTCCATGGCCCGGATCCGGCTGCTCGCAGCGGGCTGGGTGATGCCCAGCCGCCGGGCCGCGCCGCTCAGGCTGCCCACCCGCGCCACCGCGAGCAGCAGTTCCAGCGCCCCCAGGTCGGGTACCCGGTGCGCCAGCGGAACCCACTCGTCATTGCCCATAACATCAGTTTATGGCCTCATAGGGAGATCACCTCTGCCGACCGGCCCGGCGCGGCAGGAGGCTGGGTCCATGGCCACCACCCTCGTGCGACCCCGCACCACCCCCGCCACCGAGACCGCGCCCCGCGCCCACAAGGCCCCCGCGCTGCGGAACCTCGGCCCCAACTGGTACGCCTCCGTCATGGGCACGGCGATCGTCGCCAACGCCGGCGCGACCCTCCCGTACCAGCTCCCCGGACAGCGCGTGGCCTGCCAGATCGTCTGGGCGCTGTCCGCGCTCGCCCTCGCCGTGCTGCTCACGGCCCGCGCCGGGCACTGGATCCACCACCGCGACCAGGCCCGCGCCCATCTCCTCGACCCCGCCGTGGCCCCGTTCTACGGCTGCCTCTCGATGGCCCTGCTGGCCGTCGGCGGCGGCACCCTCATCGTCGGCAAGGACCTGATCGGGACCGGCGCCGCCGTAGCCGTGGACACCGTGCTGTTCACCGCGGGCACCGCGATCGGCCTGGTCATGGCCGTGGCCGTGCCCTACCTGATGGTCGTCCGCCACAAGGTGGAGGCCAAGCAGGCCACCCCCGTCTGGCTGCTCCCCCTGGTCGCCCCGATGGTCTCCGCCGCCCTGGGCCCGCTGCTGATACCCCACCTGCCCGCGGGCCAGCCCCGCGAGGCGATGCTGCTCGCCTGCTACGCCATGTTCGGCATCAGCCTGCTCGCCACCCTGCTGATGCTCCCCCTGGTCTTCGGCCGGCTGCTCGTGAGCGGCCCCCTGCCCCTGGCCCTCACCCCGACCCTCTTCCTGGTCCTGGGCCCCCTGGGGCAGTCCACCACCGCCGTGAACCAGCTCGCCGACATGGCCCCCCAGTCCATCGGCGCCCCCTACGCGGGCGCGCTCGGCGCCTTCGCGGTCGTCTACGGGGTCCCCGTGATGGGCTTCGCCCTGCTGTGGCTGGCCCTGGCCGCGGCGATGCTGGTCCGGGCCGCCCGTAACGGCATGGGCTTCGCGATGACCTGGTGGGCGCTGACCTTCCCCGTCGGCACCTGCGTCACCGGCGCCGCGGGGCTGGCCCGCCACACCGGCCTGACCGCCCTGGCCTGGCTGGCCGCGGCCCTCTTCCTGGCCCTGCTGACCGCCTGGCTGCTCGCCGCGGCCCACACCCTCCGCGGCCTGTCCGACCGCAGCCTGCCCGCGCGCTAGTGCTGTGACCGGAAAGGTTCACCGGGTCGCGCCGCCCGGCACGGCACCTCGCCGCGTTGTCGGACCGCGCCGGTACGTCCAGTACGAGCCGCGCCCCTCCGCCTTGCGATGCACCGCACCGGACGACGCGACCCGGCAAACCTTTCCGGCCACAGCACCAGGGAACGTCTCACCGACCGCGACGACGGAGGGGTACGGGCAGCCCGTCAGGCCGCCGCCCGCAGGGCCTGCGCCAGGACCCGCGGGGCCTCGGCCAGCGAGGGCCCGTACCAGGTCAGGTGGCGGCCGCTGACCAGGGCGGCAGGCAGGCCGGGAAAGGCCTCCGGCCCGTCCTCGGCCATGAAGCGGTAGGGCTCGTCCGGGAGCACCACCAGGTCGCAGCCGGCGGCCGCGAGCTCCTCCACCGGCACCCGCGGATACCGCTCCGCGTGCCCGGCGTACGCGTTGCGCACCCCCAGCCGCGCCAGCAGGTCCCCGGCGAAGGTGTCCCGGCCGAGCACCATCCACGGCCGGCGCCATACGGGGACGAACGCGGTCACGGGCCCCACCGGCTCGGCCCGGTCCCACGCGCGCTCGGCGTCCGCCAGCCAGCCCGGCCTCTTCAGCCCCAGCGCCCCCACCAGGACCCGGTCCAGTTCCCGCACGGCCTGCGGGAGGTCCCGGATCTCGGTGACCAGCACCTCCACGCCCGCCGCGCGCAGCGCCGCCAGGTCCGGGGCCCGGTTCTCCTCCTCGTTGGCGATCACCAGGTCCGGGCGCAGCTCCACGATCCTCCGTACGTCGGGGTTCTTCGTCCCCCCGATCCGTACCGCGTCCCCGAGGTCCGCCGGGTGCGTGCACCAGTCCGTGACCCCGGCCAGCCACCCCGGGGCGCTCTCCGCCACCGCCTCGGTCAGGGACGGCACCAGCGAGACGACCCGCCGCACGCCGCTCACTGCCCGGGCGACGGCGGCTCGGACGTCGCGTGGATGTGGTCCCCGACGGCGACGACCAGGAGCCGGGTGTCCTCGGTGACGGCCCGCCAGCGGTGGCGCACGCCGCCCGACAGGAACAGCGCGTCCCCGCTCTCCAGCCGGTACGCCCGCCCCTCCGCCTCCACCTGGCAGGCGCCCGAGACCACGTACATCAGCTCGTCGTTGCGGTGCTGGTACTCGCGGCCGGCGTCCTGGTCCCCGGTGAACTCCAGGGCGTGCAGCTGGTGGTGCCCGCGTACGAGGGGCCGTACGCCGGGGATGGGGGTGAGCCCGGACGCGTCGCCGGCCCGTACGAGGTCCACCGTGCGCGCGGTGTCGGACGCGGCCAGCAGCTCGACGGCCGTGGTCTCCAGCGCGTCCGCGACCCGCTCCAGGGACCTCATGCTGGGCCGGGCCCGCTCGTTCTCTATCTGGCTCAGGAAGGGAACCGACAGGCCGCTGCGTGCCGATACGGCCGCCAGGGTCAGGTGGAGCGCGCGGCGCCGCTTGCGAACGGCCACGCCGACCCGGAGCGGCTCCTTCGCGTCCTTGTCCTTGTCCTTGTCCGTGCTCTTGCTCTTGTCGTGCTCGCGGTCCAAGTCGTTCGGGCCGTCCGTGCCGTCCCTGTCGTTCATGTCGGGGCTGCCCTCCCCTTGTCCGTCGCACATCGGTGTGCTGTAAGCACCTTACGCAGCAACCGCCCCCGGTATCGCGCGCACGAGTGCACCGGTCCGCCGGAGGTGCCTTCGCGCGTACGTGCGCTCACCGTCCGTGGTCAGGCGCGGCGGCCCTGACGGGCGGTTCCGCGGCGGACGGTCCCGCGCCGCGTTGCGGCATCATCGTCTCCGTGACGACACGACGGCTGATGCTCCTGGACACCGCTTCCCTCTACTACCGCGCCTATTTCGGCGTGCCGGACTCGGTGAAGGCTCCCGACGGCACCCCGGTCAACGCCGTGCGCGGACTGCTCGACTTCATCGGACGGCTGGTCCAGGACCACCGCCCGGACGATCTGGTGGCGTGCATGGACGCCGACTGGCGGCCGCACTGGCGGGTGGAGCTGATCCCCTCCTACAAGGCGCACCGGGTCGCGGTGGAGACCGAGACCGGGCCGGACGTGGAGGAGACCCCCGACACCCTCGCCCCGCAGGTGCCGATCATCGAGACGGCGCTGGACGCCTTCGGCATCGCCCGCGTGGGAGTCGCCGGCTACGAGGCGGACGACGTGATCGGCACGCTCACCGCCCGCGCGACCGGCCCCGTGGACATCGTCACCGGCGACCGGGACCTGTACCAGCTGGTGGACGACGCCCGGCAGCGGCGCGTGCTGTACCCGCTCAAGGGCGTGGGCAGCCTCCAGGTGACGGACGAGGCGTGGCTGCGCGAGAAGTACGGGGTGGACGGTCCCGGTTACGCGGACCTGGCGCTGCTGCGCGGGGACCCCAGCGACGGCCTGCCGGGCGTCCCGGGCATCGGCGAGAAGACCGCGGCCAAGCTCCTGGACACCTACGGAACGCTCGCCGGGATCGTCGCCGCGATCGACGACCCGAGGTCGAAGCTGACCCCCACCCAGCGCAGGCGTCTGCACGAGTCCCGGCCGTACCTGGCGGTGGCTCCGAAGGTGGTCCAGGTGGCCTCGGACGTCCCGTTGCCGCAGTTCGACCCGGCCCTTCCGACGTCCCCGGCGCAGCCCGAACTGGTGGCCGCCCTCACCCATCGGTGGGGCCTCGGTGGAGCCGTGTCGCGGCTGAGCAGCGCGCTGCACCCCTGAGGTGCTAACTTAGGTAATCCTAAGTTTCAGGGGAGTCAGGGGAGTAACCGTGGCAGAAGGACGCGCCCGCACTGTCGGCACCGCTGTCGTCGTACGCACCGAACGGCTTTCGCCGCACATGGTGCGGCTCGTGCTGGGCGGTGACGGTCTGGCGGGCTTCGGCGCGGGCGAGTTCACCGATCACTACATCAAGATCCTCTTTCCCCCGCAGGGCGTCACCTACCCCTCGCCGTGGAACCTGGAGCAGATCCGCGCCGACTTCCCGCGGGCGCAGTGGCCGCGCCAGCGCGCGTACACGGTCCGGGCCTGGGACCCGGCGCACCTGGAGCTGACCCTCGACTTCGTCGTCCACGGCGACGAGGGCGTGGCCGGCCCCTGGGCGGCGCGCGTCCAGCCGGGTGAACTCGTACGGTTCCTCGGTCCGGGCGGCGCCTACGCCCCGGACCCGGCGGCCGACTGGCACCTCCTGGTGGGCGACGAGAGCGCGCTGCCGGCGATCGCCGCGGCGATGGAGCGGATGCCGGCCGGTACGCGGGTCCACGCCTTCGTCGAGGTCGAGGGCCCCGCCGACGAGCTGAAGATCGTCACCGCGGACGGCACCGTGCCCGTCTGGATCCACCGCGGCGACCGCCCGGTCGGCGAGGCCCTGGTGGAGGCCGTCACCTCGCTGGAGTTCCCGTCCGAGGACGTGCACGCCTTCGTCCACGGCGAGGCGGGCTTCGTCAAGGAGCTCCGCCGCCACCTGCGCCTGGAGCGAGGCATCCCCCGCGAACACCTGTCGATCTCTGGCTACTGGCGCCTGGGCGAGACGGACGAGGGCTGGCGCGCGATCAAGCGCGACTGGAACGCCACGGTGGAAGCCGAACAGGAAGTCCACCACGAGGCCGCCGCGTAGCCTCCGGCAAGGTTGCATGGCCGGGTGCCCTGCGGGCGGCTAGGCGAAGCTGACGGCCCCGACCCCCGCCCAGGCTCCTGGGGCTCCGCCCCAGACCCCGCGCCTCAAACGCCGGCGGGGCTGGATCTGCCCTGGCTTTGCCCTGGCAGGGTGGGGTTCGGCTGCGC
>NZ_JBEZMA010000095.1:0-18193 GCF_040652415.1 Streptomyces sp. NPDC048255
CCCGCCAGCGCCCCGCGCGCCCGGGCGCCCAGCGCCGCCCCCGGGGGCCGCCGTACGTCTGCGTCAGGGGTCAGCCCCGGGAGGGGAGCGAAAACGGAGGCCTGTGCGAGGGCCTGCGGGGACCGGCGCCCGGCCGCAGCAGCAGGGACAGGACCACTGCCGACACCAGCAGACCGCCGACGAAGGTCGCAGTCAGGGTGTTGTGTCCGGGGCCCAGCGCGAAGTGCGTGAGGTACGCCCCGAACAGCGCCCCAAGTACCCCGCTGACCAGCACCACTCTCAGGGAGGGCAGCCGGCGTGCGAACACGCGCGCTGCCGTCGCGGACAGGGCGAGGCCCAGCAGAGCAGAGCCGAGCGCTTCCATCAGCAGCATGAGGTCCCTCCCACACGTCGGGGCAAACCAAGTCACTGCCGTCCTACCCGAAGCGGAAGAACGGGAAACGGCCCGGTGGAATCAACCACCGGGCCGTTTCGGACACTTCTCGGCACGTCAGGTGCCGTCGCGTCAGAGTGCGCCGAAACCGACCTTGCGTGCGGTCGGCTCGCCCAGGTCGACGTACGACAGGCGGTCGGACGGCACCAGGACCTTGCGGCCCTTGACGTCGGTGAGGCTGAGCAGCGGCGCCGTGCCGGACAGCGCGGCGGCGACGATGCCCTCCAGCTCCTCGGCGCTCAGGTCGCTCTCCAGCACGATCTCCCGGGGTGCGTGCTGCACGCCGATCTTGACCTCCACGGCTTTGTCCCTCCGACGGTCCGTTTCGCGCGATCAGCCGCGCCGTACGCGGTCCACATTAGCCCGGAGAGGGGACGCGGACCGCGCAGAGCGGACACGCTGGCAGCGAACACCGGACACCGGTCGGCTACCCGCGGGCGCCGGGCGCCACGAGCCAGGACCAGGCGTCAGGCCTCCGTGCCGTGCAGCGGGAAGCCGGCGATGCCGCGCCAGGCGAGCGAGGTCAGCAGGCCGACCGCGGTGTCACGGGCGACCGGGCTCTCGCTGGACAGCCAGTAGCGGGCCACGACCTGCGAGACCCCGCCCAGGCCCACGGCCAGCAGCATCGACTCGTCCTTGGACAGGCCGGTGTCCTCGGCGATGACGTCGGAGATGGCCTCGGCGCACTGGAGCGAGACCCGGTCCACGCGCTCGCGCACGGCGGGCTCGTTCGTCAGGTCGGACTCGAAGACCAGCCGGAAGGCGCCGCCCTCGTCCTCCACGTACGCGAAGTAGGCGTCCATCGTGGCGGCCACGCGCAGCTTGTTGTCGGTCGTCGACGCCAGCGCGGTGCGCACGGCCAGCAGCAGTGCCTCGCAGTGCTGGTCCAGCAGTGCCAGGTACAGGTCGAGCTTGCCGGGGAAGTGCTGGTACAGCACCGGCTTGCTGACCCCGGCGCGCTCGGCGATGTCGTCCATCGCGGCAGCGTGGTAACCCTGCGCGACGAAAACCTCCTGGGCCGCGCCCAGGAGCTGGTTCCGTCGGGCTCGGCGCGGCAGTCGCGTGCCCCGCGGACGCGCTGCTTCGGTCTGCTCGATGGCTGTCACGCCGCCTCCCACTTTCTCTAAGAACACAGTGCGCTCTGCGCCGCGCCGCCATCGTACTTTTCGGTAACCGAATCTGGAGGGTTCAAGCCGAGTTTTCTCGCGGTACGGACGTGCCACCGGCCCCTGGAGGCGCTGGTCAGCGGTCGGTCAGCGGTAGTCGTCCTCGTCCAGCGGCACCACCCGTGCCTGCTCGGCGGCGTCGCCGTCGTTGGCCTCGCCCCGGTCCGGGCCGGTGACCGGGTCGTCCTCGTCGGGGCGCAGATCCGCCCGCTGCTCCGCCACGTCCGCCTCGGGCGCCTCGGGGTCGAGGACCTCCGGCTCGCCCTCCCGGAAGGTGTCCGGCTCCGCAGGGTCGACAGTCATGGCGCTCCCCTCGCTTCCTTTTGCTCACTACGAGCCTAGGAGCCTCGCGGATACCCCGCGAGGCGGATCGGCATGCGTCTGTGACCGCGAACACAAGGAGAGGCGCGTGATCGTCTCGTAACATTGCCCGCATGTCTTCGACCGAGCTGCCGGGTGTACGGTCCACCGCCGAGCCTGCCTCCCTGGTGGGAGCCGTCCGGGTGGCCGAAGGAGAGCGGTTGCGCACCGCCGTGCTGCCCGGGCTGGAGCTCGCCGTCCGGGACCGGCTCCCGACGCGTACCGGCCTGCCGCCCGCCCTGTTCGTGCACGGACTCGGCGGCTCCTCGCAGAACTGGTCGGCGCTCATGGCGCAGCTGGCCGACACCGTCGACGGCGAGGCCGTCGACCTGCCCGGCTTCGGCTGGTCCCCGCCGCCCGCCGACGGGGACTACTCGGTCACCGCGCTCGCCCGCGCCGTCATCCGCCATCTCGACGCGGCCGACCGCGGCCCCGTCCACCTCTTCGGCAACTCCCTCGGAGGCGCCGTCTCCACCCGCGTCGCGGCCGTGCGCCCCGACCTGGTGCGCACCCTGACCCTGGTCTCGCCCGCCCTGCCCGAGCTGCGCGTGCAGAAGTCGGCGGTGCCGACCGCCCTGCTCGCCGTGCCGGGGATGGCCGCCCTCTTCGGCCGCCTCACGCGCGGCCTGACCGCCGAGCAGCGCACCCGCGGGGTGCTGGGCCTCTGTTACGGAGACCCCGCGCGGGTGACGCCGGAGGGCTTCCGGCTGGCGGTGGAGGAGATGGAGCGGCGGATGGGCCTGCCGTACTTCTGGGAGGCGATGACCCGTACCTCGCGCGGCATCGTCGACGCCTACACCCTCGGTGGCCAGCACGGACTGTGGCGCCAGGCGCAGCGGGTGCTCGCCCCGGCCCTGCTGGTCTACGGTGGCCGGGACCAGCTGGTCTCGTACCGTATGGCGCACAAGGCCGCCGCCGCCTACCGGGGCTCGCGGCTGCTGTGTCTGCCCGAGGCCGGGCACGTGGCGATGATGGAGTACCCCGAGGTGGTGGCCGGGGCGTTCCGGGACCTGCTGCGGGACACCGCCGCGGCGGACACCGACCGAGATACCGAAGACGGCAGAGGCTGAGGACCGTGGGACGACACAGTCGCAAGGCCCCGCCCGCTCCCGCCGCGCCCGCCCCGGCACCCGCGGAGCCCGCCCCGGTTCCCTACGAGGACCCGCTGGGCCGGTACGAGCCGTGGCCGGACCCGTACGAGGAGCCGGGCAGCCTGTTCGGGGGCCCGGCGGGCCCGTACGGGGAACCGCTCGGGCGGGGCCACGCCGAACCGACCGTCACCCACCAGGGCTACGTGCCCCAGACCTACCCCTGGCCCGAGGAGCGGCCCGGCGGGCACCCCGAGCCGTACGAGCAGTACGAGCCCGGCGATGTCTGGGGAGCCGGGCCCGGCTCCGTCTACGGCGACTGGCACGGCGTCCCGCGCGACGGGACCCCGGCGGCGGCCGCCGTGGCCGCCCCGTCCTTCCCGGCCCCCCCACCCACCGCTCCGTCCGCTCCGGTCTTCCCGGCCGCCGACCCGCTCACCTCCACCGGCTCGCACCGCCGGGTGCCCGGGCCGCGCAAACCCGTCCGGGACGCGCCCGCCGTGCCCGCCGAGCGCGTCGCCGATGCCGTGGATCACGCCGAGGAGCGGTCCGGCTCCGGCCGGGGCGCGAAGGTGCGTACGTACACCGGCATGGCCGCCGCGGCCGTCACCACCGTGCTCGCGGTCGTGGTCGCCGTCCAGGTCGCCTCCGAGAGCGACATCGGCAAGGCCGGCGCGCTCGCCTCCCCCGACGACGGCCGGGCACGCGCCGACGCCGGCGCCGCCTCCCGCTCCGACGGCCGCCCGACGCCGGACGTGTCCGGGGGCCAGGTCGCGAGCCCGTCCGCGGAGCCGTCCGCGGCCCCGCCCGCACCGGAGCTGTCGTACGAGCAGAAGATGGCCCAGCAGTTGCCCATCGACGCCAAGCTCACCGGCCCGGGCACCTTCGACACCGTCCCCGGCGTGGCCCAGGCGCCCGGCAAGGGGAAGGTCGTCCGCTACCGGGTCGACGTCGAGCAGGGCTTGGGCCTGGACCCGCAGCTGTTCGCCGAGGCCGTCCACCGCACCCTCAACGACCCGCGCAGCTGGGGCCACGGCGGCACCAAGACCTTCGAGCGGGTCCCGGGCGGCGAGACCGACTTCGTCATCACCCTCGCCAGCCCCGGCACCACCGGGACCTGGTGCGCCAAGTCCGGGCTGGACACCACCGTGGACAACGTCTCCTGCGACTCCGCCGCCACCGACCGCGTGATGATCAACGCCTTCCGCTGGGCGCAGGGCTCGCCGACGTACGGCCCGGACCAGATGTTCGCGTACCGGCAGATGCTCATCAACCACGAGGTCGGGCACCGGCTCGGACACGGCCACGTGAGCTGCCGCACCCCGGGCTCGCTCGCGCCGATCATGCAGCAGCAGACGAAGTCCCTCGATGTGGACGGCATCCGCTGCAAGCCCAACCCCTGGGTGTACCCGGGCAGTTGACGGTCCGGCAGCTGGGCGCGTTGACAATCCGTCCGATCATCGGCCATGGTTCTCCGCATGTCGCAGCACCACACCATGATCGCGAGCGCCGCCATTGAGCTGGCGCTGCTTGGTGTGACCGCGCACAGCGTGGCCGACATCTTCTGTCGCTGACCCCGGCCCGTCCGCGTCGCGACCTCTTTCCCGTCTTCGCCGCGCCCGGGTGTACGCACGCCCGCAGGCGCGGTCCTTTCTTTCCTGACGCCCCACTTCCGGCGTCGACCGCTGCCCTGGCGTGGCCTCTTCCATCCTTACCTTCACGCCGAGAGGTTCCTTCCCCATGCCGTCCTTCGGACCAGCCAGCCCCCACACAGCGCGCCGCGTGGCCGCGATCGCCGTCAGCCTCGTCCTGGCCGGGGGCGCCGCGGCCTGCGGGCCCAAGGACGGCGCGGACAGGGCGGGCGCCGGTGACAGGCCGGGCGCCGCCGGGGCCGCCCCGCAGAGCGGCGGCACCCTCACCGTCCTCAACTCCGAGCCGCAGAGCGACTTCGACCCGGCCCGGCTCTACACCTCGGGCGGCGGAAACGTTCCCTCGCTGGTCTTCCGCACGCTGACCACCCGCAACCGCGAGGACGGCGCAGCCGGGGCCAAGGTCGTCCCCGACCTCGCCACCGACACCGGCAAGCCCAACGCCGACGCCACGGAGTGGACGTACACCCTCAAGGACGGGCTGAAGTACGAGGACGGCTCCCCGATCACCAGCGCCGACATCAAGTACGGCATCGAGCGGTCCTTCGCCGCCGAGCTGTCGGGCGGCGCCCCCTACCTGCGGGACTGGCTCGTCGGCGGGGAGTCGTACGAGGGCCCGTACAAGGACGGCGGCAAGGGCCTCGACTCGATCGTCGTGCCCGACCCGAAGACGATCGTCTTCAAGCTGCGCAAGCCCGAGGGCGAGTTCCCCTTCGTCGCCACCCAGACGCAGTTCGCCCCCGTCCCCAAGGCCAAGGACACCGGAGCCACGTACGAGGAGCACCCCGTCTCCTCCGGCCCGTACAAGGTCGTCAAGAACGAGAACGACGGAGAGACCCTCACCCTGGAACGCAACGAGCACTGGGACCCGAAGACCGACGAGGAGCGCAAGGCCTACCCGGACAAGATCGACGTCCGCTCCGGCCTCGACTCCGCGGTCATCAACCAGCGCCTCACCACCAGCTCCGGTCCCGACTCCGCCGCCATCACCACCGACACCAACCTGGGGCCCGCCGAGCTCGCCCAGATCGGCAGCAACAAGGAGCTGGAGGGACGCGTCGGCACCGGGCACTTCGGCTACGTCAACTACCTGGCCTTCAACCCGAAGGTGGCCCCCTTCGACAACCCGAAGGTCCGCCAGGCCGTCTCCTACGCCATCAACCGCACCAGCGTGATCAACGCGGCCGGCGGCTCCGCGCTGGCCGAGCCCGCCACCACCTTCCTCCCCGAACGCGAGGCCTTCGGCTTCGCGCCCTACGACCACTTCCCCGCGGGCAGGTCCGGCGACCCGGCCAAGGCGAAGGAACTGCTGAAGGAGGCCGGCTTCCCCGACGGCCTCACCATCACCCTCACCCACTCCACCGCCCAGAACCGGCAGACCAGCCCCGAGGTCGCCACCGCCGTCCAGCAGGCGCTCGCCGCCGCCGGGATCACCGTCAAGCTGGAGGGCCTGGAGAACAACGCCTTCAACGAGCGCCGCTGGGACGCCGAGAACACCCCCGGCTTCTTCCTTTCCCGCTGGGGCGCCGACTGGCCGTCCGGCGGCCCCTTCCTCGCACCGATCTTCGACGGCCGGCAGATCGTGGCCAACGGCTCCAACTACAACCACGCGCAGCTCGACGACCCGGCCGTGAACGCCGAGATCGACGAGATCGCCAAGCTGACCGACCTCGCGGCGGCCGGCAAGCGCTGGGGCGCCCTCGACAAGAAGATCGGCGAGCAGGCCCTCGCCGTGCCGCTCTTCCACCCGGTCTACAAGCGGCTCGTCGGCAAGGACGTCAAGAACGTCGTCATCAGCGACTGGACCGGCGTCCTCGACATCTCGCAGGTCTCCGTCAAGTGAGCGTGCTCATCGACCGGCCCGGCCGGCCGGTTCCCGCGCCCGGGGCCGCCGCCCCGGGCGCGGGCACCGCGCGCCGGGTCCGGCAACGGCTGCGCCGCCGTCCAGCGGCCCTCGCGGCCGCCGCCGTCCTCGCGCTGCTCGTCGTCCTCGCCCTCGCCGCCCCACTGATCTCCCAGCTCACCGGCCAGGACCCGGCCGCCTACCACGACGACCTCGTGGACTCCGCACGCGGCGGCGTACCGATCGGCTCCCTCGGCGGGATCTCCGCCGACCACTGGCTCGGCGTCGAACCGGGCACCGGCCGCGACCTGTTCATCCGGCTCCTCTACGGTGCGCGGATCTCCCTGCTCGTCGCCGTCGGCGCCACCGCCGTACAGATCGCCGTCGGCGTGGCCGTCGGACTCGCCGCGGCCCTCGGCAACCGCTTCGTCAGCCAGCTCATCGGCCGGTTCACCGACGTGATGATCGCGCTGCCCATGCTGGTGATCGGCATCGCCCTCACCGCGGTCGTCCCGCCCGACTTCCCCCGGCCGCTGCTGCTGATCCTGATCATCGGGCTGCTCGACTGGGGCGGCACCGCCCGGATGGTGCGCGCCCAGACCCTCGCCCTGCGCGACCTGGACTTCGTCGACGCCGCCCGGCTCTCCGGCAACGGCACGCTGCGGATCGCCCGCCGCGAACTGCTGCCCTCACTGGCCGCGCCCGTCATCACCCTCGCCGCGATCAAGGTCCCCACCGCCATGGTGGCCGAGGCCTCGCTGTCCTTCCTCGGGGTCGGCGTCAAACCGCCCACCCCCTCCTGGGGGCAGATGCTGTCCAGCGCCCAGACCTGGTTCCGCGCCGACCCCGCCTACGTGCTGCTCCCCGCCGGGCTGCTCTTCGTCACCGTGCTCGCCTTCACCGTGCTCGGCGACGCCGTCCGCACGGCCCTGGACCCGCGCGAAGGCTCCCGCCTGCGGGTCGGCACCGGAAAGGAGCGCGGCGCATGACCCGCTTCGTACTCAAACGGACCGGCGGCGCACTGCTCGTGCTGCTCGCCCTGTCCGTCCTCGTCTACGCCCTCTTCTACCTCGCCCCCGGCGACCCCGCCCGCCTCGCCTGCGGGGAGCGCTGCAACCCGGCGCAGATCGCCCAGGTGCGCGAGCAGCTCGGACTGAACGACTCCGCGGTGGCCCAATACCTGCACTTCCTCCAAGGGCTGCTGCTCGGCCGGGACCACTCCGGCGGCGCCGGAGTCGTAGTGCACTGCGACGCCCCCTGCCTCGGGTTCTCGTACCAGAACGACCAGCAGGTCACCGACCTGATCCTGGACCGGCTGCCCGCCACCCTCTCGCTGGCGCTCGGCGCGCTGGTCGTCTGGCTGGTGGTCGGCGTCGGCACCGGACTGCTGTCCGCGCTGCGCCGCGGCGGCTTCACCGAACGGGCCCTGACCGTCCTCACGCTGGCCGGCACCGGCACCCCCGTCTTCATCCTGGGCCTGCTCCTGCTCATGACCGTCTGCGCCTACCTCCAGTGGTTGCCCTTCCCGACCTACGTGCCCCTCGGCGAGGACCCCGAGCAGTGGGCCTGGAACCTGCTGCTGCCCTGGCTGACCCTCGGCCTGTTCGAAAGCGCCAAGTACGCCCGGATCACCCGCAGTTCCACCCTGGAGACGCTCGCCGAGGACCACATCAGGACCTTCCGCGCCTACGGGGTCTCCGAGCGGTCCGTCGTCACCCGGCACGCGGTGCGAGGGGCGGTGGCACCCGTGATCGCGCTCAGCGCCGTGGACTTCGGGACGATGATCGGCGGCGCGGTGCTGACGGAGTCCCTGTTCGGGATCCCCGGCCTCGGCAAGACGCTGATCGACGGGGTGCGGGTCGTGGACCTGCCCGTCGTGGTGGGCGTCGTCCTGGCCATCGGTGCGGCCGTGGTCCTCGCGGGCGCCGTCGCCGACCTGTTGTACGCCGTAGCGGACCGGAGGGTGGCCCTCGTATGACGCAGCCGTTGGTGGAAGTGCGCGACCTCGTCGTCGACTTCCCGGTCGGGGGAGCGGGAGAGCGCGTACGGGCCGTGGACGGGGTCTCCTTCACCCTGGAACCAGGGCGAGCCCTGGGCATCGTGGGCGAGTCGGGCAGCGGAAAGTCCACCGTCGCCGCCGCCCTGCTGGGCCTGCACCGCGGGACGGGCGCCCGGCTGGAGGGCACCGTCCGGGTCGGCGGCACCGACGTGGCCTCGGCCTCCCCGCACGAGCTGCGCGTCCTGCGGGGCGGCACGGCCGCCATGGTCTTCCAGGACCCGCTCAGCTCCCTCGACCCGTACTACGCCGTCGGCGACCAGATCGCCGAGGTCCACCGGATCCACGCGGACGTCTCCCGGCGGGCCGCGCGGGCACGGGCCGTCGAGGTGCTGGAGCGGGTGGGCATCCCGGACGCGGTACGCCGTTCGCGCGCGCGGCCGCACGAGTTCAGCGGAGGCATGCGCCAGCGGGCCCTCATCGCGATGGCCCTGGCCTGCGAGCCGCGGCTGCTCATCGCCGACGAGCCCACCACCGCGCTGGACGTCACCGTCCAGGCCCAGATCATGGACCTGCTGCACGGTCTGCGCGAGGAGCGCGGGCTCGGGCTGCTCCTGGTCACGCACGACGTGGGGGTGGCGGCGGAGAGTGTGGACGAGCTGCTGGTCATGCGGGGTGGCTGCGCCGTGGAGTGGGGGGCGGTGGGTGCGGTTCTCTCGGCGCCGGCCGAGCCGTATACGCGGGCGCTGCTGGGGGCCGTGCCGAGGCTTGACGCGCCGCGGGTCTCCCGGGCTCTGCCCGGACCCGCGCCTCGATCGCCGGCGGGGCTCAAAGATCGGGGCTCCGCCCCGGGCCCCGCGCCTCAAACGCCGGCGGGGCTCAAAGATCGGGGCTCCGCCCCGGACCCCGCGCCTCAAACGCCGGCGGGGCTGGAATTGCCGCCGGTGGAGCTGGACTTGCCGCCACTGGGGCTGGATCGGGGTTTGCCTGTTGTCGAGGCCTTTGCCCTGCGGAGGGAGTTCGGGCGGGGCGGGCGGCGGGTGGTGGCCGTGGCCGGGGTGTCGCTCGCCGTGTACGCCGGGGAGACACTCGGGATCGTCGGCGAGAGCGGTTCCGGCAAGAGCACCCTCGGGCGGATGCTCGTGGGACTGCTGGAGCCCGGCTCCGGGCAGGTCCGGCACCAGGGCGTCGAGGTCACCGGGATCGCGGACGGCGTGCAGATGGTGTTCCAGGACCCGGTCTGCTCCCTCAACCCGCGCCGCTCCGTCGGCGAATCCATCGCCGACCCGCTGCGCGCGGCCGGGGAACGCGACGAGCGCGCGATCCGGGCCCGGGTCGGTGAGCTGCTGGTCCGCGTCGGGCTGGAGGCCGCGCACTACGACCGCTACCCGCACGAGTTCAGCGGCGGCCAGCGCCAGCGCGTCGGCATCGCGCGGGCCCTGGCACCCCGGCCCCGGCTGATCGTCTGCGACGAGCCCGTGTCCGCCCTGGACGTGACCACCCAGGCGCAGGTCACCGCCTTGCTGGCGGAGCTCCAGCGCGAGCTGGGCATCGCCCTCGTCTTCATCGCGCACGACCTGGCGGTGGTCCGGCAGGTCAGTGACCGGGTCGCCGTGATGCGGGGCGGGGAGATCGTGGAGGAGGGCCCGGTGGACGAGGTCTACGGCCGGCCGGCCCACCCGTACACCCGGCAACTGCTGGCCGCCGTCCCGGTGCTGGACCCCCGGCTGGCCGCCGGACGCCGCGCCTCCCGGCAGGAGGTCCTCGCCTAGGCCCTGTCCGGGCGATCTTCGCGGGCCCGCGCCGCCTGGCACGGCGCCTCGCCGCGTTGTCGGACCGCGCGAGTACGGCCAAGTACGAGCTGCGATCCTCCGCCTTGCGATGCACCGCACCAGACGACGCGGGCTGATCCACGAAGATCGCCCGGACAGGACCTAGCGGATCCGTCGGCGGGGAGGGCCGCCATTCCCCGTTACTAGCGTGCTCGAACGCGAACCGTACGGGAAAGTTACGACTCTTCACCCCTTCCGGTGGCGCGACGGACAACCGTCCGTCGCGCCTTCGGCATATCCGCTTGAGTTCTTCCGCGGCGGGTCGCCGGACCGACGGCGACCGCCTGGACGGGAGATCGGGGGTGCCACTCGTGCGGATCGGACTGCTCACGGAAGGTGGTTATCCGTATGCGACGGGAGAGGCGAGGCTGTGGTGCGACCGGCTCGTGCGCGGGCTCCCGCAGCACGAGTTCGAGCTCTACGCGCTGAGCCGCAGCGCCGAGCAGGAGCGCACCCGGGTCCCGCTGCCCGAGCACGTCACCCGGGTCCGCACGGCCCCCCTCTGGGCCCCGGCCGACGACGGGCGGACGTACTCCCGGCGCGAACGGCGGCGGTTCGCCGGCTGTTTCAGGGAACTGGTCCAGGGGATCTGCACGGGTGAGGCCGGGCCCTTCGCCGCCGGGCTGTACGGGCTCGCCGGTCTCGCCTGGGAACAGGGCGGCCTGTACGCGGCGCTGCGCTCCGAGGCCGCGGTGCGCGCGGTGGAGTCCGCCTGCCGGGCCCCGGGCGCGAGCCGCGCCGTACAGGCCGTACGGGTACCCGACCTGCTGGAGTTCGTCGACGAACTGGAGCGGGTGCTGCGGCCGTTGTCCCTCGACTGGTACGAGGAGCGCGGCGGTCTCGGCGCGGTCGACGTCTGCCACGCGACGGCGGGCGGGGTGGCGGCCCTCCCCGGACTGCTGGCCAAACGCTTCTTCGGGGTGCCCCTGCTGGTCACCGAGTACGGGGTCCAGCTGCGGGCCCACTACCTCGGCCGGGCCGACGACGAGCGCGGCCCGGACGCCCGCCCCGCCCTGCGGGCCCTGCTGGCGGCCTTCCACGGCAGGCTGGCCGGCGAGATCTACGCCCAGGCCGACCTCCTGACCCCCGGCAACGCGCACTCCCGGCGCTGGCAGGAGCGGTGCGGGGCCCCCCGGGAGCGGCTGCGGACGGTCTACCCGGGCATGGAGGCGGACCGATTCGCCACGATCGGGGAGGCCGAGGACGGCGGGGACCCCGACACCCTGGTGTGGGTCGGCCGGATAGAGCCGGCCAAGGACCTGATCGGCCTGCTGCACGCCTTCGCCGAGGTCCGCAGGGCCGAACCGGGCACCCGGCTGCGGATCTTCGCGAAGGAGGCCGAGCCGGGATACCTCGCCGACTGCCGCTCGCTGGCCGCGCAGCTCTTCCCGGACGAGGCCGCCGACGCCGTCACCGCCGGGGAGAACCCCGTCACCTTCGAGGAGCTCGGCGGACCCGACGCCCCCACCTCGGCCGAGGCCCACGCCGCCGGGCAGGTCGTCGTGCTCTCCTCCGTGATCGAGGGCTTCCCCCTCACCCTGGCCGAGGCGATGTTCTGCGGCCGGGCCACCGTCTCCACCGACGTGGGCGCGGTGCGCGAGGTCATCGGCGGCACCGGGCTGGTCGTCCCCCCGCGCAATCCGCGGGCGCTCGCCGACGCCTGCCTGTCACTGCTGCGGGATCCCGAACGGGCCCGGCGGCTCGGCGCGGCGGCCCGGGCGCGGGCCCTGGAGCTGTTCACCGTCGAGCAGAACGTGGCCGCGTTCCAGGACATCTACCTCGGCCTGCTCGCCCGCGGATCCGCCCGGCCGGACGGGGAGATCCCCTTCGCCCAGCCCCCGGAGGCCCGGGTCCCGGGCCACTGGACCACCCCAACCTGGGCTCCGGTCCCCACCTCGGAGGCATCGGTATGACCGTCGAAGAAGCCGCCCCCACCACCACCGCCCCCGCCACCACGGGCGCCCCGGCCCCGGCCGCCGCCCGCCGCCGGGCCGCCGGGGATCCCGTCAAGGCGCTGCTCCACCGGCACCGCGCCCTGTGCGAACGGGCCGTGGACCCCCTGGAGATCGCCGCCGGACTGGAAGCCCACGGGATCACCGACCGCACCGCCGCCCGCTTCCGGCACCGGGACGTCTTCTCCCTCGCCGAGGAGCTGTACGCCCGGTCCGCCCGCGCCGAGGCCCCGGCCGGCCCCGCGCGGCTGCTCCCGGCCGAGGTGACCAGCGGCCCCCGGGCCCTGCGGGGCTTCGGCTGCGCGCTGCTGCCCGGAGCCCTCGCGCTGGGCGCGGCCGCCGCCGGGATGCCCTTCGCGGGCCCCGCCGCCGCGCTCGTCACGGTCGCCGCCCTGGTGTGGCCCGGGCGGGCCGCGGGGGGCCGTTTCCCCTGGCTCGTGCACCTGCTCGCCGCGGGCGCGGTCGGCTGGGCCACGTACCGGTACGGCACCGCCCTCGCCGTCGGTCTCGCCCTGGCCGTTGCCCCCGGGCACCTGGCCGCCGCCGCCTTCGCCACCCGCGCCCGGCACCGGCTCGCCGCCAGCCGGGCCCTGGAGGAGTTCGCGGCCGGGGCCCGGCCCCTGCTGGCCGGGGCCGTCCTGGGCTTCACCGCGGCCGCCGCCGGGGCGGCCGTACTCGCCGGCGCGCCCCTCACCGTCGCCGTACCGCTCGCCCTGCTGCTGTTCCTGACCCGGCTGCTGCTCCGGCACGGCGCGCACCGCGGGCCCGTCGCGGCGGCCCTGGCGCTCGCCCTCGTCCCCGCCCCGGCGGCGGCCGTCGCCGCCGTCGCGCTGCTCCTCGTACAGGCGGTGCCCGCCCTGTCCCGCGCCTCCTCGCACGCCCGTCCCTGACGTCCCCCCCGACGTCCCCACGTCCCCCGGACCACCGCCACGCCCTTCGGAGCCGACGCCGGAGCGCCGTACCCGTACCCCGCCCCATCCACCCACCCGCAAGGAGAACCAGGACATGACCGGCCAGCCAACCGAACAAGGGGTCACGCGATGAGGGTGCTGCTGATCGGAGCCAACGGATACCTCGGCCGCTACGTCGCGGACCGGCTGCTCGCCGACCCCGCCGTCCAGCTCACCGCGCTCGGCCGCGGCGACGACGCCGACGTCCGCTTCGACCTCGCCACCGGCAGCCCCGGCGCGCTCACCCGGTTCCTCGACGCCGTTCACCCGGGCGTCGTCATCAACTGCGCCGGCGCCACCCGCGGCGGGGCCCGGGAACTCACCCGGCACAACACCGTCGCCGTGGCCACCATCTGCGAATCGCTGCGCCGCAGCGGCTGCGGGGCCCGGCTGGTCCAGCTCGGCTGCGCCGCCGAGTACGGCCCCAGCCAGCCCGGATCCTCCACGGCCGAGGACGCCGTCCCGAGACCCGGCGGACCGTACGGCGTCAGCAAGCTGGCCGCGACCGAGCTGGTGCTGGGCTCCGGGCTCGACGCCGTCGTCCTGCGGATCTTCTCGCCCGTCGGCCCCGGCACCCCCGCCGGATCCCCGCTCGGCCGGCTCGCCGAGGCCATGCGCCGCGCGATGCAGTCCGGCGACGGGGAGCTCAAGCTCAGCGGGCTCGGGGTCCAGCGCGACTTCGTGGACGTACGGGACGTGGCGCGGGCCGTGCACGCCGCCTCGCTCTCCGCCGCCCAGGGCGTCGTCAACATCGGCACCGGCCGCGCGGTCCGGCTGCGTGACGCCGCCGCAGTGCTGGCGCGGGTCGCCGGGTACGGAGGCGCCCTGCACGAGCTCGACGTACCGCACGGCGGAGTCCCGCAGCCGCACCTGCACCCCGGCCGCCCGGCGGGTCTCGCCGCCATCGGATCGCCCCGCAGCGAGGCCACGTCCGAGCAGCTCGCCGGCTCGGCCCCGCAGCCCCACCCCTACCCCGACGGCTGCGGAGCCTGGCAGCAGGCCGACGTCCGCACCGCCCGGGACCGGCTCGGCTGGCGGCCCCGGATCAACCTGGAGGAGTCCCTCGCGGACATCTGGATGGAGGCGGCATGCCGCATCTGACCACCCCGCCGGGGGCCACGGCGGCCGCCGCGACCGGCGCCGGCCGCCCTGGCCTGGGGGTCCCCGGCTATGCGCACCCGCTGCTCGCCCCCGTCGAATGGGCCGAGCTGACCCGCCCGGGCACCCCGCTGCACTGGGCCGTGCTCAATGTCACGGACGGCCCGGGCGGCCGCCCCGACCCGCACTGCTCGGAGGTGGCCGCCCGGCTCCGGAACGCCGGCGGCGGTGGCCACCGGCTGCTCGGCCATCTCGCGATGCGAGACGGCGAACGGTCCTTCGGCGAGCTGATCTCCGACGCCCACCGCTTCCGGGACTGGTACGGGGTGGGCGGCTTCTACCTGGCCGGCGCCCCGGCCGGCAAAGGAGAGCTCGCGGCGGTGCGCCGGGTCGTCGACACCCTGCGGGGCCTCGGCGACGGGCTGCGGATCGTGCTCGGGCACGGCACCCACCCCTACGAGGGCTATGCCGAAACCGCCGATCAGCTGGTCACCTTCGCCGGCGCCTGGGCCGACTACCGCTGGTCGCAGGTGGCGGAGTGGACGGCCGACCACCCGGCGGAGCTGTTCTGCCACCTCGTCCACGGAGTGCCCCGGACCCATCTGGAGGAGGCCGTCCGGATCGCCCGCTGGCAGGGTGCGGGCACCGTATGGTTCACGGACCGGCGGGGAGCGGGGGACCGGGACCCCTGGGCCTCGATGCCCGGGTACTGGGACGAAATCGTCTCGCGGATCGGGACGGGTGTCTTGGAATGAAGTGGGCCGTGGCAGTGTTACGGGACAGAACAACCCTTTGAATGCTCCCCGCTTCCGCGGGGATGACCCGCTGGAGTCCCCGTGTCGCTGCCACCCTTGGTTGAGCCAGCCGCAGAGCTCACCGTTGACGAGGTCCGCCGGTACTCGCGGCACCTGATCATCCCGGATGTCGGGATGGACGGCCAGAAGCGCCTGAAGAACGCCAAGGTGCTCGCCGTGGGCGCCGGCGGGCTCGGCTCGCCCGCCCTCATGTACCTGGCCGCGGCCGGCGTCGGCACGCTGGGCATCGTCGAGTTCGACGAGGTCGACGAGTCGAACCTGCAGCGCCAGATCATCCACAGCCAGGCGGACATCGGCCGTTCCAAGGCCGAGTCGGCCCGTGACAGCGTGCTGGGCATCAACCCGTACGTGAACGTGGTCCTTCACGAAGAGCGGCTCGAAGCCGAGAACGTGATGGAGATCTTCAGCCAGTACGACCTCATCGTCGACGGCACGGACAACTTCGCCACGCGCTACCTGGTCAACGACGCCTGCGTACTGCTGAACAAGCCGTACGTGTGGGGTTCGATCTACCGCTTCGACGGCCAGGCCTCGGTCTTCTGGTCCGAGCACGGCCCGTGCTACCGGTGCCTGTACCCGGAGCCCCCGCCGCCGGGCATGGTCCCGAGCTGCGCCGAGGGCGGCGTACTGGGCGTGCTCTGCGCGTCCATCGGGTCCATCCAGGTCACCGAGGCCATCAAGGTCCTCACGGGCGTCGGCGAGCCGCTGGTCGGCCGCCTGATGATCTACGACGCCCTGGAGATGCAGTACCGCCAGGTCAAGGTCCGCAAGGACCCCGACTGCGCGGTCTGCGGTCCGAACGCGACCGTCACCGAGCTCATCGACTACGAGGCCTTCTGCGGCGTCGTGTCGGAAGAGGCCCAGGAGGCGGCCGCCGGCTCGACGATCACTCCCAAGCAGCTCAAGGAGTGGATCGACGACGGCGAGAACATCGAGATCATCGACGTCCGCGAGATCAACGAGTACGAGATCGTCTCGATCCCCGGCGCGAAGCTGATCCCCAAGGGCGAGTTCCTCATGGGCACCGCCCTCCAGGACATGCCCCAGGACAAGCGGATCGTCCTGCACTGCAAGACGGGTGTCCGCAGTGCGGAAGTCCTCGCGGTCCTGAAGTCCGCGGGCTTCTCCGACGCCGTGCACGTCGGCGGCGGCGTGATCGGCTGGGTCCACCAGATCGAGCCGCACAAGCCGGTGTACTAGTCGGTGTACTAGCAGCCGCCCGAAGGGGCCGTACCTCGCAGTCGAGGTACGGCCCCTTCGGCGTGCGGCGAGGCTCCCGCTAGGCCGCCGTGCAGACCGTGCCCGCCGCCGGCACCTTCCCGTCCAGCAGGTAGGAGTTCACCGCCTTCTGCACGCACGGGTCGCCGCTGTTGTACGCGCCGTGCCCCTCGCCCTTGTACGTGAGCTCCACGCCGACGCCCGGACCGAGCCGCTCCACCATCTTGCGGGCGCCCTCGTACGGGGTCGCCGGGTCGCCGGTGTTGCCGATCACCAGGATCGGGGCGGCGCCCGGGGCGGACACGTCCGGGGTGTCCCAGGCGCCCGGGACGGGCCAGTCGGTGCAGCCCATCATCGCCCAGCCGAGGAAGTTCCCGAAGACGGGTGAGGCCGAACGGAACGCCGGGAGCTTGGCCTTGGTCTGGGCCAGGGTGTAACGCTCCTTGGAGTCGGCGCAGTTGATGGCCGTGTTGGCCGCCCCGATGTTGCTGTAGTGCCCCTGCTGGTCGCGGCCGTTGAGCGCGTCGGACAGCGCGAGCAGCAGTTGTCCCTGCCCGCCCTCCGCCTCGTCCAGCCCCTGTTCGAGCAGTGGCCACAGCTCCTTGGAGTACAGGGCCTGGGCGATGCCGTTGGTCGCGGCGCTCTCGGTGAGCTGCCGGTCCCCGATGCCCGCGATCGGCCGCGCCTCCAGGTCCTTCTGGAGCTTCATGACGTTCGCCTCGATCTCCTTGACGGTGCTGCCCTGGAGCAGGCAGGAGTCGCCGCGGTCCAGGCAGTCCTGCGCGAAGTTGCCGAGCGCGAGCTGGAAGCCCTTGGCCTGGCCCAGCGCCCCCTGCTCGGAGGTCGCGGTCGGGTCCACGACGGCGTCGAAGACGGCCCGGCCGACGTTCTTCGGGAAGAGGTGGGCGTAGACCCCGCCGAGTTCGGTGCCGTAGGAGATCCCGAAGTAGTGGAGCTTCTCGTCGCCGAGGGCCTGGCGGATGCGGTCCATGTCGCGGGCGGCGTTCTCGGTGCCGACGTGGGGCAGGAGCTTGGCCGAGTTCTTCTCGCAGGCCCGCTGGTAGGTGCGGATGTTGTCGACGAAGGCACTCTCCTCCTGCGGGGTCTCGGGCGAGGAGTCCTGGGCGTAGTACGCGTCCAGCTGCTTGTCGTCCTCGCAGCGGACGGGCGCGCTGCGGCCCACCCCGCGCGGGTCGAAGCTCACCAGGTCGTACCGGGCGCGCAGGGCCTCGTACTCCTTGGCGGCGCCGGGGAGGGTGGTGATGCCGGAGCCGCCGGGGCCGCCGAAGTTGAAGAGGAGGGAGCCGATGCGCTGGTCCTTCTTACGGGCCTTTGCGCGGATCAGCGCGATCGGTACGGTCTCCCCCTCGGGTTTCGCGTAGTCGAGGGGGACGTCGAGCGTGGCGCACTGCCAGTCCTTGCCCGGGGCCGGTCCGCCACCCTCCAGGGCCGTCGGGGCCGGGCACTCGCCCCACTTGAGGGGCTTGGCCCCCGCGGTGCCGCCGCCCTTCGTTCTGTCCTCCTCGCCCTCGCCGGAGCAGGCGCTGGTGGCGAGCAGGGCGGCGGCGAGCGCGGCGGAGGCGGTGACCCGCCAGGCGTTTCTCGGCATGTCCCCATCCTGTGCGGGGTTCGCCGCCGCCGCCCCTGCGCTGACCCGAACGGGTCCCCCCACCCCCGGCTGCGCCGGAGCACAACTCAGCCTCGCCGGCGATCTGCCCCTCGGCCTTGCCCCGCTCGATGAGCGCCATCACAGACTCGGAATCGGCGATCTCCGGCGGGAGCGTACGGGATGT
>NZ_JBEZMA010000096.1:0-18147 GCF_040652415.1 Streptomyces sp. NPDC048255
GCGACGATCAACGAGCTTCCCCTCGACGCCCCCGGCCACGTGCCGTGGTGGCCGGAGCCTCATGCCGACACGAACCTGTTCGCCATCATGGTCCACGTCCTCGGCGAATCCATCCGGCATGCCGGGCACGCCGATATCCTGCGCGAGGGCCTCGACGGCCGGACCGGGCTGCGCGCCGAACACGAGAAGCAGATCGACGAGGAAGCCCGTGCAGCCTACTGCGCGAAGATCGAGCAGGCCGCCAGGTCGGCCGCACCGATCAAGGCTTAGAGGTTGTCTCACGTGACTTGATGTTCGTTCGGCACGACGCCGGTCGTGGGTGCTGTCTGTCGAAGCGTCTGGTTCCTTATGAACTCTGGGAGTCGGCCGGTCTTTAGGTGGATGGGCTGTGGCCGAATCGGGTCAGTCCCTTTGCGGCGGCTTGCACAAGCTCTACGCTCGACCGGTGTCCGGAGTTTCACAGTCAGGCTGTAGCGCCGTTACCAGGGGAGAGCGTGGACGTCCCGACGTTGATTCTCCTGGGGGCGGCGGGTGGCCTCCTGCGTGGTCTCTTGGACCTGTACACCCGGTTCGTGTCCTGGCAGGCCGATCGCCACGTCCATCGGCAGTTGACCGCCGAAGGGACGGTACAAGGGGTACCCCCGCAGTTCCGAACGTACTTCGACCCCGCCGTCGACGTCGTCGCGGCTGCCCTGCACAGCGTGATGGGTGCCGGGGCCGCGGTGCTGTTCGGCACCACGGGACAGATCAGCGGTGAGTACGCCGCCCTCGTCGTCGGAATGTCGGCGCCCATCCTGCTCACCCAACTCAGTCGTATCCAGACGGTGAACGAGGCGATGACGGGCGCCCAACAGCCGGCTGGGACGGCGGAAGCAGCCACGGAGGCCGGGGCAGCTTCGACTGCCGGTGCCGTGAACGTGGGCGCTGCGGGCGGCCCCGGCACCGCAGAAGCCCCCGGTGCCGCAGCGCCGTCCGCTGTTCCGCCCCGAACGGAGCCTCCGCCCGCGCCCTCCGTGTCCCCCGCCGCCCAGTCCCAGCCTCCCCCCTCCACTGAAGCCCGGCCGCTCCGCGCGCAACCGATGCCTTCCCCCAGGCCGGCTGCCGCGGCCGCGGAAGCTCGCACGCCGAGTCCCACACCCGGCGAGATCCCCGCGGGCCGGACACAGCTTCCGGAGCCCACGCGCTCCGGGGACATCCCCGTTCCCGCGGACCCTGTCGACGGAACGGGACCTGGCATCGATGGTCGAGGCGCGCCGCGATGGCGGCAGAGACCGGCGATCGGGGAGGAGGGGCTGTGACAAGCGCTCCATACCTGCTGACCGAGGACCGCCATGAGTACGAGCGGATCCTCGACGAGGCATTGCGTACAGCCCCCGACCGCCCGGAACTGGCTGCCATGGGCGAACGGCTCACGGCGGAGCAACTGCGCACCCTGGCGCTCGGCGCTACCGCACTCCTCACGGCGGCCGCAGCGGCCGAGTACGAACACTATGTGAAGGTCCGCAGAGAACGCCGTGATTCGGCGTTTCCGCCGCACAAGTCCTCGCCCATGGTGTACTCGTCCTCGGCGGCCGCCCCCGCCCCGTCCGCCCTTCCCCGCTCCGGCACCAGCCCGGCGGCCACCGACCACCGTGCACGGGCAGGTCTGGGCCGGCGGTTCGGCGCGGCCGTCCTGGGTGCCGGACAACCTGGCGGCCGCGGGATCAGCGATGGAGTCGCTGCGCCACGGTGGGCCAGGATGTCTTACAGCCGCCGTCTGCTGGCAGCGCTGCTGGGCCTGCACGTACGCCCAGAGGTACCGTCGGCGGCGGGGGCGCGGTCACCGCGTACGCCCGAGCCGCCGGCGGCCGCCCGAACTCGCCCGACCAGCAGCGAAACACAGGCCCTGGAAACGACCGAGGCGGCCGGAGCCGGGTTGTTCACCGTCTTCGCCGTCCTCGCCCCCGTCCTCTCAGGAACCGCCGCCGCGTTGTTCTTCCTCATCGGCCTCGTCCTCAAGATGTTCAGCGCCGAGTCGGGGTCCGGCCGGACCATGTTCGCCGCTGGATGGCTGTTCGTAGCCGTGGCCGTGGGCGCGATCGCCGTCTGTGCGGTCGGCCTGCTGGGTACTGCCCTGCGCAGCAGCCGCGACCAACCCGCGCCGGAGGCCGCGCGCTACCACGAACCGAGCGAGGAGCAGGTCGCCCGGGCCAGAGAAGCCTGGCGGAACGCCCTGCTGGAACGGGGCATCATGCCCTTCCTCAGGGATGCCCTCGCTGACCCGCCCCCTCCGCGCTCGGACGCCTCTTCCCACACCCCCCGCCGCATGCCGGATCTCCGCTACGCCCGTCCAGACTTCACCTCCCCCGGTTCCAGCCCCAATCCCGCTCCGAGCCCCCGCCCGAGCTACACCAGCCCCGACCTCGCGGGCCCAGAACACCAGCCGGAGTGAGGCGCCGACGCGTGGATCACCGGCCAACACATCGGCCGCGACCGCCTCGACCACGCCCAACCCGTTGCCCTCGCCCCCCTCCCGGTGCAATGGGCGCAGTAGCGGAGTGGCCTGCGATGATGGCGGCGTGCCAGGGCCAGGGACCACTGCCGTCGTCATTGTCCTGCCCGATGCCGCCCCGCTCCTCGAGGCGGCGTGGCGTATCGACCCGGTTCTGGTGCGTCGTGGGGTGCCGGCGCACGTCTCGCTCCTCTACCCGTTCGTGCCGGAATCGGCGCTGACGGATCAGGACGAGAAGGGCGTGCGTTCCCTGGCGGCGAGTTTTCCGGCAGCCGATCTGCTCTTGGAGGAGGTCGTGACGGCGTCCGGCTTCGTTGCCGTCACGGTTCCGGGACTCCAGGCGATCGTCGATGCGTTCCGCGCCCAGTGGCCCGGGTTGCGCCCGTACAGGGGCCGCTTCGGGGCGCGGCCCGCCGCCCATGTCACGGTCGCTATGGGTGCGGACGACCCGACAGCTGCCGCCCATGTCCGCGCTGCGATCGGCAGCCTGCTGCCGCTGCACACCCGTGCGGCGGCGGTCCAGCTGGTGGTGCTGACGGAGGAAGGCTGGCAGCCGCGGCTCACCGTGCCGCTCGGCGTCCCGGACGGGCCGTAGACACCGCCCGCCAGTACCTCGCCCCTGGCCCTGGCCCTGGCCCTGGCCCTGGCCGCGAGCACAGCCCGAGGGCGGCACCCCATCCTCGGCGCGTAGGCGTCCACCCGCCCGACGCCGAGGGCGGGCGCCGCGTCCGCTGCCAGGGCAAGATCCCCGGCCGGGCCCTGGGCCCCCGCGGCCTCCTGGAGTTCCTGCGGCGGGCAGGACTGGACCCGGAAAGCGTCCGCCCGAACGGCCCCCTGCTCATCGAGTGGCGCGGCGGCGTCGGCCGTCTTTGGCTGAGGGTGATCCCCGATCAGCGGCGGCCGGTGGCCAGGATGACGAGGAACTGGCCGCCGCCCGCCTCGATGTCGGCGGTCACCGGCAGCCCCGGTAGCAGCCGGGAGAACCGGTCCACCAGCCAATCCGCCACCTCTTGGGCGTCCTTCCTGGTCGGACAACGGCCCACCATCTCGCGGCCCCCCTTGCGCTCCAGCCTGTCGGCAACGGCGATCAGCGGCGCGGGTTCGACTACGTACAGGCGCTCCGGCCAGGCGATGACCACCTTGACCGCACCCTTGCGGCTGTTGCACCCACGGTGCGCGAGCCGCTCGGCGACCTTGGCCTTCCGGTCGGCGGTCCGGCTGTCGACACTGGGCCCCCGCGGGTCGTTCACCGACTCGTCGGGGTCGACCGGTTCGTCACACACCCAGCACCGCCAGCCGTCGCGCTCGGCCACATCATCAAGAAGACTCATCCGAGCAAACTAGCCTGCCCGGGGCGGGCAGGGTCAGACAGGACCACCACAGCACGGGTCTTCCTTCGTCACAGACCGGTCACAGCGTCCACACAGCCACCCGAACCCCGCCAACATGGCGCGATGCGCACACACCGCACCATCACCCTCCTGGCTGCCGCGAGCGTTCTCGGCCTCACCGCGTGCGACCCGCAGGCCGCCGACAGTGGCAAGCCCGCAACGCCCGGCACCCCGGCTGCCACCCCGGCGGCGTCCAGCCCAGCCCCCTCTGCCAAGACGGCCACTCTGCCCGACCTCGTCGGCAAGGGCCTCCAGACGGCCCAGGACGAAGCGCAGCAGGCCGGCTTCTTCGTCCTCACGTCGCACGACGCCCTCGGCCGCGAGCGGCTCCAGGCTCTCGACCGGAACTGGAAGGTTTGCAGCCAGACACCAGGACCGGGCGCGGGCCTCGACACCAAGACCAGCGTGGACTTCGGCGCGGTCAAGCTCGAAGAAGCCTGCCCCGCCACGGACGCGCCCGCCCCGAAGCCCGCGGGCGACGTCATGCCGAACTTCGTCGGCCAGGGCATGAAGGCCGTCCGCTCCGCGCTCCCGGCCAATGCGAGCGTCACCGTGAAGGACGCGGTGCAGAGCCGTGTGGTCCTCCAGGAGTCGAACTGGAAGGTCTGCACTCAGGACCCGAAGGCCGGAGCCGCGCTCACCGGCCAGCCCTTGACCTTCACCGTCGCCAAAACCGACGAGTCCTGCCCCTAGGTGTGTCGTCGAAGTGCCGTCTGGCTTGGCGCCCCGGCCAGGCGCCCTCAGATACCGCGCGTAGCCGCCGTGACGAGCCGGGAACCGGGCTCGACCAGGGGTGATGTCGATTGCACTACGCCGCGTCCCGCGTCCGGCGCCTGGTCTGCGACCGGAAGGGTTCACCGCCTGCGGCAAACCCTTCCGGTCACAGGACTAGCGAGCGGAGTAGCCGAAGGCCACACCGTTGGCCGGCAGGCCGCCCGAGCCGGGCTTGTACGTGGTCACGGGAGCGACGCTCCCGCCCTGGGTGACGTTGGACATCGGCAGCGCGTACAGCGCACCGGCCGCGTTCGGCCCGAAGGGCATCCCCACGTACAGCTTGGTCGCGGTGAGGTGGATGTTCTTGCCGAGCTGCTGGTTGGACCCGGGCGTCCCGGGGATCCCGTCGCCGTCGCCCGCCTCGATCCAGCGGTCGTTCGGTCCGGCCGAGCCGGCCATGGAGAACGTGTGGATCGCGCCCGCCTTGGTCGCGGTGCCGAGCGCCTCGCCGGGCGTGCCGACCGCGAGCCGCATGGAGGCCACGGTGCTCACCGAGCCCGGGGCGGTGTTGACGGCGGTCAGCGTCTCGCCCATGCGGTCGCCGGTCTCGGAGGTGCCGGAGACGTCGTCGTCCGCGGTGCCCTGCTTCAGCTCGCGCAGGTAGCTCCAGCTCCCGTCGGCCTTGATCCGGATCAGCACCACGCGGCCCGCGTTGAGCCGGTTCTCGGTGCCCACGACCACGCCTTCACCGGGCGAGCCGATCGCAAGGATCGATTCGGTCGGGGCCGGGGAGCCCGTGGGCCGGAACGGTGCAATGGCCACCGCGTAGCCGAACTGGTCGCCCGCCTCGGCGTCACCGGAGATGACGGCGCTGTCCTGGTCGAGACCGGCCAGCGGGGCCGGGCGGCCGTCGGCGTCGAACGCGTTGGCGTCGAAGATGACGACACCGCCCGCCTTCGCCTTGGTGCCGAGCGCCTCGTTGGGGGAGGCGATGGCGATGTAGTTGGCGTCTGCGGTCAGGGCGAAGCCGAAGTTGTCGCCCGCCTCGGGGTCACCGGGGACGCCGGGCTTCTCCTGACTGATCGTCAGGCTCGTGTTCCCGTACACGTAGAAGGCGGTGCCTGCACCGGCGAGCGTGCCGATGGCCTCGCCGGGCGAGCCGATCAGCAGGTACGGCCGGCCGGCGTCGTTGACGGCCGCCGCGAGCGACTGCCCCATCCGATCGTTGGCCTCGGCTGCCGACGCGGCGATCGCGCCGGTGCCCGCGCCCTGCTCGAAGACCGTGGCCTTGAGGGTGCCCGCGCCCAGGCCGCCCGCGGAGCCGTACAGGATGTCGACCCTGCCCGCGTTCGTGGCCGTTCCGATGGCCTCGCTCGGGGTGCCGACCACCAGGTCGGTGAAGCCGTCCTTGTTCCAGTCGATGGTGGCGAGGGTCTCGCCGAAGTAGTCGTCCTTCTCGGAGCCGCCCGGCACCCAGTCCAGGTCCTGGCTGAGCTCCGCGGTGCCCTTGCCGGCGCCGTACACGACACGGATCAGGCCGGCGTTGGCGTTCGTGCCGACGGTGGCCTGGGTGTCGGAGATCGCGATGTCCTCGGCGCCGTCACCGTTGAAGTCGGTCACGCCGACCGGCTTGGGGGTGTTGCCGCCGCCGCCGAGCGCCGCGCCGAGGTCGGTCCGGGGCGTGGTGGCACCCGTGTAGATGATGGGCCGGCCGCTGCTCTTCAGCAGGGCCGTGAGGTCCGCGACGCTCTTGGTGGGGTAGGCCTGCTTGAGTACGGCGAAGGCGCCCGCCACGTGCGGGGTCGCCATCGACGTGCCGTTCTTGGAGGCGTAGTTGCCGCCGGGCACCGAGGAGACGATGCTCGTCCCCGGGGCGAAGAGGTCGAGCAGCGTGCCCCGGTTGGTGAAGGTGGACAGCTCGTCGTCGTCGGTGGTGGAGCCGACCGTGACGGCGGAGGAGATGCAGCCGGGGACGCTCACCGCGTCGGCGTAGCCGTTGTTGCCGGCCGCGATCACGGTGGCGACACCGGCCGCGAGCAGGTTGTCGACGGCCGCCTTGCGCGGGTCGGCGTCACAGGCGGCCGTGTAGTGGCCGCCGCCCAGGCTCAGGTTCGCCGCGATGACCGGCGTCCCCGCCTGCTTGATCTTCAACACCTTTTCCAGAGCCGCCAGTTGGGCGCTGGGGAAGCTGGCGACGCAGGGCACTTCGCCGGCGCAGGAATCGGCCGTGTTGAACTGCGAGAAGACCTGGATCGCGATGATGTCGGCGCCGGGGGCGACACCCGTCTTCGGGGCACCGGTGGCACCCGTGCCCTTGCCCGCGGCGATGCCGGCCACGTGGGTCCCGTGGTCGCAGGCGGCCAGGGCCGCGCACGGCCCGGAGTCGGTGTCGGCGGAGCCGGGACCCTCCTGCTCGGCGGCACCGTTGGGGCAGAGGCTGGTGGCGCCCAGATCCGGATCGATCGGCGAGAAGCACGCCTCGGCCTTGACCCGGCCCTTCAGGAACGGGTGCTGGGTGGCGACACCGGTGTCCAGAACGGCGATCGCGGCGCCCGCACCGGTCTTCCCCGCCGCGGCCGCCGCGTCACCGCCTATGAGCGGGACGCTCTCGTCCAGGGTCGCCGGCTCCGGCTTGTCCTCGGTGACGGCGACCACGCCCGGCTGGGCGGCGAGCCGGTCCAGGCCCGCCTTGTCCACCTTGAGCGTGACCACCGGCAGCGACTCGAAGTCCTGCTTCGTCTCACCCGCGGCGGCCGCCTCGGGGATGTCCGTACGGCTCTTGGTGAGCACGTTGACGCGGATGGTGCCGGCGTCGGCGGCCCGCTCGTACAGCGGCGGGTCGACGATCCCGCCCGGGACCGCGGCCTTGACGGCGTCGGGGACGCTCGTCGGCGCGGCGGCCCGGGCCGGTATCGCGCCGAGGGTCGTGGTCATCGCGACGGCGACGACCGTGACCCAGATCTTCTTCTTCATGGTGCCTCGGGGAGCAGGGGGCCTGGCGTGGCCCGTGGACGGGCGGGCATGGCCGGACCCGTGGAGATGGGGGAAGAGTTGGGGTGCGAACGGACCGGGTGGCGCAGTTGCGGCGCCACCCGGCCCGATCCCCTCCCAAGGGGGTGAACCATCAGGAGGGCGTGCGAGGGAACTTCAGGAGCCCGCGCCCGTCATCAGGTGGCGTTCGCGCCGTTCTTGGCCCGCCCGAAGACCGTCACCGCGCCGTAGTACGTGTTGGCGAGGGAGCGGCAGGTGCTCTTCCAGAAGTAGGCGGGGCAGGTCTTGCTGTAGAGCGTGCTGTAGAACACGGCGTCCACGGCAAGGCCCTTGTTGCGCGACAGGTAGTACTTGTAGCCCTTGTACGAGTTGCCGATCAGGCCGTAGCCGTAGTCGTGCATGTCGCAGGAGGGGATGAAGTTGTAGCCGAGCGGCTTGTCGGGCGCGGTGGTGCAGTGGTCGTGGTTGATGCCCCGGACCTTGTAGCCGGTCGGGGTCGTCTTCCACTGGGGCGAACGCCATCCGTAGTGCGCCACCTTGGCGGTGCAGCCGGTCTTCCAGTAGTACATCCAGTGCCGCGCCCAGCTGCACTTCGACGGGTACGACGTCGGGTCGGTGATCTCGCCGCCGGTGAAGTCCGAGGCGGGCGGCGGGGTGGTGACGCCGGTGCTGCCGTCCGGGGCGTCGCCCTCGACGGCCAGGCCCGGGGTCGGGACGGCCTCGCCGTCGAGGGTGGCGGTCGGGGCCGCGGAGTTGGCCGCGAAGCTCAGGTCCCAGCTGCCGTTGGTGGGCGAGCTGATGTCGGCGAGGCGCTGGGTCGCGTCGTAGGCGTAGGTGGCCTGCGGCTCGGCGGCCTCGCTCGGGTTGGTCACGGTGCGCAGCAGACCGGAGGAGTCGTAGGCGTACCGGGCGAGGGTCTGCGTGGTGGCGCCCTCGGTGACGGTGATCTGCTTGACGCGGCCCGCGTAGTCACCGAACGAGGTGCCGGCGGCGGTGGTCGAGGCCGCGTAGGTGACCGAGGTGGACGTCGCGAGGCGCTCGCCCGCAGCGGGGTTCGAGACCTTGGACACCCGGCCCTGGGCGTCGTACTGCACCGTGGTGGCGTAGACGTTGTTGCCGACGCTGGTGACCCGCCACTTGTCGGTGCCGGTCGCGGCCTGCTGCCACTTGTACGTGGGCTTGAGGTCCGCGGCCGGGATCGGATTGCCGGCGGCGTCGGTGAACGCGTCGTCGCCCGAGGCGACCGCGGAGAGGTCCACACCGAGCACCTCGACGATGGACGTCACCAGGGTGCCGGTGGCGTCGTTCCACTTGGAGGTCGCCGTGACCTGGGACCCGTCGGTGGTCGCGTACTTCTTCACGCCACCCCCGTCCGGGTAGTCGATGCTCGACTTCAGCGCGTACGTGATCTTCTCGTCGACCCCGAGGTCGGTCACGACGATGCTGTCGCCCTGCTGCTCCAGCTTCCGGTTGAGCTGGCCGCCGACGAACTCGGCTTCCCAACTGGGGCCGAAGACACCCATCTCGGGGCGCGTGGTGGGCGCGGACTCGGGCTTGGCGAGTCCGCCGTCAGGCTGCGCGGAGACGGTGTGGCGGCGACCTATGAGGGCCGCGTCCACGTCGTTCTCGGCGACCTGGAAGGTCTTGTCCTCGGTCGAGTACTGACCGGGGCCGATCGTGGACAACGTGCCCTGGGCCAGCGGCTGGTCAGGTGTCTCGGCCGCCAGGGCGTTCGGCTGCTGGGCGGACGCGACCGCCACGGAGTGCTGCGGCAGAAGCAGCGTCAGTGACAGCGCGGCGATGACAGGAAGCGCGATTTTGCGCACCAGTCCCCCCTCGTGTTCGTTCTCGGCTGGTGATCGCTGCGGACAGTAGACGCCTCTTGATCGACTCCACAAGGCACGTCTCACGCGGACACAGCGGCCCCGCGCTTGCTCCCGTGAAGATTCCGCTTCCGCCGCCGGATGCCCGAACACGACTGAGTACAGGTACTCATGTGCTGCTGAGGCCGCCGCCCCAAACTGTGCGCATGACGAAAACCCCACACCCCGATCGGCTCACTCGCCCGACCGGCTCGCCGATCACGGTCACCGCACGGCCCACGAGCCCCCTGCACCGAGAGGTCGGGAGACTCCGCTCAACGAAGCCGGAACGACCCCCGTCCATGCGCGCACAACGCCTCGAAAAAGCATTCCCTACAGCAAATCAAAAGATTCAAGCCTCGCCCTCAAGTGGCCCCGGTCACTTACCCGACACTTCGCCAGAAGGGATCTCATCAACTTTCAACCACCTCAAACCGGACTAAATTGGTTTCAATATCCGCTCTCCGGGAGGCTTCGCATGTTGTGCGCCCCCACCCCCCGCCAACCGAACCGATCACCTTATTCGTTGCGTTGGCAATCCCAGAACCGTTCGGGGCAGTCGGTGAAGGCCACGGAATGGCCGAGAGCGGCGTCCTCGGCGACACCGGTGTCGGCGGCCGGCCGCAGCCTGACGCGGGACGGCTGCGGCAGCGACGCCGGACGGGAGTTGGGCGTGCCGAGGCGGGCCGACGGGTGGAGGTGACGGCGTCTCCGCGAAGACCGCCGAGGCCCTTCAGGCCTCGATGCGCCGCCTCTTCGAGGGCAAGCCCCAGCACACCGAGGCAACGGCGGAACGGTCGTCATCGTGATCACGATGACGACCGTTCCGCCGTTGCCTGCTCGGGTCGCGGGCTCCGCGGCCTCCCGTTCGTCAGGGGGCGGTGACAGGCAGGCGGGCGCAGTGGCGGCACGCGCGTGCAGAAGCGGCGATGCGCGCGTGGAGGGCGATGGTGATCAGACAGGCGGCCGCGGTGAGCGGCCAGTTGGTGGCCAGTACAGCGGCAGTGATGAGGGTCAGCGCGCTCAGCCCGAGGGCGACTGCCGCGGTGGTTCCCGTCCAGGCGACCACGAGCGGCAGTCGTTGCGGGAGGGGCAGTCGGCGGGCCAGTGTGCCGGTGACGGAGAGGCACACCGCCGCGAGCAACGCGGTGAGCGCTGCGAGGCCGCCGAGGTGGGCTGCGGCCACCTGGAGCGGGTCCGGCAGCCGGCGGTCCGCCGCGCGGGTGGCGAGCTCGACCAGGTACCAGCACACCAGCACGCACGGGATGATCAGCATGACGGTGCGCGCGGTGTGACGGGCCTGGGTGATGGTCAGTTCATGCTGGAAGCTGGGCGCGAGCTCGGCCACGGTGCCGAACTGGCGGATGGCCTGGCGGGCGGCGTCCCGGTCGGGTTCGGCATCGGGCGACAGTTCCCGCGCGGTGTCCAGGAGGCCTTCGCGCAGTTCGTCCACCATCTGGGTCTTGAGTCGGGCCGGGCCGTGCAGGGTGGCCGTCAGGTCCGCGAGGTGGGCTTCGATGGTGTCGTCGGCAGGGATCTCGGGCGCTTTCACGTGGCGTGTCCGGAGGCCGGTGCGGGTTCCAGCACCGAGCCGATCGCTGCGATGAACTCCCGCCAGTGGGTCCGCTCGGTGGCCAGGCTGCGCCGTCCGGCGTCGGTGAGTTGGTAGCAGCGCCGACGGCGTTCGCCCACCGACTCCCAGGCGCTGCTCAGCAGTCCGATCCGCTCGAGCCGGTTGAGGGCGGGGTAGATGGTGCCCTTGCGCAGCTCTAGTACGCCCCCGCTGCGCTCCTCGACCGCAGCGATGATCGCGTAGCCGTGCAGGGGGCCGGATTCCAGTACGGACAGCAGCAGTCCGTCCAGGTGGCCGCGTACCGCATCCGTCTTCATGGTCAGGCAGCCTACCTAAGTGACCTCTCCCTGTGCTACCTATAGATCGACAGCCAATCTATTGGCAGCCAATCCATGAAGGGACCCCTGTGACCAAGCTGCTGCTCTCGCTGCACGTCCTGGCCGCGATCCTGGCGATCGGGCCGATCACCGTCGCAGCCTCGATGTTCCCCCGCTACGCCCGGCTGTCGGCCAGCGGCGACGCGCAGGAGCACAACGGCCAGAACGCCGCGTTCCTGCACAAGATCTGCCGTGGGTACACGGTCGTCGGCATCGCCGTCCCGGTCCTCGGTGTCGCCACCGGCGCCCGGATGGGCGTCCTGACCGACGCCTGGCTGCTGACGTCGATCGCGCTGACGGCTGCCGCCGCGGCCCTGCTGCTCACGGCGGTCCTGCCCGGACAGGCCCGGCTGCTCGCCCAACCCGCGGACGCCATTTCGGAGCTGCGGTCGGCGGCGGCACGCCTCTCCATGACCACGGGGATGTTCAACCTGCTGTGGGCAGTCGTCGTCGTCCTGATGATCGTCCGCCCCGGCTCCACGACGGGAGCCTGATCAGCATGCGAACTCTGCGCATCGCGGCCGCAGCCGAAGCCGCATCCCTCACGCTCTTGCTGCTCAACCTGTTCACCGTGCACACCAGGGTGATCACGTCGCTGGGCGGTCTGCTCCACGGCACGGCCTACCTGGCCGTCATCGTCGCAGTCTTCCTCACTCCCGCCCTCGCGCGGCCGGGAACCAAGGGGTGTGCCTTCATTCCCGGCATCGGAGGGCTCCTCGCGCTGCGCCTGCTGGGGCAGCAGCCACCTGCCTCCTCCCCCGACAGACTGCCCGGCGCCGACAGCTGACTGGGAAACGATCACCGACAGCGCGGGAAACCCTCTCCCAGCGGGCTGCTCAGACGCAGCGCACCCGCGAGGTGCACACCGGCCGGGTGCATCACGCCGGTGGTGCCGTCGCTGGTCATCTGGCTCGCTCGACGCTCCACAGCGGTAGCTGCTCGAAGAAGGTGACCGCTTCCTCGCGCCACCGTGGCCGCCAGCCGGCAGCCACCGCGGACGCCTGCTCCGCGTAACCGCGCATGTCCGCCCGCATCCCGGCCGCCACGCCCCGGCGCTCCCCCATCTCCCGTACGGCAGCGATGGTCTCCGGCGTGCAGGACGCGTCACCGAGCGCGGCCTCCACCACGCGACGCTCAGCGTCGTCGACGGACGCCAGCAGGGCGCGGACGGTGTAGCTGTGCTTCCCGGCGCGGATGTCCGTGCCGGTCGGCTTGCCCATGGTGGCCGCGTCTCCGAACAGGTCCAGGTAGTCATCGCTCATCTGCCCACAGATCCCCACCAGCCGCGCGTACTGCCGCAGCTCCTTCTCGAAGCGGGCCGGCTGCTCGCCCGCGGCCAGGAGCCCGAGCTGCAGGGGCGCGAGGATCGAGTAGCGGGCGGACTTGTAGTCGGCCACCTGGTGCAGGACCTCCTCGTCCGGCGCGGCGGCGAAGTCGCGTTCCAGGTCGACGATCTGGCCCACGAAGGTGTCGGCCGCCGCCCGCGTCTGCACCTCGACCATGGCCTGCCGCACCACCACGGGCACCTTCGCCTCCAGCAGCACCCGCAGCGACAGGGCGAGCGCGAGGTCGCCCGCGAGCACGGTCAGACCGAGGGCCGCCTGCGGGTGGTCGGGGAACCGCTCGCGGTAGGCGTAGTAGGTGGACGGGCCGCCGCGGCGAGTAGGGCTGTCGTCGATGAGGTCGTCGTGCACCAGACCGTGGGTCTGCAGCAGCTCGATGCTCAGCGCGGCGGCGTCCAGTCCTCCGACCGGCTCCTCCGTCACCAGACGCGCCGCCTCGTGCAGCAGCACGACCCGGATCCGCTTCCCGCCCCGCAAGGACAACTCCCGCAGCAACCGCAGGCACTCCGGCGTGAAACGGCTGAACGACGGCGCATCGAGTCCGGCGCTCAGCGTGTCGAAGTACTCCTCGAAGAGCGTGTTGAACCGGTGCTCGTATCCGGCGACACGCTCGAGGATCTGCTGGGTCATGACGCGTTCTTCCTGCTCGGGGGGCGGCGTCGGCGTCGGCCAGGGGACACCACCGCTGTAGACATGCGACGGTAGGTGCTGTGCCCACGGTCGGTCGCGGCGGGGTCACCGGTCGCGGCGGGGTCACTACTGGCTGATGGTGGCCGGTGGCGGGGTCCAGCGGCTCTTGGGCGGGATGGTGCTGCTGACTCCGAAGTCGTTCTTGAGCTGTTCGGGGATGGCGTAGTGCATGACGCGGCCACGGGTGAGGGCAGACAGCTCGAAGATGCTGGTCAGGTGTCCGACTCGGTCCAGGGCCCAGGCCGCCAGGGGTGAGCTGTCCTCGATGGATTCCAGCAGTCCCAGCAAGGTGGGGGCGGCCTTGACCACGGTGTCCCAGGTGGTGCGGGGGACTTGCAGCCAGTCGGCGCAGGTGTCGCCGATCAGGTAGCGGATCAGGGCGGAGACGATCGGGTCGAAGAAGGTGCCGGGCACGACTTCCTCGTAGAGGTCGATGAGCTGGCGGGTGAGCTGGACGCCTTCCTCGCTGGGGCCCATGTGGCGGGTCATGTACAGGTCGGAGAACTCACGGGCTGCCTGCAGGTCCTTGGGGGCGTGGTCCTGGTCGATGCCCAGGATGGCGCCGACCACCCTCCAGGCGTAGTAGTAGGACTCGGCGCCTTCGGTGCTCATGTGGATGCCGAGGCGGTGCAGGGCGTCGAGGACCTGGATGGAGAACATCATCTGCCCGCCGATCATGTCCTCCTGACAGATCGGCGTGCCCAGGGAGGCGGTGTCCCACCGGTCCTCGCGCTTGAGGTGGTGGCGGATGGAGGCGTGCAGCAGCCTCACTTTCTGGGCGGCGGGGATGAAGCGGCTGCCGGCTTCGAAGGCGTCGGGCTGCATGAGGTAGACGGTGAACTGGCCCGTCTCGGCCATCCGCTTGGAGGGGTACTTCAGAGAGTGGGTGGCCGACAGCAGCTTGGCCACGTGGGGCAGGACGTAGCAGGCGGGCATCGAGGCGAAGGACAGCGCGGTGGAGATGTGCACGTTGTTGTCGATGAAGAAGAGTCGGGCCTTCTCCATCTCGCCCCAGTCCACCCAGGCCGGCGGCGTGCTGGTCTCGTGCAGGTACTCGCGGGCCACCTCCGGCAGCCCCTCGGGAAGGTCCTGCCCGACGGTGGAGACGTAGCGCATGAGCGTGTTGAACTTGCCGACCTCTCCGCGCTCGAACAGTGTCGCCACGGTCGCGTCGGCGAGTTCGTCCCCTGAGGTGCGCAGAGCGTCCATGGACGCTTGGGTGTAGGTCATCGTGCTCCTCCGGTGGGGTGGCGAGGTCAATGGGTGCGGGTGGCTGCGGACGTCGCCAAGTCCGCCAGTGCGCTGCGCGCTTCGGTGGTCAGATCGGCGTCGGCCAGGGCGTCGTGCGCTTCACGCAGCCGGGTGGTGATCATGTCTTCGACGCGGCCGACGGCCCCGGTCCGGTGAGCGATCTCCCGGACCCGTTCCACCTGCTGCTCGCTGAGGTTCCGCTGCCCCAGCAGGTGGTGCAGTTCCAGGCGTTCCGCGTTCGTGGCGGACGTGAGTGCATGGGCCATCAGAGCGGTGGGCCGGTTCCCGGCCAGGTCATCGGCCGGGTCCTTGCCGGTCTGCGCAGGGTCGCCGAACACGCCCAGCAGGTCATCGCGCAGCTGGAACGCCTCGCCGAGCGGCACGCCGTAGTGGCTGTACGCCTGAAGCAGCCGCGGCGGGGCGCCGGCGAGCAGGCCGCCGATCTGCAAAGGGTGTTCGACGGTGTACTTGGCGGTCTTGTAGCGGATCACCTTCACCGATGCGTCCGGGTCCGGCTCGGCCCCGGTGCGCAACACCTCCAGGCACTCACCGGCCACCAGCTCGCGGGCCAGGACCGCCCACAGGGGCCGGGCCCTGTTCAGGAAGGCGCCGGGCAGGCCCGAGGTGGTGAAGAGCTGCCCGGCCATGGACATCAGCAGATCGCCCGCCAGCATGGCCAGGGCCCGGGCGCCGGCCTTCGGCCGCGGATGATGGGTGAGGACCTCACGCAGGGCGATGTGCCCGGTGGGGCGGCCGTGCCGGGTGCGGCTGTGGTCGATCAGGTCGTCGTGGACGACGGCGGCCGCATGGACCAGCTCGATCGCGCCGGCTGCGCGTACCAGGGCCTCGCTGTCGGGCTGGCCGGCCCCGCGCCAGCCCCAGTAGCAGAACGCCGCCCGGAGGCGCTTGCCGTGCCTGGTCGCGGCATGAAGCTGCTCTGCGACCGGACCCAGCGAGGCATCGATGTCGGCCAGCGCCTCTGCTTCCTGGCTGACGAATTCGCTGAGGACCTGGTCGATGCGCTTCTTCAGTAAGGCGTGCCCTTCCCGTTCACTCACTGCCGCTTCCCGCCTGGCTGCTGCGGGCGGTGACGGTGCGGGCGAGGACCTCCATGTGGGCCGGCGGCGTGGCCGCATGCCGGTCGAGGAGCAGGCGGCCGCGCGCCTTGGTCTCCTCCTGGCCGTCAGCCAGAAGGTCCCCGAGATCGGCGCGGCGCAGCAGGCCGCTGACTCCGCCCACCGCGCTTCTCAGCCCGCTGACCGCCAGATCGGCAAGGCCGGCGACCAGGGCCACCGCGTCCTCGGTCGGTCCCGGCTTGCGGCCGTCATGGTGTGTCACAGCATGTCTCCTGCACGGCAAGGCCCGCCCCGTTCCCGCCGGTTGGCGCGGGGCGGCGCGTAGCGGTGGTCGGCACGTAGCGGTGGTCGGCACGTAGCGGTGTCCGGCGCGACGTGAAGTCCGGCGCGACGTGGTTCGAGTCTGGCCACCGAACCCACCCCAGGCAGGCGTTATGCACCATCGAGTGATCTTTCTTCCAAGATCCCGACATGCAGGAAGGGACACCTGTTACGGGACACCCTTCGGCCAGAGGCTCTTTCCGGCCCTTCCCCCGCTGGGAGGACGCCCGTTGTTTGCCCGTTGTTCGGGCGGGGGTAGCTGTCGGGGCATGCGTGATATAGTGCGGGAGCAGTACTACCGGCATCGTGCCCCGGTCTACGACGAGACCAGCTACCGCGGCGACCCCGTGGTGAACGCCGGCCTGGACCGGGAAACCGCCGACATCGGGAAACTGCTCACCGCGCTGCCCGGAGGACGGGCCCTGGACGTGGGTTGCGGGACCGGCGTGTGGACCCAGTTCCTCCGCGGCCCGGTCGTCGCCCTGGACCAGAGTGCGGAAATGCTCGAACTGGCCCACACCCGGGCCCCGTGGGCGGAGCGCGTGCGGGCGCTGTTCCCACCCCTGCCGTTCGCCACCGGAGCCTTCGACCGCATCGTCACCGCGAACTTCTACGGGCTGCTCCGGCCCGCGGAGCGGGCCGCGTTCCTCGCCGAGGCACGTCGTACGGCGCGCGAGCTGATCGTGATCGACCTGCGCAGCGACGGCGACGTGCACGAGGAGCAGATAGAGCTGCGCTCCGTCGCCGACACCACGTACCCCATCTACCGGCGCCGGTTCACCCCGCAGAGCCTGTGCTCGGAGCTGAACGGCGAGCTGGTGTACGAGGGGCTCTACTTCCTCGCCGTCCGGGTCACGGCGCCAGCGGTGTCTCCAGGGTGATCAGGTGCGACTCGCCCGCCGTTTCCCCGTCGTCGGGGACGGCGAGCATCCGAAGGACGCGCCCGTCCGTCTCCAGGTGCACCGCGTTGTACGTGACCACTCGGCCGGCCGGTGAGAGCACGGTCACCGGCGCTTCGTGCTCGATGCGGCCGGACTCGATGTCCACGACGGCGATCCCGCCGAGGCTGAAGACTCCCGCCCCCGCCAGGGGGTACTCCGCGATCCCCGTGCACACCATGTGGCCGCTGCCCGCGCTCACACAGGTCTGGTAGTCGACGAAGTGGCTCTTGTTGTCGACCCGGTGGGTGAGCTTCCCTTCGACGGTGAAGGTGAGCAGCCGCCGGGAACCCCAGGTGACGGCGTGCAGCTGGCCGCTGTCGCGGTCGCGCACGATCCCGCCGATGTGGTCGTCGAAACGGAAGGCCTCGCGCACTTCCAGGGTGTCGGGGTCCACCCGGTAGACGATGGAACGGGAGTCGGGCCGGTATTCCGCTGTCGGCACCCACAGCGATTCGCCGTCGAAGTCGATGCCACCCGGGTGGTAGATCGTCCCCTCGCCCACGCTCACCCGGCCCAGCGCCGCGCCCTCGGCGTCCGTGACGAACACATGTCCCTCACCTCGGCCGGGAGTTCGGTCGTAGCCGTCCACCGGACTGTCGTAGAAGCGGGTCGCCTCGGTGATCTCCGCCGTTGACACGTACAGGCGTTGGTCATGGCCACGCGTGACGCCTTGCGGGTGGTGAGCGGGGAAGTCCAGCGGCACCCGCCCGACCACCGTCCACGGCGTACTCCGGGTCAGCTGCCGCACCGCCACGACGACGGCCTCGTTCGAGTCGTCACACACACCTGTGGACCCGACGGAATCAGAAAGGCTCATACCCCGGTGAACGAGACCTCCCCGGTCCCGTAACGGCAGCGCTCCCCCGCACAAGGGGCTGCAGAACTGAGCAACGGGGCGGCGTACGCCGACGTGGTGTCGGGTACGCCGCCCTCGGACGGGACGCGTTGCGCTGAGGCGGGTCGCGTGGTCGGCTCGGTTACTTCGGGTCGCGGTTGAAGACCGACTTCGACCAGTAGTAGCCGAGCACCGTGAGGCCCAGGCACCAGGCGACCGCGAGCCATCCGTTGTGGCCGATCTCGCTGCCGAGGAGCAGCCCGCGCAGGGTCTCGATGGCCGGGGTGAAGG
>NZ_JBEZMA010000097.1:0-17889 GCF_040652415.1 Streptomyces sp. NPDC048255
TTCTCCCCCGGGCGCGGGGGGGGGGCGGGGTCGTGCGGCCGGCGGCCGACCGCAACCGGGCGTACGGCGCCCTCGCCGAGGGCGCCGTAGGCTGCCCGGTCCCCTCGCCTGCTACGCCGCGGCCGTACTGCTGTCGCTCGCCGCGTACTTCGTGCTGCCGTTCCGCGCCAGCACCCTGGCCATGGTGGCCGGCCTGGGCCCCCTGACCCTGCTGCGGCCGCTCGTCGTGGCCGGCGTCGGCACCCGTACCCGGGTACGGCAGGGGCGAAGATGAGTACGACGACTCACGCTCCAGCGGTACCCGCCATCGACGATGAAGATCGAAACCGTCGAGACCGGGGGACCCTCCATGCTCAGCCGCATTGCCGACGTCCTGGTGCCCGCCTTCGGGCGCCTGTCGGTGACCACCGATCCCGACGCCACGCTCGCGCCGGGCAGCATCATCGCCGCGAACCACACCTCGCTGGCGGACCCGGCCATCGTGCTCGCCGCTCTGCGGCGCCTCGGCGCCGAGCCGGTCGTCATGGCGGCCGCCGGCCTCTGGCGCGTCCCGCTCCTCGGCCGCGCCCTCGCCGACGGGGGCCACATCCCGGTGTTCCGCGGGGACCAGCGGGCCGCGGCCGCGCTCGACACCGCCGCGGAAGCCCTTGAACAGGGCCGGATGGTCCTCATCTACGCCGAAGGCGGCCTGCCGCGCCGCAAAGATGCCGCCGAGGCCGCACCCGGCACCTTCCGTAGCGGCCTCGCCCGCCTCGCGGAGCGCACCGGCGCTCCCGTCGTCCCCGTGGGCCAGGCCGGCGCCCGCCGCATCACGTCCGGAAGCGTCGCCAAACAGCTCGCGGGGCTGGCCACCGCACCGCTGCGCCGGCCGGACCTGCACGTGCACGTGGGTGCTCCGCTGCAGCTGACCGGCGACCACCAGTTGCGCACGACGTGGGCCCGTACCGCGGTGACCAGCGCGTGGCGAACAGCGGCCGCCCAGCTGGGCGAGCCCGCCGCGCTGGCTGTGTAGACCCCCTGACGGAACCCCCCCAATTGGACACGCTGTGTAGTGCGTTGAATGCGCTGTGTAGGATCTGGTGTGTTCGCACCACGGCTGGTGCAGTTCTCAGGCGCTCGTCCGCGCGCCGTACTGGCCTTTCATCCCCAAGGAGATGCATGCGCAAGTGGAGGTTGTCGGCCGCGGCCGCGTCGATGGCGGTTGTCGGGCTCCTCGCCGGGACGTCCCCCGTTGCTGCAGCGGGGGATCCGTCCGCCCCGGCCACCGTCCCCGCGGGGCGGGCTGACGACCCGGGGGGCTCCGTGGAAGCCGGGAAGGCCGGCTCGGATGCGGACGCGGCCGCCGTGATCCGGTGTGAGGGACAGGTGCAGCGTCCGCACAACTCCACTCACGTGCCCGGCACGGTGAACGTCGTCGTCACCGTCTCGTGCACGGCGCCGGTTCCGGAGATCACCACACGGGCGGCCCTTTACAAGAACGGACAGCTCGTCAAACAGTCCACGCTGCACACCCAGCCGAACACCCGTACGGCACAGAACAACGCGGCGGTCCCGTGCAGCCCCGGCAACTACCGTGGCTGGATGTACTTCAAGGTCGTCTTCCCGCCCGGCTACAACCCGCCCACTGCCTCCGCCAACGGCTTCGGCCAGGAAGTATCCCTCTCCTGCTGATCCGCTGCCCCCGGAAGGCAGCCCCACGCACGGGGGTGCCGCCGGGAAGGGAGTTCCCGGCGTGCACCCCACACCGATCCAGATCCTGGCGCGGAGAGCGGCAGACCTCGACGCGTCGACGGATCCGAACGCCCCCGCCGATGCGGGCCTGCGCCATTTCACCTGGGTCATGTCGTTGTGGACCGAGCCTGAAACGGCAGCCCGAACCGGCGGCAGAAACGTCATCGAACCCGCCGACGCCGACGAGGTGGCCGACAACTGCGTGCTGCTGCGCCATCTCGCACGCGAGGAACCGAGTCTCGTCCGAGGCCCCCTGGACCGCACGCGCCAGCACTGGATCGGCACCGGCCCCCACGAGCTGATGCCATCAAGGCAACCCACCCTGGCCCGTGAACGGTTCACCACTCCCCGGGGGATCGCGATCCCGCCCAGCACGAAGCCGTTCCACCTGGGCCTTTACACCTCCACGGCGCAACGCAATGGGCCAGGTATGTGGCGGATGTACCTGGACCAGGGCTCGAACCTCCACCCACGGCCCTGGCACACCTGGGAACTCCAAGTAACAGACCCCGCAGTGCCGGTCCTTGAGATCTCCGGAGCCGGCGAATGGACAGCCTTCGTCGGACGATACGCACGCGTGCACGGCGGCGCCGTCTTCCCCGACTGGGACGAGGTCGCCCATGACTACGCCGGGGTGCACGTCACCCTCCGCGCGATCCTGGCGACCCAGGGGTTCAGGTTCGCCGTCGAGGACGGACTGACTGCCCCTCCCTACTGGGACGTCGAATCCGTCCTGTGGCTCCGCTGGTGCTTCTCCTCCGTCCGCCTGCTGGAAGTGACACCACCCGACGCCAACTGACGTGTCCCTACCGAGCGAGTGGAGCGGGAGGGGATCCGGTCATGACTCCGTGTGTGAGAGGTGCGCGGGTGGCACAGCCGCCGCCCCACGATGCTTGATGTTGACGGCCGAAGCCTTGGCCACTGCGGCGGGGTTCAAGAATCGCAGCGGACCGATCAGGCGGGATCCGAACAGATGCATGTGCCGCGCCACCGATTCATCGCGCGCTGCCGCCGAGAACATCAGCCGTTCCAGGGGATTGAACGGGCGGGCCTTGGCGAAGTCGGCGGCCAAGTACTGGTGACCGCGCAGTCGGTGCCGGTGGGTGCGTGCGTACAGCACGAGCGACCTGTCGAGGTCGCCCCGACCGGTTGCGGCCGAGGCGGCTGCCTCTGCCAGCCATTGTGCGGACTGCAGGGCCCACCCGCATCCCACTCCCCACAGGGGGTCGCCGGTCAGAGCGGCGTCGCCGATGAGCGCGACGCCGGGTGCGGTCGGCTTGCGGCTGTGAAGTGGGTAGTTGACAGTGCCGATGATCTTCGTGATGCGCTCGGCGGAGTCGATGGGCGGCGCCTCGGGCAGGGCGCGGACGAACTCGAAGAAGCTGCCCTCCAGGTCTTCCCGGAAGGCCGGCAGCCGTTTCTTGTCCGGGAGCACCGCGATGACCGTCACCCCGTCGTCGTTGGGAAACGCGTACGCCATGTCGGGCTCGAGGAACCATGTGTGACTGATCCCGCCGTGCAGCGGAAGGTTGCGGAAGTGCGCGAGGTAGCCGAAGCGTGCGTTCTCGTACAACCGGGCAGGCATCGCGGCGAACTTCGCTACGGCCGAGTCCTTGCCATCGGCGCCGACCACCAGGCGGGCCCGGATCGCGCGCTCGCCCTGTGGGGTCGACGCGCGCACCCCCAGGGTCCGTCCGGCCTCCCGGATCAGCCCGGTCACCTGGTGACCGAGGAGCAGATCGACGCCGGGGGTCTCCGCCGCACGGGACCTGATCAACGGGTCGAGGGTGCTGCGCCGAATGTTGTACCCGTACGGCAGCTCGGGGCCCGCCGGCGCGGCCCTCGGCTCGATCCATCCCCAACGGGTGTACCAGCGGGCGTGGTTGCGGACGGCTCCCGCCTTCTCGAGAGCGGGGACGAGGCCGAGTTCGTCCAGCACCGGGTAGGCGCTGGCTGTGAGGGAGTGGGTGCAAAGCACCTTGTACGCTTCGGGGTCCGAGCGGCGTTCCAGCAGTGCGACGCGGACACCGCGTCGAGCGAGCAAGATCGCCGCGGCGCTGCCGGCGAGGCCGGCTCCGCTGATGACGGCGTCGTATTCGTATCCCGCGCTCTCAGGCTTGGTCATGCGCTGATGGCTCCCTTCGGGGTGTGGTGCCGTTCGGGGGAGTGGTGCAGTGACACGATTGTCAGGCGCATGACCAAGTGTAGAGAGCTCACGGGGCGGCTGACGGGTGATCAGGCTGCGGTGTCGGTGTCGGTGTCGGTGTCGGCGTCGAGTGATCTTGCTCGGGCGGAGGGCCGTGCATGCGACGGTGCCGTCGTTCGCGAGCGCCTCGGTCAGCGCGGCTGGCGTAGCCCTTCGACGAGGAGCGCGACCAGTCGGCGTGCGTCGTAGCGGGGATCGCTGTCGGCTCCGATGCAGAGGTTTCCGATGCCGCGCATGAGGTGGTAGGCGTCGAGGTCGGAGCGGGTCTCGCCGGAGGCGGCTGCGGCGTCGAGGAGTTGGCTGCACACCGGCAGGAGGCGCTCGAGGAAGTAGGCGTGCAGTGTCTCGAAGCCGGCGCTGTTCCCCTGCATTGCGGCGGCCAGGCCGTGCTTGGTGACGAGGAAGTCGACGAAGAGGTCGGCCCACTGTCCCAGGGCGGCGTGAGGTGTCGGGCTGGTCCTCAGCAGGGCCGGCCCGGCTTCTGCGCAGGCTTCGACCTGGTGGCGGTAGACGGCGATGACGAGGTCCGCCCGGGTGGGGAAGTGGCGGTAGACCGTGCCCATCCCGACGCCGGCTTCGGCCGCGATGTCGCGTACCGGCGCCTCCACGCCCGAGGTGACGAAGACGGCGGCGGCCGCGTCCAGCAGGGTCTGCTGGTTGCGCCGGACGTCCTTGCGCTTGGATCCGGCTGCGCTTCCCGCGCTCTGGCCGCTGTCGTTCACCGCGACGTTCCTCCTTTGATGGTTGCCAAAGCGGAACCGTGTTCCGTATTGTTGGCGGAGCAAGGTTCCGTTTCATCATGATGGCAGACCGGGCCCGGCGACCCGGCCGTCCAGAACCATCACGCTCCACCAGGCCAGACTCAATTGGCCCGGCCTGCTGCGGCTTTGCCCTGACGCCGGGCCCATCGCACCGAGACTGCGAAGAATCCGAACGGAAGGCACTTCCATGTCCCTGTCCCCGTCCCTGTCCGACTCGAACACCGCGAACGCGCAGAGGGCGGCGGGTGTGCCCGCCATGGTGTTATCCGCGAAGCCGGTCGTTCTGTCCGCCCCGGGCCGCGGCGAGGACCTTCAGGTCCGCGTTTCCGGCCCCGCGACCGGCAGCGATCTGCCCGTGCTCGTCTTCTCGCACGGCTTCGGCTGGTCGATGAACGGCTACGCCCCGCTGGCGGACTTCTGGGCCGCCCACGGCTTCGTGGTCATCCAGCCCACCCACCTAGACTCCCGGACGCTCGGCATCCCCGCCGCCGACCCCCGCACCCCTCGGATCTGGCGCATCCGTATCGACGACCTCAAGCGCGTACTGGACGGACTCGACGCCCTGGAGGCCTCGGTGCCGGGCCTCGCCGGGAGGGTCGACCGCAGCCGCGTCGCCGTGGCCGGCCACTCGTGGGGAGCCCAGACGGCGAGTGCGCTGCTGGGCGCCCGCGTCCTCGACTCCGACGGCGTCCCCGGAGAGGACATGTCCGACCCCCGCGTCAAGGCGGGTGTGCTGCTCGCCCTGACCGGCCTGGGCGACGGCCTGACCCCCTTCGCCGCCGAGAACCTCCCCTTCATGAAGCCGTCCTTCGACACCATGACCACACCGGCCCTCATCGTCGCCGGGGACAACGACCAGTCCCACCTGTCCAGCCGCGGACCGGACTGGTTCACCGACCCCTACACCTACAGCCCGGGAAACAAGAGCCTGCTCACGCTGTTCGAGGCCGAGCACTCGCTCGGGGGGATCCCCGGATACGAGGTCGCCGAGACGACCGACGAGAGCCCCGCACGTGTCGCCGTGATCCAGCAGCTCACCACGGCTTTCCTACGCAGCGCCCTCCACTCCGAGGACACCGGCTGGGAGGTGGCGGCCACCGCGCTGGAGGAAGCCCCCAACCCGCTGGGCAAGCTGCAGCGCAAGTAACCGAACGATTGCGATCTTCTCCGGGGTGTCGGAGCTGCACCGACCGGATCGCCATCGCCGTCTCGCGTGCCGCCTGGCGCATATAGGACAGGATCCGGCCTCGTCGGTGTCTACGCTGCCGTGCATGACCTCTTCTTCGCAGAACCAGGCCCCACCGCTTTCCGGTGAGCGCGGGGAGCTCCTCCAGGCACTCGCGGAGCAGCGGGAGCTGTTCCTGATCACGCTCCGCGGGCTGACCGACGAGCAGGGCGCCCGGCGCACCACCGTCAGTGAGCTCACGCTCGGCGGGATCCTCAGGCACCTCGCGTCCGGCGAGCGGGTGTGGACGCAGATCCTGGTCAAGGGAGACGGCGAACTGCCGGACGGAATGCTGGACATGGAGCAGTACCGGATGGGCGCCGGCGACACGATCGAGGGGCTGCTACGGCAGTACGCGGCGGCCGCGGAGGCGACCGCCGACGCCGTCGCGGGCCTGCCGGACCTGGACCGGACGGTGCCGCTGCCCGTCACACCGTGGTCCCCGCCGGAGCCCGTCCACTGGTCCGCGCGCCGGATCCTGCTCCACCTGATCAAGGAGACGGCGCAGCACGCCGGTCACGCGGACATAATCCGCGAATCCCTGGACGGGGCCAGCTCCACCGCGCAGCGCTGAGGACTTCCGGCCCGCTCGGATCGGCGCGTAGACGGGCAGAAGGAAGGCCCCGTCGCTCACGCAGGAGCGCGGGTGCGACGCGGCCGCACCGATGGCCACGTAGCGCAGCACGGTACGCCGTCCGATGAGTCCGGCGGCCGCGCGTATGTTCTCCACGGTCTTCAAGTTTCCCCCGTTGTCGCCCAGTTGGATCGAGGCTACCGGCTGGAGGAGGTGACGGAACGGACGGCGCCTGGTGGGTTGGCGTAGCGCTGGCGACCGGGGGCGTTCATCGGGGTGGAAGACCGGGGCGCAGGGCGGCGGCCGCGTAGAGGGCGGCTCCGTCGGCCAGGGCCTCCTCGTCGAAGACGACCTGGTTGGAATGGCAGTCGGGGGCCTGCCCGGCCGGGATGTGAGGCGGGCGGGCGCCCAGGAACGCCATGACACCGGGCACACGCCGCAGGACGTAGGAGAAGTCCTCGGCGCCCATGAACGGCTCGGCCAGGTGATGCACCCGGTCTTCGCCCAGAAGAGCACGCGCGGTGTCGAGGAGTGCGCTGGTGCGGGCCGGGTCGTTGACGACGGGCGGATACCCCTCGGTCAGGGTGACCTCGGCTTCGGCCGCGTGCGCGGCCGCGACATGCCGGGCGACACGCTCGACGCCTTGGAGTACCAGTTGACGGGTGGCAGGGGTCAGGGTGCGGACGGTGCCGCGGAGTTCAGCGGTCTCGGGGATGACGTTGCCCGCCGTGCCGGCGTGGATCGCGGCGACGGTGACCACGGCAGGATCGAACACGCCCACGGTGCGCGTGACCATGGCCTGCAACGCCTGGACGATCTCGCACGCCACCGGTACGGGATCGAGGGCCAGGTGCGGGGAGGACGCGTGACCACCCCGGCCCCGCACGAGAATGTGCAGGGCGTCGGACGCGGCGAAGGTCGGGCCCGGCCGCAGATGGAGGCTGCCGGTCTCGAAGCGCGTACTGATGTGCAGCGCGAACGCGGCCGCCACGTCCTCGCCGTCCGCGGTCTCCAGGACGCCTTCGTCGATCATGTCCTGAGCGCCGCCGCCGGACTCCTCCGCGGGCTGGAACATGAACACCACCCGCCCGGCCAGCTGCTCACGGCGGGCCACGAGCAGGCGGGCCGCGCCGAGGAGCATCGCGGTGTGGGTGTCGTGCCCGCACGCGTGCATCACGCCCGGCACCCGGGAGGCGAAGTCCAGACCGGTCTCCTCGTCCAGGGGCAGCGCGTCCATGTCGGCGCGCAGCAGCACCGTCCGGCCGGGCCGGGTCCCTTCCAGGGTGGCGGTGACCGAACTCAAGCTGGCCCCGCGGCCGGGCTCCAGCCCCAGCTCGCCCAGCGCATCGAGGACGGTCTGCTGGGTGCGCGGCAGATCCCGGCCCAGCTCGGGGAACCTGTGGATGGCGCGGCGCACCGCCACGATGCCGGGCAGGAGGGTATGCGCGTCGGCGAGCAACCCCTCCATGACCGGCTGAGCCTCAGGCATGGCACCTCCTCGTCCCACCCCCTCAGGTCCACGACCGCGGCATGGCGGCCACCGCACCCTCATGGGGACTTCGCCCTCGCCCTGTCGGTCGAGGCGTGTGCAAGGCCACCGGGTGGGTGGCGCCGGGGCCGGGACGCTCAGTCGAAGATGACCGACCGTACCTTCAGTCGTTCCGACGCGCCGCCGGTGTACGGCCGCAGGTGGAAGAAAGCGCCTTCGCAGTTGGTGTCGGCGAACACCGTGGCCCAGGCGTCGGTGCGGTTACGCGGGGAGTGGCCGGGCTCCGGGTTCTCCTGGCCGACCCCGGGGAGCGCTACGCATTCACCGCTGGGCGGGTCGTTGAGAAAGCCCGACACCTCGTTTCCCTCGACGGTCACGTAGGAGTAGCGGAACTGGCCCGTGGCCGCGGAGGCCGAAGCGGGGACGGCGACCAGGAGCAGGCCGGCGCCGAGCACGGCGGTCACGGCGGAGCGAAGACGCATCACAGAGGTCCTTCTGCGGGTGGGAGCGATTGCCGAAGGCACCCCTGTCCCTCCGGCGGGCCCGTCATGCACGCACGACACGTACGGATGATGCCGAAACGACCCTGCACTGCTCCGAACGGTGTCACGTCGTCACCAGGGTGCGCGCCGAACGGCCTCCATCGGGGAGTCGATCCCGCTCGACCTGACCGGAAACGACTCGGTGCGTGCCTTCGCGACCGCGGTCGGTGAACGACTGGGTGGCGCCCCCGTCGACGCCTTGGTGCTCCACGCCGGCATGATCCTTCCCGACGTCACAGGCCGAACTGTCGACTGTGATCGCCTACGATCCGGGGCAGGTGTTCGGGACGGGCTCGGCCAAGAACCTTCCGTTCCCATGCGAACGGCCCGGTCGCTGCTGCGCACACCGGTGCTGGGGCGGCCCGGCCGCTGATGCTGTCGTTGAACCGGACGATCACCACAGTGCCATCGCCGATGCCGGTCGGGAAGCGCTGTCCGCGAGGATCGCACGGCGAGCGTCGATCGCGGCAGCGAGCAGGGTCTCGTCCAGCATCGTCTCGCCGTCCCGTGTGGAGTCGTTGACCGGTATGCGGGTACGCCGGTCGATCAGTGCCGTCAGCGACGGCAGCGCGGGCATCGCGTGCCGGCCCATCCGTGCGAGGCCTTCCATGTAGTACCCGGTGGGCGGGCGTCGTGGCGTCGCCGGCGGACACGGCGTCGTCGAGCCACTTCATCGGACGGGGCGGTGGCCGCCCTTCCGCGCGGAGAATTCTGTCATGCGGCCGATCATGCCAGGCGCAGCAACCGCTGGGCCACGACATTTGTCCTCTGAGGCACGGGCGCTCGCATGTTGTTGTCGGTGGAACGCTGGTACGTCCTCGGTTTCCTTCGGATCAATTCCTCGTTGGCTGTTGTGGGCATCGAGTGGTGCCGCGAAAGGAGAGACCCCTTGCGAATCACCGACATCCAGCGTTGCGAGATCCGGCCCGGACGTCTCGTGGAATGGACGCTCCACCCAACGACCGTCGAGGCCGCGATGGCATTGCCGGACGACGCCCGCCCACCGTCGTACCTACAGGAGTCCCACGTCCGAACGACGCGGTCGGTACGGCAGGACGGCTTGTTCGTACCGACCTGGCTCGGCACGGCATTCGACATCCGCGGACGGATCGACCTCGACGTCCTCCAAGAGGCACTGCGGGCCTGGGCACTTCGGCACGAGACGCTGCGCAGCGGATTCCGGTGGATCGGCGAGGAAATGCGGCGCTTCACGCTGGACGCCGATGCCGTCGTACTGCACCGCGAGGACATCGGCGACTTTCGCGAGACGGCGACCCTGAGCCGGTACCTGCAGGACCGCTTCGACGTCGCGGCGGACGCGCTCACCTGGCCGAACTTCATCTTCGCCGCGGTCGTCCGGGACGACTGCACAAGTGTCTGCATGGCCTTCGACCACAGCAACGTCGACTCGTACTCGATCCAGCGCATCCCCGGCGAGATCCACGATCTCTACGCCGCCGGCCTGGAAGGCCGGGCCGTGGAAGTGCCCCCGGCCGCCAGCTACGTCGACTTCTGCGCAGCCGAGCGTACGGACGCCGACCAGATCGACGACACCCACGCGATCGTCGCTCGCTGGCGGGAGTTCATCGCCCAGTGCGACGGGAAGCTTCCGAGCTTCCCCGTCGATCTCGGTCTCGACCCCGAAGGACCGATGCCCGCCCAGAAGCTCATGCACGAGATGCTCGTGGACGACGCGGACGCAGCAGCCTTCGAGGCGTACTGCCGCCCCTTCGGCGGAAGTCTGATCGGCATTCTCGCGGCCACCGGCCTCATCGTGCACGAGATCGGCGGGGAGGAGGTGTTCCGCACCGTCGTGCCGTTCCACACCAGGGCGAAATCCCAGTGGTCGGACTCGGTGGGCTGGTACGTCGGCGGCGCGCCGATCGAGATCCCCGTGGCGCAGGCTCCGGACTTCGACAGCGCACTCAAGATGGTCCGCGCCGCACTGCGGGAGAACCGGCCTCTGTCCCGTATGCCCATCGCCCGCGTGCTCGGTCTGCTGGGCACCGACTTCCGGCCCACGTCTCCGGACCTGTACTCGATCGTTTCGCTCGTCGACACGCGCGGCATCCCGGGGTCGGAGCGGTGGCAGGACATGAGGGCGCGCGGGCTGTTGCGGGTTTCGTACGGCGACCAGGTGTGCGTGTGGATCAACAGGCTCCACGAAGGCTTGCAGCTCGCCAGCCGCTACCCGGACAACGACGTCGCGTACAAGAACATGCGGACCTACGTAGAGCGGCTGCGGGAACTCATCGTTTCGGTGGCGGCCCGGAACGCGGGACAGCCTTTGGCCGGCAAGGTCTGAAGGTCTGAAGTTCTGAAGGTCTGAGGGACTGAAGGGGAAGACCTAGCCTGCGGCAGCCGGGCCGGCGGCCCGTTCCAGGGCTTCCAGGACGGTGCCGCTGAACAGCCTGGCCTTGTAGCCGGTCTGTGGCAGCGGCCGGCAGCGGGCGAGTACCGTCGCGGCCGCTGCGGCGAGGATCCCGGGAGTGGCCTCGCGGCCGATCAGGGCGGCCTCCACCTCCTTCAGCCGCAACGGGACCCGCGCCACCCCGCCCGCCGCGACGGCGGCGTGAGTGACGGTGGCACCGTCGAACGCGAGCCGGACCGCGGCCTCGACCAGGGGCCATTCGGCGTGGGCCCGGCTGGTGGCCCGGTGGCAGGCGGCGCGTTCGCCGGGCAGGGACGTCGGCAACCGCACCGCGGTGAGGATGCGGTCCGGTGGCAGCAGGTGGTCGGCGCGGTGGAGCCCCTCGCCGTCCCCGTACAAGTCGGCGACGCTGCGCGGGGATTCGCCGTGGACCTCGGCCTCGGCGTCATAGGTGAGCAGGGCCATCGCAAGGGTGGACGGGTGCGGGGCGACACAGGGGCCGTCGCCGCTGACCACGCCGAAGTGGTGGTCGCCCTCGCGTGCGGGGCAGCCGGTGCCGCCCTTCTGGAGGCAGCTGACGTGCGGATTGCGGTAGTACCAACAGCGGTTGCGCTGCAGCAGGTTGCCGCCCAGGGTGCCGGCGGCGCGGATCTGCGGAGTGGCCGCGGTCCCGGCCGCCAGCGCGAGGGCCGGCCAGCCGGCGCGGACCTGCGGATCGGCGGCCAGCGCGGCGAGGGTGGTCAAGGCGCCGATCCGCAGCCCGCCGCCGGGCAGCGGCGTGCAGCCGCGCAGCTCGCCGGCGCCGCCGAGGTCGGTGAACGGCCCCGGGGAGACGCCGCTGCGCTGCCGGGCGGTGGTGTCGGTACCGCCGGCGCGCAGCTCCCCGCCGCGGGCCAGGACGGCGGCCGAGAGGTCGGTGAGGGTGGGCTCGGTGCTCACGTACCCAGTCCTTCCAGGAGCCGGTCGGGGCGGATGGGCATGTCGTACGGGCGCCAGCCGGTCGCGTCGTGGACCGCGTTGGCCAGGCACGCCGCGGTGGGGAGGGTCGCGATCTCGCCGAGGCCGACACCTCCTCCGGGCACGTGCTCGAAGCCCTCCTGATGGAAGTGGACGGTGATCTCGGGGGTGTCGCCGATCCCGGGGATGCGGTAGTCCTCCAGGTTCTCGGTCAGTACCCGACCCGTGACCGGGTCGGTGCGCCGCTCCTCGTACAGGGCGTAGCCGATGCCCTGGACGACGGCGCCCTCGCACTGGCTGCGGGCCAGCCGGTCCTCGTGGACGCGGCCCGCGGAGATGCCGCTCCAGACGCGCAGCGGGCGGATCCGGCCGAGCCGCGTGTCCACCTCGACCTCGGCGACCTGCACCGATCCGGTGAAGCCGCGGCCGATGGCGATACCGCCCAGGGTGAAGGGGGACACGAAGCCCCGGCGGTCGCGGGGGCGCCGGCCGGTCACCCGTACGCCGTGCGCCGAGTCCAGCCGGGCGGCGACGTCACCGCCGCCGAGCGCGTCGCGCAGCCGGGCGGCGGCGTCCGCGGCGGCGGGAACGAGGGAAGGCGTGGTGCGGCTGCCGCCGGAGGTGGGGCCGTGGACGGCATCGCTGTGGCCGACCTCGGCGCGTACCCGGGCCTCCGGAACGCCGAGGCCCGCGGCGACGGCCCGGCGCAGCACGGTCCGCGAGCCCGTGCCCATGTCCTGCACGGCGCAGCGGGCGACGACGATCCCGTCCTCGACGGTGAGCTCGACCTCGGTGACGGGATCGAGGAAGTACAGCCAGTTGGCCGCCGCGACGCCGACGCCGCGGCGAAAACGTCCGGTGCCGCCGCGGGGGCCCGACCAGACGGGAAGCGTGGCGGCCCGGTCGTACAGGGCGTGCCGCTTGAGGTTGCCGTCCCAGCGGCGGCGCAGGGCGATCGGGTCCTGGCCGAGCCGGTGGGCCATCTCGTCGACGGCCTGCTCCAGGGCCCAGCACATCGTGGGTCCGCCCGGGCCGCGGAACGGGGCGCCCGGAGGCCGGTGGGTGACCGTGTCGAAGTCGCGGAGCCGGCGCGGGGCCTTGCCGTACATGAACCGGGCCAGTGCTGCCACGGAGCCGCCCACCGAGACCCCGCCGTCGCTGTCCGCGTCCATGGCCAGCGCACTCAGATCGCCGGCCGCGTCCGCGACCATCGCCAGCCTGATCCGGGTGCCGGGCCGGTATCCGCCGTCGGTGAGCTCCTCGTCCCTCTCCAGCACCACCCGCACCGGGGCGCCGTGCAGCCGGGCCAGCTCCACCGCGGCGACGACATCGGAGGTCAGCCCCATCTTGCAGCCGAAACCGCCGCCTACGTGGACGGCCCGTGCCACCACCCGTTCGACGGGCACACCGAAGCGCTCGGCGGCGAGCTCGGCCGTGTGCTTCACCGACTGCGTGGACACCTCCAGGTGGAGGGTGCCGTCGACCCACTGGGCCAGGCAGGCGTGCGGTTCGAGCGGGGTGTGGGTCTGCGCGGCGGTGGTGAACACACCCTCCACCACCCGCTCGGGGTTCCGGTCCCGGGCCTCGGTGATACGGCGCACGGCCGTGGCGGGGCGCTTGCTCATGGCGGACGGGCCCCGCAGGTTGCCGCGCCAGCGGGCGGGCACCAGCTGGGGGGTCTCGCCGGACCCCGGCGCCCGCTTGCGCGCCGCCTTGTCCTCGTAGACCAACGGGCCCTCGCCGGACCGGGCCTGACGTGCGTCCAGAGCCGCCGGCAGCACCTCGTAGTCCACCGTGACCCGCGCCGCGGCCGCCCGTGCGGAGGCCCGGTCCGGCGCGGCGACCGCGGCCACCGGCTGCCCGACGTACCGCACCACGCCGTCGGGAGGCAGCAGCGGCACCAGCGGGAGGTCCCCGGCCTCCAGGGAGCGTACGTGCGCGTGGGCGTGCGGCGAGCGGATGATCACACCCTCCAGCAGTCCCTCGGGGCGCAGGTCCGTGGTGTACCGGGCCGATCCGTCGACCTTCTCCGGGGCTTCGGCGCGCGGGACCGCCGGCGCCTCCCCGCCGGCAGCCGGCGCCGTGTCGTAGTCGCCCGCGCAGGCCGCGGCCACCGCGCTGAAGATCCGCTCGTACGCGCCGCAGCGACACAGGTGGCCCGCCAGCGCGTCCGCGATCTGCTCTCGCCCCGGACGGGTACGGCCGTGCTCGGCCCGCCACCGCTCGAAGAATGCCGCGGCTTCGACGACGAACCCCGGGGTGCAGTAGCCGCACTGGAGGGCGTCCTCGCCGGCGAACGCACGCGCCACCGGGTGGCCGGACAGGCCCTCCACCGTCGTCACCCGCCGGCCGGCCAGCGCGACCGCCGGCGTCAGGCAGGACACCCGGGGCTCACCGTCGACCTGGATGGTGCAGGCCCCGCAGACTCCGCCGGCGCAGACCAGCTTGGTGCCGGTCAAACCCAGCCGGTCGCGCACCACCTCCACGGCGGCCGGGTCATCGTCCACGTCCACCGCGCGCCGGGCGCCATTGACCTCGAACTCCAAGAGACCTACTCCTCAGCCGTGAGGGTGGCGACCGTCGGGCCTCGCGTTCGCCTTCACGCTCCTTGATATCCCGCTCCCGGGTTCGGCGCAGTTCGGCGCGCGCCCGGCTGTGTCGACGTGACCGGCATGGGCCAGGGCCCGCGCCCCGGACTGCTCGGCGGGGTGCGCCGCGTCCCCCTCCGTGCCGACGGACGGTCTACGGCCTCGTGCTGCCGCGGCTGAACCTGATCGCCGCCCCGGCGTGCACCGGCACGATCCGCTGATGCTGCGCGCCCACCTGCACAACGGTCCCGCGCATCGAGCAGGATCGGAGAAGCGCCGGCGCCCTGGCCCTCACTAGCGTGAAGGACATGGCAACCATCGACACCCTCACCATCACCCCCACCCTCGAAGTGGCCGACCCGCAGGCCGCCCACCGCTTCTACACCGAGGCCTTCGGCCTGGGCGCGCAGGTACGCCTGCGCGCCACGGAGGCGGCCACGGCCGGCTTCCGCGGGTTCATCCTTGCGCTCACGGTCTCCCAGCCCGCCGACGTCGATCGGCTCGCATCCGCGGCTTTGGCCGCAGGCGCCACCTCCCTCAAGCCCGCCGCGAAGTCGCTGTGGGGCTACGGCGCAGTGGTCCAGGCCCCCGACGGGACGATCTGGAAGATCGCCACCTCGGCGAAGAAGAACACCGGCCCCGCCACCGGGACCATCGACGAGATCGTCCTCCTGCTGGGCGTCGCGGACGTGGCCGTCAGCAAGCGCTTCTACACGGCCCAGGGCCTCAAGGTCGCGAAGAGCTTCGGCCGCATGTACGCAGAGTTCGACGCCGGGTCCGGCCCCGTCAAGCTCGCCCTGTACCGGCGCCGCGCCCTGGCGAAGGACGTCGGCGTCCCGCCCGAGGGCACGGGATCGCACCGCCTGCTCATCGGTGGCGGAGCCGGCCCCTGCACCGACCCGGACGGGTTCGCCTGGGACACCGTCTCCCCGGCCCTCGCCTCCTGACGTGCCGTCCCGGACCACGTCGTAAGCCGTTTGGTTTGGATCTAGACTTTGCAGCTCGCTGCCGTCACCGGCTCTGAGGGCTGAGGACGACCTGGATCACCGGAGGGAGGATGACGGTGAACATCGTCCCCTGGGTACACGTCGTTCCGGAGCAAGGCGCCACGTACTGATCGTCGAGGCTGCGGATGAGGCTCTGTCGGGCGATGCCGCCGGACGGCGGCTGCTCTTCAGGACCCTTCTACGGGCGGGGCAGCGATGGTCCTCCGCACAGCGACCCGAGGGCATCGGCCTCAGCAGGCTCGTAGTCATCATGTCCTGCGACGCGGCATCCGTTTCGGGTCTGCAGGCACAGGTGCGATTGTGCTGGGAAGAGACGCAGCCCGGTGATCGTTTCCGCTCACAGCTCCAGGTCGGCGCGGACGAGCCGGAACGCGGCCGCCGGGTCCGCGGCACGGGTGACCGTCCGGCCCACGACAACATGTGACGCACCAGCGGCAACGGCAGCACGCGGTGTGCCGGGCCGGACGTGCTCACCTGCGGACTCGCCTGGAAGCGCGACTCCCGGCGTCACGATCAGGGCGCTGGCTCCCAGCGCACCACGCAATGCCCCGGCTTCCTGCGGCGATGCGATCACGCCGTGGCAACCAGCGCCTTCCGCCAGCCGGGCCAGCCGCAACACCTGCTCCTCAGTCGAGGCTGAGCCGATGACGCCGATGTGAGCGAGATCGGACCTCGTCATGCTGGTGACGACGGCCAGAGCCAGCACGCGAAGGCGCGAAAAATCGCGGGCCGCGGCGACAGCCTCGTCCACTTCGCGCCCGTTTGGTGTTCGCGGGGCTGAAGAAATGACCTTCCGCCATGCGGCGGGAATGGATCCATTTTCGTGAAGGCGTCAAGAGTGTTCGACAGGGGGCTAGTTGACCGATGGAGGATGGTCACACAGGGACCAATGGAGGAAAATGGAGGGTATGGGCGATGACTTCTGCGAAGTGATGTTCCTGTCCGCATCCCAGTGTGATCACTGCCGAACAGCGCGATCGGATCTTCCCCGGAGGGTGTACATCACCAGAGGGGGGAGCGTCTATCACCGGACGCCCAACTGCGAAGGGATCAAAGACGGACAGCGGTACGCCCGTTGGAGGGGAGACGCGATCCACGATGTCCAGTCCGTGCCACGCAGCGATGTTCAGGCTCAGCGAGGAGCCTGCGAGATCTGCCGTCCCGATCTGATCTCTCGACGTTCCTGAGCGTGTCCCGCGCTGAAAGTGCCTGATTCGGCGACGATGGGGCTGCCTTCGCCACCAAAGGCTGCGCCTTGGCCGAGGCTGCCATCGGCGCACATGGTGTCGGTGATGGCGTCCTGGGCGTATCGCGCGTGGGCCATACGGTGCCGGGGAGGGCGCCGATGAGTTTTGCGGCGTCCGGCTGTCTACCTTTTCGTCAGCATGAGAAGCCCAGCAGTAGCCGCCCGGGAAGGGTGAGGAACATGAAGTACATGATCCAGATGAACGTACCTGCCGACCAGTGGGACGCCATCATGTCGTCGTACTCCAAGGACGAGATGGAGGCCATGTTCGCCCACATGGGCGCCCTCAACGAGGACCTCGTTTCCGCGGGAGAGTGGGTGGAGGGGCAGGGCCTCGGCGGCCCCTCACTGGTCAAGACGGTGCGGGCCGGAAGCGACGGACGGCCGCAGGTGACTGACGGGCCTGCCCAGGCGGGACACATCCTGGCCGGGTACTGGGTGGTCGACGTCAAGAGCGAGGACCGGGCCCTGGAGATTGCCGCACGGGCGTCGGCGTGCCCCGGCCCCGGCGGGAAGCCCGGCAATGACCCGGTCGAGGTGCACCCGATCCCCCAGGACCCGACGGAGGCCTGAGCCGACCGTCCATGGAAGCGCGCGGAGGCGGGCGAGCCCCGGCCCCCCGGCCCCCCGGCCCCCCGGCCCCCCGGCCCCCCGGCCTCGCGGCCTCGGGGCCGGGCTCGGTCGGTGTCGAGGCGGCGCGGAAGGCTTTCGCGGGATCGGGAGCCCTCGGCCTCAGCGTCCACCGCGTAGCTCCGGGTCCCGGGCGCCATGCCGGACGGGTTCGGGCGGCGCCCGGATAGGGGAGTCGCAAGCCGAGCCGCCACCGCGGATTTCGGTGTGGGCGAAGAAGGCTGCGTACCCGATCCCGGCCCACCTATGAACCGACGCCCGGACGGTCCGCTTTCCGGGCGCTCCACCTCCTTGCGGATGCGCAAGCGGCCGGCTCCGCGGCCGGCTGCCGCCCACCCGTCTGCTCCGGCGCCGGAGCAGACGGGTGCGCGTGAGGACGCCCGCCGGCATTACGGCCGGCCGCTGACCGAAGGCTCGCGCTGCCGTCCTGGCCCACCGAGCGGGGGACGATGGCGCCGGGGTGCCGCCGCTGCTGAAGGCATTGCGCCGGGCGACGAGGAAAGCTGCCTTCGACGCGCCCGTCGCCTTCGATTCGGGGGCTGAAAGTGGCCCGGACCACACC
>NZ_JBEZMA010000098.1:0-17371 GCF_040652415.1 Streptomyces sp. NPDC048255
CCTTCTGTTGCGGGGGGGGGGGCCCCCCGCCCCCCCCCCCCGGCTCTTCGCTGTCCCGGGCCCCGCGGGGGCGGGCCGGGGGGCCGGGCCGTCCCGGCCGCGGTCAGCGGACCAGCTTGTCCTGGAGCTTGGCCAGGGTCCACAGGTCCAGACCCAGGCCCTCGGTCAGGTAGCCGTAGAAGCCGTCGTAGTCGGCCTCCAGCTGGGCCGTGGCCGAGTCCAGGTAGTCCTGGCGGACCTCCTGGAGCGGGATCAGCAGGTCCGGATTCTGCATGCGCCCCGACTGCTTCAGCCCGGCCCGCACCTGGGCGTCGTAGGCGGCACGGAACGTGTTCGACGCCAGGTAGTCACGCTCGGCCGTGGCCTCGGGCACGGCCAGGGCCCGCAGCAGCACGTAGCTCATCCAGCCCGTACGGTCCTTCCCGGACGTGCAGTGGTACAGCAGCGGGCCCTGCTTGCCGTCGGCGATCTCCCGCAGGGTCGTCGCGAACTGCGCCCGGTTCTCGGGACTGGTCACGAACGTGCGGTAGATGTCGCGCATGTAGGCCTCGGCGCGGCCACCGCCGAGCATCTGCTCCTGCTTCACGGGGTCACCGCTGGAGATGGCGCCCACCAGGGTGCCGTAGAGACCGAGGTCGCTGACCGGGCGCGAGGTGGGGGTGAGCCCCGCGGGCAGCTTGTCGGCGCCGTCGTACTGGACCTCCATCGGGATCCGGAAGTCGACGACCTTCTTCAGGCCCAGACCGCCGACGGTGGAGATGTCCGCGGCGGTCAACTTGCTCAGTGCGTCGGCGCGGTAGACCAGCCCCTTGCGGACCTGGCCGCCCGTGTACGTGAGGTAACCGCCCAGGTCGCGGACGTTGACCGCGCCCTGGAGGGGGATCTGGACGATCGGCTGCGCGCCGGTGTGGGGCCGGTACGGCTGCAGGGCGCTGACCCCGGCTCCGGGCGCCGCCGCCGCGGCGTGCGCGGAAGCGGGCAGGACCAGGACGGCGAGGGCGGAGGCGAGCACCGCGGTCGCCAGGCGGATTCGGGCACGGCTCATGTTTCGACTCCTGTGGCGGAGAAGGGGGATCACCCTGGTGGTGGCAGGGTGCCGAGCGAGTGCGGACGGTTTGGTGAGCGAGTCCTGAGTGGTGCCTGCGGGGCGGGCGGACGACGCCGCTTCGGACTCACTCGTCCAGCTGTTCCAGGTGACGCAGCACGGTGTGCGCCTCGGCCATGACGCGGGAGACGAGCTCCGCACAGGACGGGAGATCATCGATCACGCCCGCGACCTGGCCCGATGCCATGACTCCGAGGTCCGTACGGCCCTCGACCATGGACGCCTTGAGGAGCATGGGGGTGTTCGCGGCGAGCAGCACCTGGCTCCAGGACAGGTCCTTGCCGTGTTTCATCGCGAGGCCGTCGCGCACCATCCGCGCCCAGGTCAGGCCGGAGAGCCGCTTGAAGCCCGCCGCGTGCCGGACCGCCCGCAGCAGCGCCCGGGTGCGGCCCGCCCGCTCCAGGGACTCGACCAGCTCCGAGCGGAGCATGCGGTGCGGCAGGCCGTCGACGGCCGTGGTGACGGTGACGTCCTTGACCGTGGCCTTCAGGTACTCGGCCTTCACGGCGTCCGGGACGGTGGAATCCGAGGTCAGCAGGAAACGGGTGCCCATGGCGATGCCCGAGGCCCCGTACGACAGGGCCGCGACCAGGCCCCGTCCGTCACTGAAGCCGCCCGCCGCGACCACCGGGATGTCCACGGCGTCCACGACCTGCGGCAGCAGCACCGTAGTGGCCACGTCCCCGGTGTGGCCGCCGCCCTCGCCGCCCTGCACGATCACCGCGTCGGCGCCCCAGGCGGCCACCTTCTCCGCGTGCCGCCGGGCCCCGATCGACGGGATGACGACCACCCCCGCGTCCCTGAGCCGCCCGATCAGCTCCCTGGAGGGCGCGAGGGCGAACGAGGCGACCCGTACCCCCTCGTCGATGATCAGCTGGGCGCGCTCGGCCGCGTCCCCGGCGTCCGCACGCAGATTGACCCCGAAGGGCGTCCCCTCCGGCGTGCGGGACTTGACCTCGCGCACCGCCGCCCGCAGCTGGTCCACCGTCATCGTCGCCGAGGCCAGGATCCCCAGAGCGCCCGCGTTGGCCGCCCCCGACACCAGCCGCGGACCGGCGACCCAGCCCATGCCCGTCTGCACGATCGGATGCTCGACCCCGACCAGTTTCGTGAACGCCGTCTCCATCGGATCAGCCCCGCACTTCCCGCTCGCGCAGCCCCTCGGGGTCGATCACCTCGCGGATCAGCCGCAGCTCGTCCGCCGTCGGCTCCCGCGTGTACGGGACCTGCTCGGCGGCGGCCAGCTCGAAGCCCGTGGCCGCCCGGACCTCCTCCACGGTGACCCCCGGATGCAGGGAGGCCAGGCGCATGCTGTGGCCGGGGCCGGCGAAGTCGAAGACGCCGAGATCGCTGACCACCCGGGGGAGCCGGTGGAAGCGGGTCACACCGGCCGCCGCGGCACGGTCGTAGCCGACCCCGCTCACCATGTCGACACGCTCGACGAACACCCGGGTGGAATGCTTCGGCACCCAGTAACTCACCGGATTGTTCAGGGTGTTGACCGGAGCCCCGCGCACCCCCAGGAGCTGGCGGGCCGGCCGCTCCCAGTCGCCGATGCAGGAGATGTTCTGGTTGCCGAACCGGTCGATCTGGCTGGCCCCCATCATCACGTGGCGCCTGCCGCCGGTCACCATGGCCAGGTGCCGCCGGTACGGGAGCCAGCCCTCGACCGTGCCGTCGAGACCGACCAGCATGGCTTCGCCGTCGGTCAGCAGCAGATCGGGGGCGAAGGTCCGCTTCGCGAGCCGCGCCCCGAAGGAGGGGATCAGGCCCATCGGGCTGGCGAGCACCTCGCCGTCGCCGCGCCAGGCCTCGGCGCAGGCGAGGACGCAGTACTCGGCCCGGGTGACGGTCACGGTGGTCACTGCTGCTCCTCGTGCCAGGTCCGGACGGCTGACTGGTAGTCGTGCTCGCCCCCGCCGGACAGGAAGCGGGCGGCGAACTCGGGCCAGGGGGTGGTCGCGTACAGCTTCTGGAAGGCCTCGTCGCGGTCGTAGTCGGGGGCGCAGGAGGTGAAGTGGGCGCCGTTCGGGGTCTCCACCACCCCGGTGACGGAGTGCCGGCTGACGAGGAGGGACTGCGGGGGGCCGGCCTTGGCGAGCTCGGCGCTCTCCACCAGCTGCTCGCAGGAGACGTAGGCGGCGTCGGCGGCCTCGCAGAACAGGTCGTCGAAGTAGGGGTCCGGGCCCAGGTACTGGGCGTTGCCGAGGCGGTCGGCGCGGTTGAGGTGGACCAGGGCGGCGTCCATGCGCAGGGCGGGCACGGCGACGAACTCCTCGCCGTCCGCGTAGGGGGAGGTGACGGTGCGCAGCTCCGGGTTGACCCGCATCACGTCGGAGCCGAGGCCGGCGCGGACGGGGAGGAACGGCAGCCGGTTGGCGGCGGCGTGCAGGCCCCACATGAACATGGCCTCGTCGAGCTCGGTGAGGGTGAAGGCGGCGCGCTCGCGGGCGGCCCGGAAGTGGGGCTCCAGGGGGATGGAGTCGAGGGTGGCGAAGGGGGCGACGAGCCGCTTGATCCGGCCGGCGGCGGCCAGCAGGCCGACGTCGGGGCCCCCGTAGGAGATCACGGTGAGATCGGTGATCTCGGACCGGAGCAGTGCTCGCACCAGGGCCATGGGCTTGCGCCGGGACCCCCAGCCGCCGATGCCGAGGGTCATCCCGCTGCGCAGCCGGCCGGCGACCTCCTCCGGGGTCATGCTCTTGTCGGTCATGGACGCGGTTCCTTCCCGAAGGTGTCGCGGACCCGGTCGGCCACCCCGCTGAGGTTGGCCTCGAAGGTGAAGCCCTGCTCGAAGCGGTAGCTGCGGCGCACGTCCACGGGGTCGATGCCGTTGATCGCGGCCTTGGCCAGCCGGATCAGGTGGCCGTCCTTGCGGGCGATCTCGGCGGCCAGCTCCAGGGCCGCGGAAGGCAGTTCCGCGCGCGGGACCACCTTCCAGACCGAGCCGTGCGCGTGGAGTTCGGCGGCCGTCGCGGTGCGCGAGGTGTAGTAGAGCGCGCGCATCAGGTGCTGCGGGACGAGGCGGGCCAGGTGGGTGGCCGCCCCGAGCGCGCCCCGGTCGAGCTCGGGCAGCCCGAAGGTCGCGTCGTCGCTCGCCACGATCGCGTCGGCGTTGCCGACGAGGCCGATGCCACCGCCCAGGCAGAAGCCGTTCACGGCCGCGACGACCGGCACCTCGCACTCGTACACGGCGGCGAAGGCCTCGTAGCAGCCGCGGTTGGCGCCGATGAGGGAGGCGTGGCCGGTGTCGCGCTGCAACTCCTTGATGTCGACGCCCGCGTTGAAGCCGCGGCCCTCGGCTGCCAGGACCACGCACCGGACCTCGGGGTCGCGGCCGGCGGCGCGCAGCGCGTCCGCGAGGTCGTACCAGCCCTGCACGGGCAGCGCGTTGACGGGCGGGAAGTCGACGGTGACACGGGCGATGCCCTTGCCCGGGCTTGAGGTGGAGACACCCATGAACGGATCAGCTACCTTTCCACCAAACATTTGTTAGGCGAGGAAGGTAGCAGCCTATGGAGCTCGACGGGAGGGTCGCCGTCGTCACCGGCGGAACCCGGGGCGTCGGCGCCGGGATCGCCCGGTCGTTCCTCGCGGCCGGCGCGCACGTCGTCGTCTGCGCCCGCCGCCCGCCCCCGCAACCGGTGGCGGCGGCCGGCCGGGAGGCCGCCTTCACCGCCCTCGACCTGCGCGATCCCGCCGCCGTGGAGGAGTTCTTCGGCTCGGTCGCCCGCCGCTACGGGCGGCTCGACTGCCTGGTCAACAACGCGGGCGGCACCCCGTACCGGCCGCTGGAGGAGGGCGGGGCGCAGCGCCACGCACGGGTCCTCGAACTGAACCTGCTCGCCCCGATGACCGCCTCGCTGCTGGCCTACCCCTGGCTGCGCGAGGCCCGCGGCTCGGTGGTGATGATCGGCAGCGTCAGCGGGACCCGGCCCTCGCCGGGGACGGCGGCGTACGGGGCGGCCAAGGCGGGCCTGGAGAACCTGGCCCGGTCCATGGCCGTGGAGTGGGCGCCCGAGGTACGGGTGAACTCGCTGGTCCTGGGCATGGTGCGGACCGAGCTGTCCCACCTGCACTACGGGGACGAGGCCGGGATCGCGGCGGTGGGCGCGACCGTACCGCTGGGACGGCTGGCCGAGCCCGGGGACGTGGGGGAGGCGGCCGTGTTCCTGGCGTCCGGCCGGGCCGGATACGTGAGCGGGGCGAGTCTGCTGGTGCACGGGGGCGGGGAACGCCCGGCCTTTCTGGATGCGGCAACTGTGAACAAGGAGAGCTGAGATGGGCATGGCCGAAGGACGCGTGGTCATCGTGACGGGCGCGGGGCGGGGGCTGGGGCGGGCCCACGCGCTGGCCTTCGCGGCCGAGGGGGCGAAGGTCGTCGTCAACGACCTGGGGGTGGGACTGGACGGGGCGCCCGGGACGGACGGCCCGGCCGGGCGGGTGGTGGCGCAGATCCGGGCGCTCGGCGGGCAGGCCGTGGCGCACGGCGGGGACATCGCCACGGGCGAGGGGGCGGCCTCGCTGGTGGAGTGCGCGGTGGCGGAGTTCGGCCGGCTGGACACCCTGGTCAACAACGCCGGCTTCCTGCGCGACCGGATGCTCGTCAACCTGGACGAGGAGGACTGGGACGCCGTCATGCGCGTGCACCTGAAGGGGCACTTCCTGCCGCTGCGGTCGGCGGCGGCGTGGTGGCGGGCGGAGGCCAAGGCCGGCCGGCCGGTGGCGGCCCGGGTGGTCAACACCTCCTCGGGGGCCGGGCTGCTGGGCTCGGTCGGGCAGGGCAACTACAGCGCGGCCAAGGCGGGGATCCTGGGCCTCACGATGGTCGCGGCCGCGGAGATGGGCCGCTACGGGGTCCAGGTCAACGCGATCGCGCCCGCGGCGCGGACCCGCATGACGGAACAGACCTTCGCCGGGACCATGGCCGCCCCGGAGGAGGGCGGCTTCGACGCGATGGCGCCGGAGAACGTGTCCCCGCTGGTGGTCTGGCTGGGCTCGGAGGCCTCGGCGGGGGTCAGCGGCCGGGTCTTCGAGGTGGAGGGCGGGCGGATCACCGTCATGGAGGGCTGGCGGCCGGGCCCGACGGCGGACCGCGAGGCCCGCTTGACCCCGGCCGAGGCGGGCGAGGCGGCGGCGAAACTCCTGTCGTCGGCGCAGCCCCCGCTGCCGGTGTACGGGGCGCGCTAGGGGGTGTCTCGACGGTGTCCCGGCGGGCGTCTCTTCCGGATCCTGCCAGCCGGGCCGGATCGGGGCGGGCCGGATCGGGGCGGACCGGATCGGGCCGGGCCGGATCCGGGCGGGCCCGGTCGGGGGTTCCGGTCATCTTCCGCTCCCGCGGGGGTCCGTAGCGCCCGCCGTCCCGGGTCGCGGGGCTGATGCGCGTGGCGGGGAGCGGTGGCGGACGCCTGGGTTCCGGCCAGGGGCGTGCGGGCGGCGGGCGTTGGCCGTATCGCGGCCTTATCGGCGTCGCGGGCGGCGTGATGGCATGTCCATGTCGAATCGTGGACCGGTCCGGACGAGCGGACCGGTCCGAACGAACATGGAGAAACAATGACGTCGCTCCGCAGACTGACCGTCGGTGCGGCGGCGGTGGCCCTCCTGGCCGTCGCCGCACCCGCGGGAGCCGACACCGGCTCCACCCCGCCCGGGAGAATCACCGTCGAGGTGGTCGGAGTCAACGGCTCGGGCTGCCCGCAGGGGACCGCGTCCGTCGCCGCCGCCTCCGACAACACCTCCTTCACCGTCACCTACAGCGACTACCTCGCCCAGACGGGAGCCGGCTCCGGCGGCACCGCCTTCCGCAAGAACTGCCAGCTCGCCCTGCGCGTCCACGTGCCCCAGGGATTCACGTACGCCATCGCCCGCGCCGACTACCGCGGCTTCGCCCACCTCCAGCGCGGGGCCTTCGGCCAGGAGCGCGCCAACTACTACTTCCAGGGCCAGGCGCAGACGGCCCGCACGACCCACCAGTTCAACGGCCCGCACTCGGACAACTGGCAGGCCAGCGACCGGACGGAGTACGCGGACCTGGTCTGGGCCCCCTGCGGCGAGGAGCGCAACCTCAACGTCAACACCGAACTGCGCGTCTACGCGGGGACGTCGAACCCGCAGGCCCTGAGCTTCATGAGCATGGACTCGACCGACGGCAGCGTCAGCACCGTCTACCACTTCGAGTGGAAGGAATGCACCGCGGCCTGACCCACCCCGCGTGCAGGAAACCCGACTCACGGCCAGGAGTGACAACGATGTCCCTTCCCCTGTCCCGCACCCTGCTCACCGGCTGCGCCATCGCCGCCCTCGTCACCGCCGCGACCCCGGCCGGCGCGGCCGGCCCCGGCTCGGGCCCCGGCTCAGGCCCCGGCGGCGGTCCGATCGTCGCGCCGCCGGACAAGATCGTGATCGAGCTCGCCACCGTCAACGGCTCCGGCTGCCGCGAGGGCACCGCCGAGGTGGCCGTCGCGCCCGACAACACCGCCTTCACGGTCACCTACAGCGAGTACCTCGCGCAGGTCGGCCCCGGCGCCCCGCCGACCGCGTTCCGCAAGAACTGCCAGCTCAATCTCCGCGTCCACGTGCCTTCCGGATTCACCTACGCGATCGTGCAGGCCGACTACCGCGGATTCGCCTTCCTGCAGCCCGGCGCGTGGGGCCAGGAGAGGGCGAACTACTACTTCCAGGGAATGCCCCAGACCTCCCAGCGGACCCATCAGTTCAACGGCCCGCTCAACGACAACTGGCAGGCGACCGACAGGACCGAGTACGCCGATCTGGTCTGGGCGCCCTGCGGGGAGAAGCGCAACTTCAACATCAACACCGAACTGCGCGTGAACGCGGGCACGTCCGACCCGCGGGCCGTGACGAGCTTCATGGCCATGGACTCCACGGACGCCAGCGTCTCGACCCTCTACCACCTGGCCTGGCAGGTGTGCCCGCCCGCCGGCCCCGCCCGCTAGCCGGCGCGGGGCGGGGGTGAAACACCCCCGGACGCGGCCGGGCCCGGCCCCCTGGCGAGGGGTCGGGTCCGGGTCCGTCCATCGTGCGATGGGGTATCTGTACCCGCTACGGGCGTGTGCTGAACCGCGACGGCCCCATCATGTTGTGCGCCGTACGCCGTGCGCCGTCCGGCCGCGGCCCGCCGGCGCGCGGGTCAGGACAGCTTGCCGCCGTAGTCCGGCAGCTTGACGGTGCGTTCGGCGTGCCCGCCGACGAGGTCGGTCGGGCTGTTGCCGATGTTGGCGATGATCGTGTAGCCGCGCGCCTCGATCTCGGCGCGCTTGCCCGTCTTGTACGCGCTGACCTCGTCGAACAGGTCGGGCAGATCGCGGACGTAGAGCCCCGAGACGGGGTAGCCGACGGCCTTGAGGTTGTGCTCGGTGAGGGAGTGGATGATCCCGGGGCGGGCGGTCACGAAGAAGACGGCGACCCCGCGCTCGTGCGCGTACTGGGTGAGCGCGCGGACCTTGGCGATCGCGGGCGTCGGGAAGGTCCAGAACCAGTGGAAGTCCGTCTCCAGCGACGTGTTGTCGATGTCGAGGACGAGGGCGGGCTTCTCGCCGGCAGGCGAGGCGGCGATGCGCTGCTCGATGGCGGGGCGGGCCGCGTCGATGACGGCGGCCACGTCCCGCTGCCAGGTGGCGTAGTCGATGCCGAGAATCGCCGCGTTGCCGCCGGGTGCGGAGGCGGTGGCGGTGGCGGCCGCGGGGGCGGGGACGGGGGCCGGAGCCGGGGCCGCTTGTGCGGCGGTGGCCGGAACCAGCGTCAGGATCGCGGCGGCGGCGGCCGCGCCGACGGCGGCGCGGCGGGTGGCATGTGCGGTGCGGGTGCGGCGGGTGCTGCGCATGGGGGACGCTCCTCGGTCACGCAATTGGCATGTACGCGACCAGATTCGGTCAACCTCGACCCCCATGTCTACTGGCCGGTAAGGAACTTTTCGTGGCCGGGTGGTGAATGATCACCCCCGCTACCCCGACGGCGCCGGAACCTAGGTGTCGCACTCCAGGACCGTCCGGCACAGCCCGCACCGCGCCCGCACCGGCCCGCGCCGCACCGGCAGCCTCAGCCGCTGCCCGCACACCGGGCAGGGGAACTCCACCCGCGCCGGCCCGGAGCCGTCCCGCTCGAAGCGGTACGGGGCTCCGCCCGCCCCCGTGGCGCCGGAGCGCAGGTCCCGGGCGTAGCGCAGCCGCTCCACCCGGCCCGCCGCGGCCAGGGGGGCCTGGCGGTGGTCCCGCTCCGCGAGTGCGCGGCCGCGCACGTAGGCCGCGTAAGCCTGGGGGCTCGTGAACCAGGGGGAGAGGTCCTCGCCGAGCAGGCTGCCGCGTCTGGCCAGGACGTAGCCGAACTCCTCCGGGGTGAGGTAGCCGAGCTTCTGGTGGGTCAGGTCGTCCTCGCGGTAGGCGTCGAGCAGCAGCCAGCCCGCCCCCAGGTAGGCGGCGGCCGTGTCGGTCAGGATCTCGTTGTCCGCGGTGGCCGGGAAGCGCAGGTCCAGGCGGTGCAGCAGCACGTGGGTGACCTCGTGGGCCAGGGCCGCGGCCAGATCGCGGCGGTGCGTGCGGAAGCGGTCGCTGACCTCGACGAAGTACTCGGGGCCCGCGGTCAGTTCCACCGTGGCTGCCTCCTCCATCGGCCGGAAGGCCACCACCATGCGCGCCTCGGGCAGCCGCAGGTGGTGCACCATCGCCGAGGCCACCCGCTGCGCCCCCAGGTGCAGATCGTCGGCGGCGCCGAAGGCCGCGTCGGCGGGGGCGAAGCTCGTCCCGTAGGCGCGGATCCCGTCGGGCGACAGGCGCCGGAAGAGGGCGGTGATGCAGGCGCGCACGGTCGCCAGATGTGGAAATCCGTGCTCGATCGGGCCCCGCGCCCCGCTGTTCTGTCTCATCGGGCCCTCCTGGCCGCAATCCCTGCCGTCCGGGACGGGAGTTGGCCGAAAGTGCGTTCTTGATGCCCGCCATACCTTCGATGTGTCATGGACCCGTCATTCACCCGATGACGCGCACAGCCCAACTCCCCACGAAAGGCAGTGTGTTGACTGTGTCCACCCTCACGCGGTTCATGAAGCGCACCCTCGCCGTCGGAGCGGTCGCCCTCGCCGCCGTCAGCCTCCAGCCCGGCTCCGCCACCGCCGGAACGGCCCCGGTCGTCGGCGGCACCCGCGCCGCCCAGGGCGAATTCCCCTTCATGGTCCGCCTCTCCATGGGCTGCGGAGGCGCGCTCTACACCCAGCAGATCGTCCTCACCGCCGCCCACTGCGTGAACGGCTCCGGCAACAACACCACCATCACCGCCACCGCCGGAGTCGTGGACCTGCGCAGCTCCAGCGCCATCAAGGTCAGGTCCACCAAGGTCCTGCAGGCCCCCGGCTACAACGGCACCGGCAAGGACTGGGCCCTGATCAAGCTCGCCCAGCCCATCAACCTGCCCACCCTCAAGATCGCCGAGACCAAGCAGTACGACAACGGCACCTTCACCGTCGCCGGCTGGGGCGCCACCCGCGAAGGCGGCGGCCAGCAGCGCTACCTGATGAAGGCCACCGTCCCCTTCGTCTCCGACGCCAGCTGCCAGGCCTCGTACGGCAGCTCCCTCGTCCCGAACGAGGAGATCTGCGCCGGCTTCGACCAGGGCGGCGTCGACACCTGCCAGGGCGACTCCGGCGGCCCCATGTTCCGCCGCGACAGCGCCGGCGCCTGGATCCAGGTCGGCATCACCAGCTGGGGCGAGGGCTGCGCCCGGCCCGACTACCCCGGCGTCTACACCGAGGTCTCCACCTTCGCCGCCGAGATCAAGGCAGCCGCGGCCGCGATGTAGCCCGCACCCGTCCTTCCGGCCGGGCAGGAACCGGCCGGAAGGACGAGGCGCCGCCCCCCGGACGTACGTATCGTCGGAGGCAGTACCGCGAGGCCGGAACACCGCCGTCCCCGCCCCGCGGCACCCACCCGGCGGTCCGCTGCGCGGTTGCGGGCCGACCCGCACCCCGGTCCCATGGAAAGGACCCGCCGGGGCAGAGGAAACCGGCAGCGGGCGACAGTGGGGCAGGTGGCGCATGGCGATCAGAGTGGTCATCGCGGACGACCAGGAAATGGTCAGGACCGGATTCCGGATGATCCTCGAAAGCCAGCCCGACATCGAGGTCGTCGCCGACGTCGTCGACGGAGAGGCCGCCCTCGCCGCCGTCGCCGAACACCACCCCGACGTCCTCCTCCTCGACATCCGCATGCCGAAGCTCGACGGCCTCGAAGTCACCCGACGCCTCTCCGCCCACAACGGACCGCGCATCGTCATCGTCACCACCTTCGACCTCGACGAGTACGTCCACGCGGCGCTCCACGGCGGAGCATCCGGCTTCCTCCTGAAAGACGCCAGCCCGGCCATGCTGGTTGAGGCCGTCCGGGCCGCAGCCGTCGGCGACTCCCTCGTCTCACCCGCCATCACCGTGCGGCTGCTGCGCGAAATGGCCCCCCGGACCGCCGCCGCCGCGGCCCGCCGCCCCGCGGAACCCCTCACCGAACGCGAGCGGGACGTCGTACGCTGCCTGGCGCGCGGCCTGACCAACGCCGAGATCGCCGCGGAACTCTTCGTGTCCCTCTCCACCGTCAAGACCCACCTGGCCAACGTCCAGGCCAAACTCGACGCCCGCAACCGCGTCGAGATCGCCGCCTGGGCCTGGGAAAGCGGCCTGGCCGCCGGCGCGGCGTGACGCCGCACCCCCAACCGGGGCCCCGGCGCCCCCGGCGCGGCCCCACCCGGACCGCGGCGGGGCCGCACCCCGCCGATGCCGGGGCCGCCCGAGCCCTTGTCCTGGCGGGGCTGCACCGTGCGGCAGCAGCCTGTGCCGTCCACGCCCCAGCCCTGGCGGGGCTGCACCGTGCGGCAGCAGCCTGTGCCGTCCACGCCCCAGCCCTGGCGGGGCTGCACCCTGCGACGGCTCGGGCCGGCCGCGCCGCTGCCCCGGCGGGGCTGCACCCGGCTGCGGCCCGGGCCGTCCGCGCCGCTGCCCCGGCGGGGCTGCACCCGGCTGCCCGCCGACCCGGCCCGCCCGCTCCGGTAGCACCGGCGGCCCGCCGCGCGGCCCCTCTGGCACGCAGGGCCGGGGTCCGGGCCGTCCGCGCCGCTGCCCCGGTTGGGCTGTACCCGGCCGCGGCCCGGGCCGTCCGCGCCTACGGCGTCGCGGTCCGGGGCTGCGCCGGTGCCCCGGCCTGCGGCGCGGGCCCGGTCTGCGGCACGCCCCCGGCCGCCCACCGACCCGGCCCGCCCGCCCCGGCACTACCGGCGCCCCGGCGCGGGGCACCCCTGGCCCGCCGGGCCGGCGAGCACGCCCTGGCAGCACCGCCCGCCCACTGCGCGGCACCTCTGGCCCGCCGGGCCGGGGCCGGGGCCCGGGCTGTGATTCGGGCCTGCGCTGGTGTTCCGGCCTGCGGCGCGGGCCGGACGGGGCTCGTTCCGCAGGGCCGTACGGGTGCCCGTACCGGCGGGTGGACCTGCCCGGGCGCGTGCCCGCGACGGCCCGGCGCAGGCGAGGCGTATCGGGCCGTGGCTTCGGCGGCACGGCGAGAGGGTGGCCGTAGCCGCGGGGGAGCGTCGTGAGTCCGCTTGCCGGCTGGGCACGGCGGCACCCGCACGCCGCCGACTGGATCCGGCTCTGCCTCTCCCTCGTCCTGCTCGCCCTCGTCACCTTCGAGGGGGTCGTCCTCGCCCGCCGGCCCAGCCTCCCGCACGCCGCCGTATGGATCTCCGGCATCCTCGTCTGCCTCAGCGCCGCGCCCTGGCCCGCCGTCCCCCTCCTCGCCCGCGCCTGGTTCGCCGCCGCCGTCACCTGGACCGTCACCCTCCTCCTCATCTTCGGCAACCACCCCCTCGTCGTCTGGGGCGGCGGCGAGGCCATCGCCCTCCTCGTCCTCCTCTCCCAGGTCCTCCTCCGCGCCCCCGCCCGCACCGCCGCCGTCCTCGGCCCGCTCCTCGGGCTCGGCTGCATGGCCGTACCCGTCCGGGACACCGACCCCGGCCGGTTCACGCTCCTCTTCTCCGTCCTCACCGTCGTCGTCGGCGCGTACTCGCTCCTGCTGCGCCTGCAGTCCGTCCAGCGCGTGCGCGAACTGCGCGCCGTACGCACCGCCGAACGCCTCGAACTCGCCCGCGAACTCCACGACCTCGTCGCCCACCACGTCACCGGGATCGTCGTCGAGGCCCGCGCAGCCCGGTACACCAAGGTCTCCGCCGACCGCGCCGCCGAGATCTTCGGCCGCATCGAGGCGGCGGGAGACGAGGCCCTCGGCTCGATGCGCCGCCTGGTGAAGATCCTCCGGGAGGACGAGGCCGGAGCAGCGCCCGGAGCCGGACCCGGGGGCGGACCCGGACCCGGACCCGGACCCGGGGGCGCGGCCGGCAGCCGCGCGGGCACCGCCCCCGTCGCAGGCCTCGCCGACATCCGCGGGCTCACCGAACGCTTCTCCGTGACCGGCCCGCCCGTCGTCCTCTACATCGAGCAAGGCCTGGAGAACCGCCTCCCCGGAGACGTCGCCGCCACCGCCCACCGCATCGTCCTCGAAGCCCTCACCAACATCGGCAAGCACGCCGCCACCGCCACCGCCGTACGCATCGGCCTGCGCACCGTCCCCGCCGGCCTCGAACTCCGCATCGCCGACGACGGCGGCCGGCCCGCCCGGCTCTCCGAACAGGCCCGCGGCGGCGGCTACGGCCTCGTCGGCATGGCCGAACGCGCCGAAGCCCTCGGCGGCTCCCTCACCGCCGGCCCCGCCCCCGAAGGCGGCTGGCTCGTCACCGCGGTCCTGCCGATCTAGGACACCCGGGGGTGTCTCACTGGCTGACTGGCCGAAGAACCACCGGCCCCCGCCACGTATTCTCGGTGACCATGAACAAGAGCGACAGCGACAACGGCAACGGCGGGATCGACGCGGACGTCACCGCCGAGCTGGCCCGACTGCGGGACAGCATCGACAACATCGACGCGGCCGTGGTCCACATGCTCGCCGAGCGCTTCAAGTGCACCCAGCAGGTCGGCCACCTCAAGGCCAAGCACCAGCTGCCCCCGGCCGACCCGAACCGCGAGGCCAGCCAGATCGCCCGGCTGCGCCAGCTCGCCGAGAACGCCAAACTCGACCCGGCCTTCGCCGAGAAGCTCCTCAACTTCATCATCGCCGAGGTCATCCGCCACCACGAGACCATCGCCGCGGGCGAAGACGCCTCTTAGGCCGCCCCTCGGGCCCCTTGAGCCTCTCAGGCCGTCTCGTCCGGACCCGGCCGGGCCCGCGCTGCCCGCCACCGCACCGCGCCGCACCTCTCCGCGCCGCACCTCTCCGCGTACGGCACGGGCCCGACCGGCAGGATCCGCGCGATACGACCTTGATCACACCCAGTGGGGGACCGGCCGCCCCTTGCGGCAGCATGGGCCCATGTCCGCACTGACGCGCAACGAAGCGCAGCACCGAGCCCAGCTCCTCGACGTCCACCACTACGCCGTCACCCTCGACCTCACCGGCGACGACGAGACCTTCGACTCCACCACCGTCATCCGGTTCAGCGCCCGCGCCGCCGGAGACACCTTCCTGGAGCTGAAACCGGACGAACTGCGCTCCGTCACGCTCGACGGCCACCCCCTCGACCCGGCCACCCTCAGCGGCAACCGCCTGCCCCTCACCGGGCTGGCCGAAGGCCCCCACGAGCTGCGCACCGACACCCGCATGCGCTACTCCCGCACCGGCGAGGGCCTGCACCGCTTCACCGACCCCGCGGACGGGCACACGTACGTCTACAGCCAGATGTTCCTCGACGACGTCCAACGGGTCTTCCCCGCCTTCGACCAGCCCGACCTGAAGGCCGTCTTCGAGTTCACCGTCACCGCCCCCGCACACTGGACCGTCCTCGCCAACGGCATCACCACCCGCGTCGACGGCACGGGCGCCGAGGGCAGCACGGACAACACGGACAGCACGGACGCCGGAGCCGGCGCGGACGGCGCGGCCGCCGTATGGCGGTCCGCCCCCACACCCCCCATCCCCACCTACCTCGCCGCCGTCGCCGCAGGCCCCTGGCACAGCGTCACCACCCGCCACGCCGGCCTGCCCTTCGGCATCCACTGCCGCCAGTCCCTCGCCCCCCACCTGGACGACGACGCCGAAGAGATCCTCTCCGTCACCAAGGACTGCTTCGACCGCTACCAGCAGAAGTTCACCGAGCCCTACCCCTTCGACTCCTACGACCAGGCCTTCGTCCCCGAGTTCAACTCCGGCGCCATGGAGAACCCCGGCCTCGTCACCTTCCGCGACGAGTTCATCTACCGCTCCGCCGTCACCGACACCGAACGCCAGACCCGCGCCATGGTCATCGCCCACGAGATGGCCCACATGTGGTTCGGCGACCTCGTCACCCTGCGCTGGTTCGACGACATCTGGCTCAACGAATCCTTCGCCGAATACATGGGCTACCAGACCCTCGCCGAAGCCACCCGCTTCACCGGCACCTGGACCGAATTCGGCGTCGCCCGCAAGGCCTGGGGCTACGACGCCGACCAGCGCCCCTCCACCCACCCCGTCGCCCCAGCCCCCGAAGACGTCCCCGACACCGCCTCCGCCCTCCTCAACTTCGACGGCATCTCCTACGCCAAGGGCGCCTCCGTCCTGCGCCAGCTCGTCGCCTGGCTCGGCGAGAAGGACTTCCTGGCCGGCATCAACACCCACTTCGCCCGCCACAAGTTCGCCAACGCCTCACTCGCCGACTTCGTCGACTCCCTCGCCGTCCACACCGAACGGGACGTCCACGCCTGGGCCGACATCTGGCTGCGCACCACCGGCATCGACACCCTCACCCCCAAGATCCAGGAAAGCACCGACGGCGCCCCCGGCTGGACCCTCACCGTCGACCACCGCGGCAGCCGCCCCCACCGCATCGCAGCCGGCGTCTACGACCGCGACCCCGCCGACGGCCGCGCCCTGGAACTGCGCGAACTCCTCGACCTCGACGTCCCCTCCGACGAAATCATCTCCGTCGGCGGCCCGCGCCCCGCACTCCTCGTCCTCAACGACGCCGACTTCACCTACGCCAAGGTCCGGCTCGACGACACCTCCGTCGAAACCGTCCTGCGCGGCCTGTCCGGCATCCCCGACCCGCTCACCCGCGCCGTCGTCTGGAACTCCCTGCGCGACATGGTCCGCGACGGCGAACTGGACCCCCAGGACTACCTCGCCACCGCCGAGGCCCACCTGCCCGACGAAGACGACCTGGCCGTCGTCCAAGGCGTCCTCGCGTTCGCCCGCACCCAGATCGCCGACCGCTACGTCCTCCCCGAGAACCGCAACGCCACCCTCGCCACCATCACCTCCATCGCCCGCGCCCTCCTGCGCCGCACCGAAGACGGCTCCGCCCCCGGCCTGCGGCTCGCCGCCGTACGCACCGCCGTCGACAGCGCCACCCAGCCCGACACCCTCGCCGCCTGGCTCACCGACGACACCGTCCCCGGCGGCCCCGAACTCGACCCCGAACTGCGCTGGCGCATCCTCGCCCGCCTCTCCGTCCTCGGCGCCGTCGGGGAGGGCGACATCGAAGCCGCCCTGACCGCCGACCCCAGCGCCACCGGCGAGGAAGGCGCCGCCCGCTGCCGCGCCGCACTCCCCACCGCGCAGGCCAAGGCAGCCGCCTGGCAGCGCCTCTTCCACGACGACAGCCTCTCGAACTACCTGTTCACCGCCGTCGCCCAAGGCTTCTGGCAGCCCGAACAGGCCGAACTCGTACGGGACTACGTGCCGCGCTACTACCCCGAAGCCATCGCCCTCGGCGCCCGCCGCGGCCCGGCCATCGGCGAGGCCGCCGGCCGCTGGGCCTTCCCGGCCTACGCCATCGACGAGGCCAACCTCCAGGCAGGCCGCGCCTGCCTCGCCGACCCGGACATCCTCCCGACCCTGCGCCGCAAGCTCGACGACCAACTCGCGGACCTGACCCGAGCCCTGCACGTCCGCAGGGCGTAACCCCTGCCGGTCCCCTGCGGGGGGCTTGGCCGGGGACACTCCGGAGCATCTCCTCGCCTACGCATGCCCAGGCTGCGGCACGGCCGCACGGGGCTCCGCGCCTCAATCGCCGGCGAGGCTGGAATTGCCCCTCTCCGTGCCTACCGGGCGCGGCGGGTGTGGGGCCGGGGCCGCCGCTTCCCCTGCGGGGGGCTTGGCCGGGTGCGGCGCCGTTGCTGGGGCTCTGCCCCAGGCCCCGCGCCTCAATCGCCGGCGGGGCTGGGTTTGGCGTCGGGTGTGGGCCGGGGCC
>NZ_JBEZMA010000099.1:0-17060 GCF_040652415.1 Streptomyces sp. NPDC048255
GACTCTTTCGTGTCCGATTCCCGGTCGAAGCGGGTTTCGCTTTCCAGGTTTCCGCTTTCGCGTTTCCCTTTCCGGCGAGTCCGACTCTATCAGATCCTTCGGGCCTGACTCCCAGTCAGCGGGGCTTGCGTTCCGGGCTGTTGGGCCCTTCCGGCGAGTGAGACAGTAGCGGATTCCCGGCCGCCGAACCTAATCGGTGGCCGCGTCCTGTGGACACGGATTCCTCATTCGCAAATACGCATGAAAAAGAGACGACATAGTGCGTCGTTCGTTCGAATGTGTAGTGCGGGATGGCTGTCCGGGGACCGACCGGGGGTCGGCGCTCACTTCGGACAACTCGAAGAACCTTACGGATCGGGCACATCTGTGTCAACCCCCGGCTGACCGGCGGACGTCAGGTGCGTGAACTTCACCCCGTCTTCATCCCCTGCCGTCTACCCTGGGTCCATGACTACGCATGCGCTCACGCTCAACCTGCGCTGGTGGGCCGCCTGACGGCGGCCGACCTTCTGCGCTAGCACGCATGCGCTCCACGGCCGCCGCTTCGGCGGCCGTTCTCGTTTCTCCCCTCCCGGGGAGTGGCTCGGTCGCCCGGCGCGGCGGTACGACACCACTCACACACAAGGGAGAGCAGGACATGACGAGGATCTTCAGCGGGGTCAAGCCGTCCGGACATCTGACGCTGGGCAACTACCTTGGGGCCGTCCGGCAGTGGGTCGCCGCCGACCAGGCGCCGGACGAGGCGCTGTTCTGCGTCGTGGACCTGCACGCGCTGACCGTCGAGCACGATCCGGCCCGCGTACGGCGGCTCAGTCGGCAGGCGGCGACGCTGCTGCTCGCCGCCGGGCTGGATCCGCAGCGGTGCACGCTCTTCGTGCAGAGCCACGTGGACGAGCACACGCGGCTGGCGTACCTGCTGGAGTGCACCGCCGGCGACGGGGAGCTGCGGCGGATGATCCAGTACAAGGAGAAGGCTGCGAAGGCCCAGGAGGCCGGGGACGGCGTGCGGCTGTCGCTGCTCACCTATCCCGTGCTGATGGCCGCCGACATCCTGGCGTACCGGACGGACGAGGTGCCGGTCGGTGAGGACCAGCGGCAGCACGTGGAGCTGACCCGGGATCTGGCGGTGCGCTTCAACCAGCGGTACGGGCACACCTTCACCGTGCCGAAGGCGACGCATCCGAAGGTGGCGGCGCGGGTCATGGACCTTCAGGAGCCGACTTCGAAGATGGGGAAGTCCCATGAGAACGGGGCCGGGATCGTCTATCTGCTCGATGAGCCCGGGGTCGTCGCCAAGAAGGTGATGCGGGCCGTCACCGACAGCGGGGACGGCGGGGTGGTCTACGACCGGGAGGCGCGGCCGGGGGTCGCGAACCTGCTCGATCTGCTGGCCGCCTGCACCGGTGGGGATCCCGCGGTGCTCGCCGAGGGCTACTCCGGCTACGGGGCGCTCAAGCGGGACGTCGCCGAGGCGGTGGTGGAGCTGCTGCGGCCCGTGCAGGAGCGGCACGCGGAGCTCGCCGCCGATCCGGGCGCGGTGGAGAAGGTGCTGCGGGAGGGTGCCGGGCGGGCCAGGGCTCTGGCGCGGCCGGTGGTGGACCGGGCGTACGAGGCCATCGGGCTGCTCGCGCCGTGACGGGGCCGGGTACGGGCCTCCGCTCGCGCGGGGGCCCGTACCCGTAGGTCCGGCCGGTCAGCTGTTGCCGGAGGCGAGTTCGCGGCTGCGGTCGCGGGCCGCTTCGAGGGCGGCGATCAGGGCCGCGCGTACGCCGTGCTTCTCCAGCTCCACGATCGCGTTGATCGTCGTACCGGCCGGGGAGGTGACGGCCTCGCGGAGCTTGACCGGGTGTTCGCCGCTGTCGCGGAGCATCACGGCGGCGCCGATGGCGGCCTGGACGATCAGGTCGTGGGCCTGGGCGCGGGGCAGGCCGAGGAGGATGCCGGCGTCGGTCATGGCTTCGACGAGGAAGTAGAAGTAGGCGGGGCCGGAGCCGGAGAGGGCGGTGGCCGCGTCCTGCTGGGACTCGGGGACGCGCAGGGTCTTGCCGACGCCGCCGAAGATCTCCTCGGTGTGCAGGAGGTGGGCGGCGGTGGCGTGGCTGCCGGCGGAGATGACGGACATGGCCTCGTCGACGAGGGCGGGGGTGTTCGTCATGACGCGGACGACGGGGGTGCCGGGGGCGAGCCGCTCCTCGAAGAAGGAGGTCGGGATGCCGGCGGCGCCGCTGATGACCAGGCGGTCGGCGGGGACGTGCGGGGCGAGTTCCTCAAGGAGCTTGCCCATGTCCTGCGGCTTGACGGTGAGGATGAGGGTGTCGGCGCGCTTGGCGGCCTCGGCGTTGCTGACGGCCTCGACGCCGTAGCGGGTGCGGAGTTCCTCGGCGCGTTCCGGGCGGCGGGCGGTGACGAGGAGCTTCGAGGCGGGCCAGCCGCCTCGGATCATCCCGCTGAGCAGGGCCTCGCCGATCTTGCCGGTACCGAGGACTGCGACTGTCTGGGTCATGCCCGATTCACCTCGTCTGGGGGCCCCTCCCAGCGGTAGCTGGGGGATGTTCTTGCACGCGTGCTGCGGATACGTCCTCATCCTTGCACTCGTGGGCCGGGGGGCGGGTCGGTGTCCGGCCTGTGGGCGTCGGGCCGGGGTGTGTCGGGCCGGGGTGCGTCAGGGAGTGCGGCGGCGGAGGGTGGCGGCGCCGAGGACGAGGACCAGGAGGGCGCAGACGGCGACGATCACGGCGTCGCGGACGAAGTCGGCGGTCATGTCGGTGTGGGTGAGGACCTGGGTCATGCCGTCGACGGCGTAGGACATCGGCAGGACGTTCGAGATGCCTTCGAGGACGGGGTGCATGGTGTCGCGGGCGGCGAAGAGTCCGCAGAGCAGCAGCTGGGGGAAGATCACCGCCGGCATGAACTGGACGGCCTGGAACTCGGAGGCCGCGAAGGCGGAGACGAAGAGGCCGAGCGCGGTGCCGAGGAGCGCGTCGAGCAGGGCGACGAGCAGGAGCAGCCAGGGGGAGCCGACGACGTCGAGGCCGAGGACCCACAGGGCGAGGCCGGTGGCGAGGAGGGACTGGACGGCGGCGACGGCGCCGAAGGCGAGGGCGTAGCCGGCGATGAGGTCGCCCTTGCCGAGCGGCATGGCGAGGAGGCGCTCCAGGGTGCCGGAGGTGCGCTCGCGCAGGGTGGCTATGGAGGTCACCAGGAACATCGTGATGAGGGGGAAGATCCCGAGGAGCGAGGCTCCGACGCTGTCGAAGGTGCGCGGGCTGCCGTCGAAGACGAAGCGCAGCAGGGTCAGCATCAGTACGGGGACCAGGAGCATCAGCGCGATGGAGCGCGGGTCGTGGCCGAGCTGGCGCAGGACTCGGGCCGCGGTGGCGGTGGTGCGGGCGCCGTTCATCGCCGGGTCTCCTTCGCGAGTGCGTCGGCCTCGTCGACGAGGCGGAGGAAGCCGTCCTCGACGGTGGCGGAGCGGGTGCGGGTGCGCAGGGCGTCGGGGGTGTCCTGGGCGAGGATGCGGCCCTCGCGCATGAGGAGCAGTTCGTGGCAGCGCTCGGCCTCGTCCATCACGTGGGAGGAGACGAGGATCGTGGTCCCGCGGGTGGCGGTGATCTCGTGGAAGAGGTTCCACAGGTCGCGGCGCAGTACGGGGTCGAGGCCCACGGTGGGTTCGTCGAGGACCAGCAGCTCGGGGGTGCCGAGGAGGGCGACGGCGAGGGAGACGCGGCTGCGCTGGCCGCCGGAGAGGTTCCCGGCGAGGGCGTCGGCGTGGGTGGTGAGGTCTACGTCGCTGACGGCGCGGGTGACGGAGGCGGCGCGGCGGTCGGCGGCGGCGCGGCCGGGGTCGAGGACGGCGGCGAAGTAGTCGAGGTTCTGCCGGACGGTGAGGTCGTCGTAGACGGAGGGTGCCTGGGTGACGTAGCCGATGCGGGAGCGGAGCTCGGGGTGGCCGGCGGGGCGGCCGAGGACGTCGAGGGTGCCGGTGACGTGGGCCTGGCTGCCGACGACGGCGCGCATGAGGGTGGACTTTCCGCAGCCGGAGGGGCCGAGGAGGCCGGTGATGCGGCCGCGGGGGACGTCGAAGGCGATGGAGTCGATGACGGTGCGGGGGGTGCGGCCGGTGCCGCGGCGGACGGTGAGGCCGTGGGCGTGGACGGCGGCCGGGGTGGGAGGCGGAGCTCCCTCGGGCTGGTTATTCATCATGTGATGAATAATGCTCCTGGCTGTGCCGGGCCGTCAACCGGTGCGGCGGGTCCGGTACGGGGACCCGGCCGGGCCCGGCGGGTGAAAGGGGGCGGGGGCCGGTGGGCCGGTTACTTCTTGCGCTTGGGGCGCCGCGCGGCCGGGTTGCCCGTACGGGAACTGCGGCGGCGGGCGAACTCGGCCACGGCGCGCTCGTACTCGGCGCGGCGCAGCCCCTCGCCGGGGGCCTCGAAGAAGCAGCGGATGAAGTACGCGATGAGGGAGCCGATGAAACCGATCAGCTTGAGGCCCTTGAGGGCGGCCTCGTCGGAGGACGGGGCCGGGCGGCGGCTGAAGGACTCCCAGGTCTTGACGAAGGCGATGGAGCTGGCGATCGCGAAGAGGACGACGACGGAGATGCTCAGGAACGGGCCGACGTTGCCGATCTCCATGCCCTCGTAGGCGAAGCGGAGCAGGAAGGCACTGATGACGGCGATCGCCAGCGAGACGAAGGCGGCGGCGGCGCGGCGCAGGGCGTAGCCGCCGTCGTGCTTCACCCAGGTCGTCCCGAAGAAGTGGATCGGCTCGGGCTCGGGGCCGACGGGGGCCGCCGGGGCCGGCGCGGCGGGGGTCTGGTCTCGCTGGTCGTCGCTCACATCAGCGATTATCCCCGCCGGGCCGGTCGGGCCGGGGCGTGTCTCACGTGTCAGAACGGTGACGGCCCGAGCACCAGTTCCTGTCCGGGCGATCTTCGTGGATCAGCCCGCGTCGTCTGGTGCGGTGCATCGCAAGGCGGAGGATCGCAGCTCGTACTCGGCCGTACTCGCGCGGTCCGACAACGCGGCGAGGCGCCGTACCAGGCGGCGCGGGCCCGCGAAGATCGCCCGGACAGGACCTAGCTGCAGTGTGCGGCCACGTAGCCGTCGCTGCCCGTCTTGACGTAGGCGTCCGAGACGAACTGGCCGTTGCCGACGCAGTCCCAGAGGTTCGTCGTCCCGTACGGGCCCGAGATGGTGGTGCCCTCGCACTGGCAGCGGATCGTGACCGACGCGCCGAGCGGCAGGACGCTCACCACCGAGTACCCGGTGCCCGGACCGCTGCGCACCTTGAGCTGCACTCCGGGCGCGACCGGATAGCTCCTGTAGCCGGATCCTGCGGCAGCAAGGCCCTGTGCCTCGGCCTGGACCTGGTCCAGCTCACCCTCAACCGACATGCGGACTCCCCCCTTTGGAGCATGGCGCTCTGCAACTCGCGCAGGGTAGCAGGCCCATACCGATTCATATGCGCCATCGACTAGGCTCCGGCGGGGGTGGTCGGCAGTGCATTCACTGCGCGCGGAACGGGCCGGTTTTCCGGAGTACGCCGGGCAGTACCGGCTGGAATCCGTGCTGGGTTCCGGCGGCATGGGCGTCGTGCACCTGGCCACCTCGGCGTCCGGGCTGCGGCTCGCGGTCAAGGTCGTCCACGCGCAGCACGCGGTGGATCCGGAGTTCCGGGCACGGTTCCGGCAGGAGGTCGCCGCCGCGCGGCGGGTCAGCGGGGCGTTCACCGCGCCGGTCGTGGACGCGGATCCGCTGGCCGAACGGCCCTGGATGGCCACGCTGTTCATCGACGCCCCGACGCTGGCGGAGCGCGTACGGGAACGGCCGCTCGACGGGGCCGAGGCGGCCCGGCTCGGCGCCGGGCTCGCGGAGGCGCTCCGGGACATCCACCGGGCCGGTGTGGTGCACCGGGACCTGAAGCCCAGCAACGTCCTGATGGCGCCGACGGGGTACGGGTCATCGACTTCGGGATCTCGCGGCCGGTCGACAGCGACCTGCGGACCGAGACCGGGAAGCTGATCGGGACGCCGCCGTTCATGGCGCCCGAGCAGTTCCAGCGGCCCCGGGAGGTGGGACCCGCCGCGGACGTGTTCGCGATGGGCGCCGTACTGGTGCACGCGCTGACCGGGCGCGGCCCGTTCGACTCCGAGAGCCACTACCTCGTCGCCTACCAGGTGGTGCACGCCGAACCCGATCTGACGGGGGTGCCGGACGCGCTCGCGCCGGTCCTCGCCCGCTGCCTCGCGAAGGACCCCGCCGACCGGCCGACCCCCGACGCCCTGCTCGGCGAGCTGCGGGCGGCCGCGTACCCGACGGGCGAGGACACCCGGGCCTTCATCCCGGAGCCCCGCCGCCCGGTCTCGGAGCGCGCCCGCGGCGGCGCCGCGGCTGCCGCCGACGTGCTCACGCACCGGCGGGTACGGCCCCCCGCCCCCGCGAAGACCCCGGGGCGGCGGCCGCGGCGGACCGCCGTGGCGCTGGGGCTCGGGCTGCTGCTGACCGGCGGGGCCGTGGGAGCCTACGCACACTTCGGGGCCGGCCAGGCCCCCGGCGGGCGCGGGGCCGCGCAGCAGATCGGCCCCGCCGCCGGGAAACAGCCGCCGGCCGCCGCCCCCTGGTCGGCCTCGCTGCCCGACGCCGGGCCGGGGAAGGCGGTGTCCTCCTGTTCCTGGGCGGCCGCGGCCCTCTACTGCTCGGCGCCGGGGCTCGTCGCGGCCCGGCTGGAGGAGGCCGACGGCGGCGTGGCCTGGTCCGTACGCACACCCGGTACGGGTCCGCGTACGGCCGGCGCCACCACCGTCGTGCCCGTCGCGAGCGGCGGACTCGTCCTCGCCATGGGCCCCGGCAGCGGGCTGCTCCAGGCGCTGGATCCGGCCACGGGCGCGGTGCGGTGGAAGAGGGAGGTCGCGCCGGACGTCCGGGTACTGGCGTCGGGGGCGACGGTGCTGGTCGCGACGGCGGACGGGAACGTCACGGCGCTCGACGCGAAGACCGGCGGCGTGAGCTGGGACAAGCGCCTGGGGCGGCTGGGGTCCGTGTGGTTCACCGGCCAGGAGCAGCCCGGCGGCGGGCAGGACCTCTACGTGTCGACGCGCGCCGACGACGGAGCGTCCTCGCAGATCTCGGCGGTCGACCCGGCCACCGGCAGCGTGCGGTGGCAGCTGCGCGCACCGGGCATGCTCCGGCCGGTCGGCGTCGCGCAGGGCAGCCTGCACCTGCTGGCCGGTGATCTGCAGGGGATGACGGGCGCGGTCGTGCGCATCGACCTCGGGACGCGCGCGGTACGGCGTACCGCGCTGTCGGTCGAGCAATTGCAGGCGGAGGCGGCGGTCGGGCCCGACGGCGTGGCGTACCTGATCGGCATCTCCGGTGCGCTGACCGCCGTAGGCCCGGAGCGGGAGGCGTGGCGGCTGGAGACGGCCGTGGCCTCGGCGTCGCGGCCGGTGGTCGCCGACGGGCGGCTGTACCTGATGGCGGCGGACGGCCGGCTGCTCGCGGTCGATGCCGCGGCCGGCCGGATGGTGGGGCAGACGGACCCCCGGATGGGCACCGGCCAGGGCACATACAACGCGACGGTTCCCGCGCCGGTGGCCGGCGGCGGTCGGGTGTTCGGGACCGCGCCGGACGGCTCGGTGTTCGCCGTGGACGCTGCGGACCCCGCCGGGTGGTGAACCACCGCGCGGCCCCGTCCGACCAGGTCGGGCGGGGCCGCGGGGTGCCGGCGGGTGCTACGGGTCAGTACAGACGGCTCACGTCGCGGACGGCGCCCTTGTCGGCGCTGGTGGCCATCGCCGCGTAGGCGCGCAGGGCCGCGGAGACCTTGCGCTCGCGGTTCTTCGGCGCGTACACCCCGCCCAGCGCCTCGCGGCGGGCCGCCAGCGTGGCCTCGTCCACCAGCAGCTCGATCGACCGGTTCGGGATGTCGATGCGGATCCGGTCGCCGTCCTCGACCAGGGCGATGGTGCCGCCCGAGGCGGCCTCCGGGGAGGCGTGGCCGATGGACAGACCGGAGGTGCCGCCGGAGAAGCGGCCGTCGGTCACCAGGGCGCAGGCCTTGCCGAGGCCGCGGCCCTTGAGGAAGGAGGTCGGGTAGAGCATCTCCTGCATGCCGGGGCCGCCGCGCGGGCCCTCGTAGCGGATGACGACGACGTCGCCCTCCTTGATCTCCTTGCGGAGGATCTTGTCGACGGCCTCGTCCTGCGACTCGCAGACGACGGCCGGACCCTCGAAGGTCCAGATCGACTCGTCGACACCGGCGGTCTTGACGACGCAGCCGTCGACGGCGATGTTGCCGCGCAGCACGGCGAGGCCGCCGTCCTTTGAGTACGCGTGCTGCACCGAGCGGATGCAGCCGCCCTCGGCGTCGAGGTCGAGGGTGTCCCAGCGCTCGGACTGGGAGAAGGCGGAGGCGGAACGCTTGCAGCCGGGGGCCGCGTGCCACAGCTCCATGGCCACGTCGCTCGCCGTACCGGAACGGGCGTCCCACTCGGCCAGCCAGTCCTCCAGGCCGTCCGAGTGGACGGTGGTGACGTCCTTGTTGAGGAGCCCGCCGCGGTGCAGCTCGCCGAGGATGGCGGGGATGCCGCCGGCCCGGTGGATGTCCTCCATGTAGTACGTGCCGCCGGGCGCGATGTTCGGCGCGACCTTGGACAGGCACGGGACGCGGCGCGAGACGGCGTCGATGTCGGTCAGGTCGTAGTCCAGACCGGCTTCCTGCGCGGCGGCCAGCAGGTGCAGGATCGTGTTCGTCGAGCCGCCCATCGCGATGTCGAGGGCCATGGCGTTCTCGAAGGCCTCGCGCGTGGCGATGTTGCGCGGGAGGACCGACTCGTCGCCGTCCTCGTAGTACCGCTTGGTGATCTCCACGACCGTCCGGCCGGCGTCCTCGTACAGGGCGCGGCGCGCGGTGTGGGTGGCGAGGACCGAGCCGTTGCCCGGCAGGGCGAGGCCGATGGCCTCGGCGAGGCAGTTCATGGAGTTGGCCGTGAACATGCCCGAACACGAACCGCAGGTCGGGCAGGCGTTCTCCTCGATCCGCAGCACGTCCTCGTCGGAGACGTTCTCGTTGGAGGCGTCGACCATGGCGTCGATCAGGTCGAGCTTGCGGACGGTGCCGTCGACGAGGATGGCCTGCCCGGCCTCCATCGGGCCGCCGGACACGAACACGACGGGGATGTTGAGGCGCATCGCGGCCATCAGCATGCCGGGAGTGATCTTGTCGCAGTTGGAGATGCAGATCAGGGCGTCGGCACAGTGCGCCTCGACCATGTACTCCACGGAGTCCGCGATCAGGTCGCGCGAGGGCAGCGAGTACAGCATCCCGCCGTGCCCCATGGCGATGCCGTCGTCGACGGCGATCGTGTTGAACTCGCGCGGGATCGCGCCCGCCGCCCGGATGGCGTCGGAGACGATCCGGCCGACCGGGGCCAGGTGGGTGTGGCCGGGGACGAACTCGGTGAAGGAGTTGGCGACCGCGATGATCGGCTTCCCGATGTCCTCGCTCGCTACGCCCGACGCACGCATAAGGGCGCGTGCGCCCGCCATGTTGCGGCCGTGGGTGACGGTGCGGGACCTGAGCTCGGGCATCGGGTTCACTCCCCAGGGGTGCGGCTGCGCCGGACGCGGCCGCGACTATAGACAGGAATCTGTTACGAGGCTACCGCTTGCCGCCCGGGATGCGGACGGCAAGTCCGGATGCCGGGACGGGAGGGTCAAGCAGCGGTCACTCTTCGGTCAGGTAGCGCTGGAGCGTGGGGGCGACCAGGGCGACGATGACCTCCGGGTCCGCGGAGGCTAGGGGCTCGACCTGGACGACGTAGCGCAGGATCGCGATGCCGACCATGTGGGAGGCGGCCAGCTCGGCGCGGAACGTCGGGTCGGGAACCTTGAGGTCGGCGGCGACCCGCTCCAGCACCCGGCGCAGGACCAGCCCGCGCAGGACCTTCGCGGCGGCCTCGTGGGTGAGCGCGGACCGCAGCACTGCCAGCAGGGGCGCACGGGTGACCGGGTTCTCCCAGATCCCCAGGAAATACCTGGCCAGCCGCTCGCCGATGCCGTCCGGCCCCTCGCCGAGGATCGCCGGGACCACGAGCGCCGGCTCCAGGCTCACCTCGACGGCGGCGGCGAACAGGTCGTCCTTGCTGCCGAAGTAGTGGTGCACCAGCGCCGGGTCCACGCCCGCCACCTTCGCGATGCCGCGTACGGACGTCTTGTCGTACCCGCGCTCCGCGAACACCTCGCGGGCGGCGAGCCGGATGCGCTCCTGGGTGCCGGGGCCCTCCTCGGCCTCGTCCTGGCGGGGCCGGCCGGGGCCGCGGCGGCGCGGCTTCGCGGGCTCGGTCACGGGCGGCGGGCCGGGGGCCGGGCGGCGGGGGTGCCGGAGGCGGTGGCGAGGTGCAGACGGGTGTAGGCCAGGGCTTCGGCGAGATCCGCCTCGCGCTCGGCGGAGGACATGGCCCGGCGCGTGTTGACCTCGATGACCACGTGCCCGTCGAAGGAGGTCCGGGCGAGCCGCTCCAGCAGCTCGGCGCAGGGCTGCGTACCCCGGCCGGGGACCAGGTGCTCGTCCTTGGCCGAGCCGTTTCCGTCGGCGAGGTGGACGTGCGCGAGCCGGTCGCCCATCCGGTCGATCATGGCGGTGGCGTCCGTACGGGCGGTCGCGGTGTGCGACAGATCGACGGTGAAGTGCCGGTAGTCGTCCTTCGTCACGTCCCACTCGGGCGCGTACGCGAGCATCTCGCGGTCGCGGTAGCGCCAGGGGTACATGTTCTCGACGGCGAACCGCACGTCGGTCTCGTCCGCCATCCGCCAGATGCCGGTGACGAAGTCGCGGGAGTACTGGCGCTGCCAGCGGAAGGGCGGATGCACGACGACGGTCGACGCCCCGAGCCGCTCGGCCGCCGCCTGCGCCCGCTGGAGCTTGGTCCAGGGATCCGTGGACCACACCCGCTGGGTGATGAGCAGGCACGGCGCGTGAATGGCCAGGATCGGCACCTGGTGGTGGTCGGACAGCCGCCGCAGGGCGTCGATGTCCTGACTGACCGGATCCGTCCAGACCATGACCTCGACGCCGTCGTACCCGAGGCGCGCGGCGATCTCGAAGGCGGTCGCCGTCGACTCCGGATAGACCGAAGCGGTGGAGAGGGCGACTTTCGCGGTCGGCGTGCGGACTGGTTCTGCCACGCAGACAGGTTACGGGCCCAAGCCCCACCGACGACGTGACGCCCACCACGCGGGTCCGCCCCGGCCCGCGCACGGGGCGGCGGGGAACCTCGACCGCATGCCGGGCCGGCCGACGCCCACTCACCTCAGGCACCCACCAGACCGGTGGCGGCCTGTGTCCAGCCCCAGACGGCCGGCGGACGCCGAGACGAGAGGAGCGCGTAGCGATTGAAGGCGCCGCCCTGCTCCTGCCGGGGATCTGGACGGGGTCTCGCTCCGGCTGGGCCCCTCGGCATCAAGCGGAGAGGGGGGGCAAAGACCCCGCCCGCCCGGACCCCCGTACCGCCGGACCCCCGCCCCTCACACCTCCGGCGATGCCGGGAGGTGGTCCAGGCGGCGGAGGATGACTCCCTCGCGCAGGGCCCAGGGGCAGATTTCGAGTTCCTCGACCCCGAGGAGGTCCATCGCGCCCTCCGCGACCAGTGCGCCCGCCAGGAGCTGGTTCGCGCGGCCTTCCGAGACGCCCGGCAGGGCCGAGCGCTGGGCCGTCGTCATGGCCGCCAGGCGCGGGACCCACTCCTCCAGGGACTTGCGGGTCAGGTCCCGCTGGACGTACAGGCCGTCCGCCGAGCGGGCCGCGCCCGCGATGCGGGCCAGCTGCTTGAAGGTCTTCGACGTCGCGACCACGTGGTCCGGCGCCCCGAAGCGGCTGAACTCGCCGACCGTACGGGCGATCTGGGCCCGCACGTGACGGCGCAGGGCCCGGATGTCCCCGGCGTCCGGCGGGTCCCCCGGGAGCCAGCCCGAGGTGAGGCGGCCCGCGCCCAGGGGGAGGGAGACGGCCGTGTCGGGGTCCTCGTCGATGCCGTACGCGATCTCCAGCGAGCCGCCGCCGATGTCGAGGACCAGCAGCTTCCCGGCCGACCAGCCGAACCAGCGGCGGACCGCCAGGAACGTCAGCCGGGCCTCGTCCTCGCCGCTCAGCACGGGCAGCTCGATGCCGGTCTCCAGCTTGACCCGGGCCAGGACCTCGTCCGCGTTCGTGGCTTCGCGCACGGCGCTGGTCGCGAAGGGGAGGACGTCCTCGCACCCCTTGTCCTCCGCGGCCTGGACCGCGTCGTGGATGACCGAAATGAGCCGTTCCACGCCCTCGGGAGTGACCGCGCCCTGCTCGTCGAGCAGCTCCGCCAGCCGCATCTCCACCTTGTGCGAGTGCGCCGGCTGCGGGCGCGCACCGGGGTGCGCGTCCACCACCAGCAGATGGACCGTATTCGAACCCACATCCAGGACACCGAGTCTCATAGGGGGAAACGCTACTGGGAGGAACGCGGAGGGGTTGAGTAAGGGGCGCTTAGGCTGGGGTTTGTGCCAAATACGAAGAAGGCCAACAAGACCCGGTCGCAGAAGGACACGGACGCCGGCGGCAGCTCCGAGCCCAAGTCCAAGCCCGAGCCCAAGCCCGAGTCCAAGCCCAAGGCGACGAACAAGCCCAAGAACAAGGACAAGGACAAGGGCAAGCCGAAGCCCAGGACCGCCGCGGTGGCCGACGAGAAGGGGCTCGACTTCCCGCGGGCCTGGGTGGAGTTCCCGGACCCCGCCGACGACGAGCAGGTCTTCCGCTGCGATCTGACCTGGCTGACCTCCCGCTGGACCTGCATCTTCGGCAGCGGCTGCCAGGGCATCCAGGTGGGCCGGGCCGACGACGGCTGCTGCACGCTCGGCGCGCACTTCTCCGACGAGGACGACGAGAAGCGCGTGGCCCAGCACGTGGCGCGGCTGACGCCCGAGCTGTGGCAGTTCCACGACGTCGGCAGCGAGACGGGGTGGACCCAGCACGACGACGACGGGGAGAAGCAGACCCGCCGCTGGGACGGCGCGTGCATCTTCCTGAACCGGCCGGGGTTCCCCGCCGGGGCCGGCTGCTCGCTGCACATCCTGGCGGTGCAGGAGGGCCGCGAGCCGCTGGAGACCAAGCCCGACGTCTGCTGGCAGCTGCCGATCCGCCGGACGTACGACTGGATCGACCGGCCCGACGACACCCGGGTGCTCCAGGTGACGATCGGTGAGTACGACCGCCGCGGCTGGGGCCCGGGCGGCCACGACCTGCACTGGTGGTGCACCTCGGCCACCTCCGCGCACGGCGCCGGGGACCCGGTGTACGTGTCGTACCGCCCCGAGCTGACGGAGCTGATGGGCAAGGAGGGGTACGAGGCGCTCGTGAAGCTGTGCGAGGCGCGGCTGGCCTCCCTGCTGCCGATGGCGCCGCACCCGGCCGACCCGGTCCCGCCCGCGCCGCCGACCCCGCCGGCCCCGGCCGCCTAGAGCCGCCTGGGACCGCCCGGGTCCTACGTACGGACGTACGGCCCCTAGGGACCTACGGCCCCGCGGACCCCGGCGGGTCGGTCGGCTCCGGCGACGGGGAAACCGTTCCGCCTGAGCCCTCCGTCGGCGTCGGCGTGGGCGTCGGGGGCTGCGTCGGCTCGGTGGGAGTCGGCGTCGGCGTGGGGGTCGGCGTGGCCTCCGTGGGGGTCGGCGACGGCGGCGGGGTCGTCGGCCGGGGCGGCGTCGGGGCCGGGCGCCCGCGGCCCCGTACGGAGACCACCGCGCCGCCGGGATCCACCCCGACCCGGGCGGTCCAGGCGCCCACGGGCTGGGCTTCGGGGTCCACCACGATCCGCAGGGTGACCGATTCTCCAGGGGCCAGCGTGCCCGCGGGCCGGTCGGCGCGCAGCCAGGGGGCGTCGGACCAGAGCCGCCAGTCCACGGGGCCACCGCCCGAGGCGGTGAGGGTGAGCAGGGTGACGGCCCCTTCGGAGGCGGCCGCCACGGTGAGGCGGCCGGGGGCGCCGGCCCGGTCGGGGGTGGCCGGGGGGCCCGTACTGATCACCTCGACGGAGACGTCGGGGTCGGCGCTGCCGGGGGCGAAGCCGGGTCCGCCGGTGGTGGTGGCCGCGTTGCCGGCGTTCTCGTACGCCGTGAGGGGCCGGCCGGCCGCGAGCGGCGGCGGGAGCTCGGACTCGCTGGCGGAGATGCGGGCGGCTCCGCCGCCGACGGGTTCGCCGGTGCTGGGCGCACCGCGGTACGCGGCCCACAGGGCCAGGACCGGGGCGGCGACGACGGTGGCGACCACGGTGGTGGTCACCGCCCGGGCGCGCAGCCGGTCGCGGCGGGCGGCGCGGTCCTTGGGGTCCATCGGGAAGCCGGTGCGGTCGAAGCGCGGGCCGGGCCGGCGGCGGCGCCCGCCGGAGCGGAGCATCGCCGCGTGGACGGCGGTTCGGGGGGCCGGGACCAGCGGGAGTGCGGCGGTTTCGATGCCGCCGGAGCCGGGCCAGGGGGCGGCGGCGCCGAGGCGTTCGGCGACGCGGCGACATCGCGGGCAGTCGTCGACGTGGCGGACGAGCTCGGCGCGCAGGGTGGTGGACAGCAGTACGCCGCCGTCGCCCTCTTCGCCGGTGAGGCGGGACACGGTGGGACAGCTGCCGGTCTCGACGACGGCGAGGGCGGCGCGGGTGCGCTCGACCTCGCAGGCGGCGCCGGACAGCAGCTCCCGGGCGGTGGTCGGGGCGGTGCCGAGGACGGCCGCCAGCTCGGGGACACCGAGGCGGTGGCGGACGGCGAGTTCGAGGGCCTCGCGCTGCTCGGGCGTGGTCCCGGCGGCCTCCGGCCAGGCGAGCCGGGCCAGCTCGGTACGGCGGTACGCGCTCACGTCAAGGGTGCGCCGGGCTCCGGGAAGGTGGCCGGCGTCGCCATCGGGACCCGGCGCACGCACGGGATTCGTGCGCTCCGGCGCACGCCCGGCGCAATGCGCTCCCTGCCGGGCGCGCCGCTGCTCGGCCAGGCGGTGCAGGCAGCCCCAGCGGGCCAGGGCGTACAGCCAGGCCCGCCGGTCGCCCTCGTCGGGGCAGCGGTTGGGGTGACGTTCCGCCACCGCCAGGACATCGCCCAGCACGTCGGTGGCGGTGTCGTGATCACACAGGACCGACAGGCAGTAGGTGAACAGACCGTCCAGATAGGGCTCGTGCCGGAAGGGGGGCGGCTGCTCCCCTTCGAGGGGTGTGCGCCCCTGCGCCCGGTGTGCGCCGGTGCGCGATGAGGAGTGTGCCTGGTTGCTGCTGTTCACCTGGCGACCGTAGGCGGCACGTCGGTGGCGCCTCGGAAGCCTTCAGCACTTTTAGTCCTTACGGGTGAACAGATCGGTGGTCCGCTGACGCGAGCCCTGACGCGGACGCCCCTACGGACCAGCCGCAGGCCTTCACGCCGGCCTCCCGTACCTCTGACGCGGACGCCCACGGCCCCGGCCGCCGCCCTCCCGCGGCCCCTGCCACCGCTCTCCCGCTGCCTTCCCGCCCACCGCCCGGGCCGGTCTGTCGGTACGGACGGCTACGGTGGGCGCCATGGCTGCCCGTACTGCTCGTTCATCCGCCAAGGACCGGCCGTCCTACCGCTGTACCGAGTGCGGCTGGACGACCGCGAAGTGGCTCGGGCGGTGTCCCGAGTGCCAGGCGTGGGGCACCGTCGAGGAGATGGGCGCGCCCGCCGTGCGCACCACGGCCGCGGGCCGGGTCTCGACCGCCGCCGTGCCGATCGGGCAGGTCGACGGCCGGACGGCGACCGCGCGCAGCACCGGCGTGGACGAGCTCGACCGGGTCCTCGGCGGCGGGCTCGTGCCCGGCGCGGTGGTGCTGCTCGCCGGGGAGCCCGGCGTCGGGAAGTCGACGCTGCTGCTGGACGTGGCGGCGAAGGCGGCCAGCGACGAGCACCGCACCCTGTACGTGACGGGTGAGGAGTCGGCGAGCCAGGTGCGGCTGCGGGCCGACCGGATCAACGCGCTGAACGACCACCTCTACCTCGCCGCGGAGACCGACCTGTCGGCGGTGCTCGGGCACCTCGACGCCGTGAAGCCCTCCCTGCTGATCCTGGACTCCGTACAGACCATCGCCTCGCCCGAGATCGACGGCGCGCCCGGCGGCATGGCCCAGGTCCGCGAGGTGGCCGGGGCGCTGATCCGGGCCTCCAAGGAGCGCGCGATGTCCACCCTCCTCGTCGGCCACGTGACCAAGGACGGGGCCATCGCCGGCCCCCGGCTCCTGGAGCACCTGGTCGACGTGGTGCTGAGCTTCGAGGGCGACCGGCACGCGCGGCTGCGGCTGGTGCGCGGCATCAAGAACCGGTACGGGGCCACCGACGAGGTCGGCTGCTTCGAGCTGCACGACGAGGGCATCACCGGCCTCGCCGACCCGAGCGGGCTGTTCCTGACCCGGCGTGCCGAGGCCGTGCCCGGGACCTGCCTGACCGTGACCCTGGAGGGCAAGCGTCCGCTGGTCGCCGAGGTGCAGGCGCTGACGGTGGACTCGCAGATCCCCTCCCCCCGGCGGACCACGTCCGGCCTGGAGACCTCCCGCGTGTCGATGATGCTGGCGGTGCTGGAGCAGCGCGGCCGGATCACCGCGCTGGGCAAGCGGGACATCTACAGCGCGACCGTCGGCGGCGTGAAGCTCACCGAGCCGGCCGCCGACCTGGCGATCGCGCTCGCGCTGGCCTCGGCCGCCAGTGACGTCCCGCTCCCGAAGAACCTCGTCGCGATCGGGGAGGTGGGGCTGGCCGGTGAGGTGCGGCGGGTGACCGGCGTACAGCGGCGGCTCGCGGAGGCGCACCGGCTGGGGTTCACGCACGCCCTGGTGCCGGCCGATCCGGGCAAGGTGCCGGCCGGGATGAAGGTCATCGAGGTGGCCGACATGGGCGATGCGCTACGGGTCCTGCCGCGCGGGCGGTCGCGTACGCCGGCCAAGGAGCGGGCAGCGGACTAGGCCCTGTCCGGGCGATCTTCGCGGGCCCGCGCCGCCTGGCACGGCACCTCGCCGCGTTGTCGGACCGCGCGAGTACGGCCGAGTACGA